>DAIMYJ010000058.1:0-19349 GCA_036734545.1 Chitinophagales bacterium
TACCGATGCTGGCCGCATGACTGACGAAAGTCCGCCCCGCGCCCTGTCCGTTTTTGGCAGTTTCCGTCTACTTTTTTAGGCATATATGAAAGGCTACCTATGGGGTAGGGCATTGGTCAGGCGGTAGGCGATGCCCATACGAGTGCACAGCCCGTCCCTATGCGGCACGACTGCAGGATTTTATACGATGTTGGATGGAGTCCTACCCGAGTATCACGTCCCTGAACTCACGCATGCCTGCCCCTTCGGTCTCTGCGCGTATAATGATATCAAGGCAGTCAGTTACGTGTGTAGCCTGATACTGTGGGAATAGTTTATCGCGCTCGCTGCTCTTATCCTTCTCGATCTTATTGTTCCCTCGTTTGATGGGTGTAAGGTTCATGGCTGTTACCAGGTGAGGGCAGTTGTTACCATTGATACGGATGATAGGCAGCCTTGGATCTTCTTCTCCGAATACAGACTGAGCTTTGTAGTATTTCCATTCATGAGTAGGGGCGCCTCCTTTGCTCATCAGGCTAACTGTCCAGCCTGCATCACGCAGGTAACCGGCAAACTCCTGTGCGTTGGTCTTCTCGCTGTTCGCCTGCCGGTTGTTACCTGTATGGTCGAACCATAGTAACACATGCTTGGTATAGTGGTGAGCATAGTATTCGATAAAGTCGCGCGCAAGGTCGCGAATCTTCCGCGGATGCTCTGCATACTGGTGGTTATTGATATTGATGCGGCGGTCATTGCGCTGCCATACCAGAGCGCTATTGATGACCCCGCCCCAATCCACGGCAACCCGAAGGGGTTGCCCTGGTATCAGGTCGGCATCCCACCTGCAATCACGCTTTCGTCTGGATTCAGATGAGAGTTTATCGATGTGGGTATAGTTGTAGGTATCATATACCACATGGCGTTCGCTCTTGAATGTAGAGTAGAAGCCGCCATCTATCTCATCAAATGTCTCATTCAGCACCTCGATGCGGAAGTTTATCGATGACATATTCTGCTTCATGTTCAGCACGTCAGCGATCGATATGTTCGGGATGTTATCCCAGAAGTCAAACTCAGCGTAATAGCTGAGGTTGCGCTGATCGGCGAACCAACGGATCTTTGATTTCAGCTTCTTGATCTCTTCGAACAATCGCTTCTGTTTGCCACGATCATCCAGTTCAAGGAATTCTATGGTCATTTCGGAAATAGCCTTCTGCATGCGCCTGTATTGCCTGAGCAGATCAGGATCTATAAATTCGGCGTGCTTATACATCCAGTTGGCACCGGTTGTTTTGGGCTTTGTGCTATAGAACCGATAGAAGTGATGCAGTGGGTGATTAAACCTGCGGCCACGATTAGTAGGCACGATCTCTTCATCGAATTTGTCCTTATTGATATTCAGCGCCTCATCAACATACACGCCATCGATGGATGGACCGCGGAACGGGGTATCCTTATCCTGGCTGGCGATATAGAACCCGGCACCGGTGTACCAAGGAATGTAGTGGTCATAGGATAGGGGGGCCACGAATGGATCTGGCCATCCTTTTTTCTTATCCGGTTTGCGGTTCAGTTCGTAGTGTAATCCCGGGTGGAAGCCGAGGGCTTTCCATGATGCGATGAGACCGGGCAACACGATATCCTCGAGGTTGGCGTATGATCGGCCAACGATCACGAATGATGCTCCGGGCATCTCATGAGCGGCCTCTTTGGAGTCGTATGCCATGAGGAATGTCTTCCCGGAACCTCGGCCCCACATTTCCATCTTGGTTTTCACCGGGTAAAGCAGCGACATGAGCTGCGCCCGATTAAACTGCAGCTGTTTGATCGAGTGTATCTGGCTCATCTGGCATTATTTCTTCGAACTTGACGGCTTCTGTCTGCTGGGCAATGATCTCTATGAGCTTTTCCTTCTCATCTGGCTTCATGGTCATGATGGATGACAGCGGGAGCTCTTTCATTTCACCATCCACGTTGAATACCATCACGTATTTATTGCCTCCTAGTTTATCCAGCGGGATTTGGTCGCTATCCTTCTGATCGAGCCCCACGAGTTTGATCATGTTGGCAATCGATGTATTGAGGTGCTTGAAGTTCTTGGCAGGATTCACCATCATAAGGTTGTGCAGCTTCATTTGCATATCGAGCAGCACAGACCGCCAGTGGTCTTTTTCCACGATGTTGACCGTTCGGAAGACGTACTTTGCATCATTGAGCAGTTTGTATGCCGTAACCTCGCTCACGTTGTATTTGACGGTGATCATCTTTGCCAGGTGGCGGGAACCTTTTCCGTGGTTGCGGTAATCGCGCATGATATCATCTGCGAATGACAGCCGGTTGTAATAGTCGAGCGTATCGGCGTCCAGGAATGACAGGTCGCCTTTTTGCAGGGCGGCAATGATAGCATCAATGGCGGTGTGTGTGTTCCGTGCTTTAATTAAGCTCATTCTCTTCTTTGGTATTGACTTCTGTTATAAATTCCTGCATCAGTTGCTGGGCCGCAGAGCTGCCCTCGTTGGCCAGTTTGATCACGAACTGCCGGGCTACGGCTATGGACCTGAGTTTACCCCGCTGATAGGACTGATAGATGATATCTGTCGGCTCAATGAACCGGGTGCGGTGTTGTTCCCAATCCAGCTGCATGATCACGCAGATCTCTTTGGGCGACATGAGTGCCCCGGCAAACTCTTCGATATGTTGCAGTTGCTGATCGGTCATGACTTTTTCCAGTTGAATGGGTCTCCGCCGGAGAGCTGTTCCATCATCCATGAGGCGTTCCATTGTGCGATGCCGCGGTTGGTAATGATCACACCGGCTTCAATGCGTTTGTTGTTGGTGTCGTTGGCGCTGCCGATAATGGTCACGCCCCATTGATTATTGGTGATCACCGTTACTTTGGCATGGCAGTCTACCAATGATATGCGGGTGCACAGTTGTTTGGCCAGCTGCATGATACCCGGCTTTCGGACTGGCAGGCGCCGGTCGAATATGCAGTTGAGTTCCGTGATCAGGCCGGATTCAATACCTGCCAGCAGCATGCGGCTGGAGTCTTCGCTCATCGCCCATGTGCTCATGTAGACCTTTGCCGGACCTGTTTGCTGCAGCACGTAGGCCCTCAATTCGTGCGCGCTCCAGCGGCCTCCGCTTACATAAACGGTGCACCGATCGGGCACCAGTTCACCTATTGCCTCACGTATGGTTTGCCCTGATCTTGCCAGGATGGTTTCCGTAGCTGAGATAAAATGCTCAACCTCAGAAAAGCCGCTGATCTCACTTTTTTTCTGTGGCATCGTGAATAACGACATCGGCTTTCTGTTTAAGGATGGTTTGAATTGTGGCAAGTTCATTCTCCCAGGCGGCAATGCGCTCATTGAGCACTTTGATGCGCTCAGGGTCTTTCTCGCTGGCCAGCTTACTGCGGGTCTTGGTCAAATTGGCCGGGATGAGTTTAAGCCCGTCAACGATGCGCTTGAGCGTGTATACCGAATCAGTTACCTGCTCTGTCGACTGCGGCCGCTTACCTGTGGTCTCGTAGAGGTTGATGAGTTCATAGCCGGCATCAATGGTTTTGAAGTCCCGGATGATCTTCAGGCACATATCCCGGCGCGCGCTCTGATTGATCTGTTTGGGCAGTTCGGCATGGATGAGGCGAAGCTCGGAATACATGCCGTTCAGTTTTTCCTTGAGTTCTGCCAGGTCGGCAGGAAGCGCATACTTTTTCTGTGGCAGTTCCTCGGTTGGTTCGGGTTCGGTGTGTTCGAGTTTGGTCAGTTCCCTGACCAACTTCTGATGCACAGTTTTACTGTATCCATTTTGGAGTACGGATTTGAAGAACTGGTCAGTGCCATGGATGAGATAGAGTTTAACGCCGTCTGAAAAGAGTCGATCTCCGTTCAGCCATGCGGTAATGGTAGAAATTGCCATGCCTAAAGATGTTATGGCGGCAATTTCCTATAAAGGACATCACCGCTTCTCTGCCAGAAGCCAGCGCATTTCGGTGGTTCCGGGCATCATGATGGCTTTGAACCCCAGATCGGTGAGTGTCTGCACGAGCTCGCTGCGATCGGCGGGATGGTCATCCGTTCCCAGCTCCCCGAAGTGCATTTCGATCTCCTGCATGAGGTCAGAGGTGGTCACTGTTTTGCTGGCTGCTGTTGGGTCGTCAACAGGATAGAAGTTATTGCGCAGATGTGCGCAGTAGGTGGTGAAGATTTCTCGCAGTTCCATAATAAAAAGAACCGGGGCGCCGATAACTGCGAGGGAATCGACTAAGGGAGAACCCACCCCGGTATAGTTTGTGTTCTCCCAACAATAATTCCCTCGCAGTACAAATATAAAAAAAGCCCCGATAAACGGGGCTTTCTCAATGTATGAAACAATCTACTCTACTGTGTCACTTTTGTCGTCTGTCTTATCCTTCCTCTTCGGTTTGGATAGTTCAATCCGGGTGATGTAAGGGAATCCGTTTTTGATCAGATCTTCGCACTGCTCAATGGTGAGTGTTTGCGCTCTGAAATCGTAAAGCAGTTTTCCTGTAGCATCACGGTGGCGGAATACCGGCCCCGGGATATCAGCTGAAAAGGTAAACTTCTCAGCTACATCAGCAGGAACCAGATAATTGATATCCATACCAAGAGGCTTAGACTTTTTCATATATCCGATGGTTCAGATTAAGACAGCGGTGCTGTGCCGGTGAACTTGGAGCCGAACGGATTGGCGCTGATGCAGGTGAACTTCACCATCATGGATACGGTTCCGTCTTCACCGCTTTTGCGCGTTCCTCCGCTCACCTCAGCCATCATAGCCGGGCGGTCTTCGGTTTCACCCATGATGCGGCTTACGCCGTTCATCTGAGGAACGATAACCACCAGGCGGCTGTTCAGCAGCTGAGCGATCTGATCTTCGGCGGTAAGTCCTTCGGCGTCGCCGGGAACAAAGAGTTCGCCTTCGAATTCGATCTCGAACTGGCTTCCGACTTTCTTGCCGGTAAGCTGGCCGGTTTTCGGAATGAATTCATACTCCACGAACGGATTGGCGCATACGAACGTACCGGTAACGGTAGTGCGCTCAGCCTCGGTAGTAGGAGCCGCAGGCAAACCCACATAGGTGGTGATGTTGCTCTGCGTATTGATCTTGATCCTCAGTTCGGTTCCGGGAAGGTTCCGCTTCAGATCGGTACGGGAAATTGATGCAAGTGCCATAGTTGGTCCTCCTTATGCTTCTTTTTTGCGGAGTGCGCTGGCACCGATCTTCACCAGTGCTTCGGCGATCTCCTTGTTTTCAATGATATCTGCGGCGGTGTAGGTGGCCTGGCGGAAGATCACCTTTGCACGAGTGATCTCATACACTTCTTTGCCCACCTTCACTTCACCGTAAGTTTTGGGTGCTGCGCCGGTTTCTGCCTGATCGAGCTTCTTGCTCAGTTCGGCGTATTCTTTGGCAGCGTTTTCCAACTGGCTTTTCAGTTGGGCGATCTCCTTTTCCTGGGCTTCCGCCTTTTCGGAAAGGGCAATGGCTGCCGGCAGAAGTTCTGACGGAGCCAGTTTTTCAAGTTCGTTCTTTTTCACGATATCTCGGGTTTGAGGTTATTGGTTTATGCCTGGTCACCCACTACGATACCATCGAGATCGCGGATCTGAACACCACCTTCGAAAGCGAGTCCCATCTTGATACTCCACAGTTGAGATTCAACGATCTTGATGCTATTGAAATCGCTGAGCAGGTTGGTCCCGAACACGATGTTCTTCGGATCGGTGCAGATCAGTCGGCGGCTGCCGTTCAACCATGTTGCAGGCAGGATCATACACTTGCGATCAGTATCAGGCAGATACAGAACCTTGTTGGCGCCATCCTGATTACCGGAATACTGGTGGAATTTATCGCTGATACCGTCCAGCAAATACTCGTAGTCAGTGTGCGAAGCGAAGATCGCAGCTCCACGAGTTTTGTAAGGAGCAGGTAATGCGCGGAACAGTTCTTTGAATGCTGCAAGGGCAGTAGAGCCTGAGTTTACCACACCGGTAGATACATCAGTGATATTGTTTGCAGTTACTTCATCTTCGATGAGCACCTTCAGACCAGGGAAGAATGCTTCTGCATCAACCTCCTGCCATTTGGCCGGTGTGTCTTCCGGATCCTGACCGGCTGTAGTAGTAGCCAAACACTTGTAGTAGTGCAAAACGCCACCTGCAGGTGTATAGGTGATATAATCACCGGCTGCATAGGTATCTCCTGCATCGAATGCTACTGCATCTGCTTTGTCGAATCCGAAGTAGAAAGTGCGGTTATTGATCTCTGCGCCTACGCTTTCCATAATGGAATCCATCACGAACTGAGCGAAAGGCAATTCTTTTGCAGTGATCTCGCGGTTCATGAGCTCTGCCAGCCAGGTATCGCGATACTCGATCGGATCCAGCGGGAATTCAGCTTTACCACGGCTGGTTTCAAGCACGCGCGGCTGATACACCAAAGTGCCCTGCATATGCTCGGTAGAGCTGTATGGGCGAACATTGGCAGTGGTCACCAGCTTGGTCATATTCAGCTTTCCTTTTACGTTCAGGATAGTTCCAACCTGACTGCGGAACTCCATCGCGTTTACCAGGCTTCTGAACAGGGCCTTTTCATAGGTGCCGGCATAAGCGGCCAGTGCACTCACATCCGGGTTTGCAACCCAAAATGCAGGCATGCCAGAGTTGGCGGTGTTGGTAAAGAAAGGAAGAGCCATGGAGCCGGCACCAACTAATCCGGAGACCATAACGGTTGCGCCTACTGTGAAGGCGCCAAAGGCCACGATCACCCCGAACAGGAGCAGGCCAAGCGACTGTGAGAACACTTTAGTTTTCATATTCTTGTTTGTGATTTGCTTGTTATTTAGAACCGATACCGAGTTCAGCCATCACAGCATCTGCTTCCTCATCAAATGAGGTGCGGAACTTGCTGTTCTTGTCTTCCCCGATCTCGTCTTTCTTTTTGGTAATGCCAGCACCCATGCTTCCGGGCTGTTTGCCGAGCGCGCGGATGGCTTCAATTGCGGAGCCGTTTTCCTCAACACCGAGTTCAGTATTGATCTCGTTGATCGTGTTGTTGAGCGCATCGATATTGGTGCGCAGCTCAGCTATTTCAGACTGAGCAGCATTCATGTTTTCATTGGCTGTAGCCAACTCAGTGCGCACACCATCCAGTGCGGCATTGGCTGTTTCCAGTTCACCGGCCAGCGATTCTGCTGCGGCTGCCTGTTCTGCGGTGAGTACCAAGGTGCCATCACCTTTTTCGGCCACAGATGTGGCTACGTTTTTAAGGCCAAAGAAGGCCAGGAGTTTTGCGAATTTCATATTCCGTGATATGTTGTTGAGTTTAAATTGGAAAATTCCTGAGCAGCAGCTTCGAGCTTCTGCACCACTTCACTGAATGTTGCCATGCCGTCAACCAGACCGGCATCAATGGCTTTTTGCCCGAGCAGAAGAGAGCCGGTGAATACAGATTCATCGGTGATCTTTTCGCCCCTGGCTTCCCGCACCGTAGCCTCGAACTGCGACTGCATTTCGGTGATCCGCGCGCGCATGCGTTCCGGCTTACCCATCAGGGCTTCGCGGAACTCAATATTCTTCATGGTAGACTGCTCGGCATAGATCTCGATGAGATTGATGCCCATAGCTTCGAGGCGCTTGGAATGATCGAGAATAGTGATGTAGGCCCCGATGGAACCTACCTGTGCCATGTTTCCGGAAATAAAGAGCTGGTCGCAGTGTGATGCAATCCAGTATCCGGCGCTGGCACACAGGTTATCGATATATCCGAATACGGGTTTGGTGCATGCCTGGATAGCCTGCACCATTTTCTCGGGAGCGCGCGCCTCACCGCCCGGTGTATCAAAAACAATGATGTGCCCGATGGTATTCGGGTTTGCTTCAGCTTCACTCAGAAGTGCTGCTTTGGTATCAATGCCGGCATGGCACCATCCGTCATGCTTGGTAATGATGTCGCCGATGGTGATAACAGAAATGGAATTTTCGGGGGCGGCACTAATGGGTGCTTCCATCCCGAATTCGCTGACAAAATAAGGCGTAACGCTTCCTGCGCCAACCAAAACAGTTTTACCAGGAAGGAAATCCTTCGGCCTTTCGTTATTAAGCACATCAGCACCTTTGAAGTGGTTCATCACCAATTCAAGGTATGCTGCCGATTTATCGGGCATCAGTGCCCAATACTCAGAGAGGGCGGATATGTAGTGCTTGTGACGCATTACTATTTGTCAATGCAATGATATTTTGCCTTTATTCCAACAAAAAGGACAGGGTTACAGCTTCTCCAGAATCACGTGCAGATTGTATCGCATGGCTGTGGCTCCGGAACTTGTGTATCCCATAGCGTATTGTATATTGGTTCCTGACTTAGCGTGCACGGTATAACATCCGGAAATGTATCCGGTGGATGTGCTATTGCTGTTCGTTTGATTTACGTGATTGGTGTTACCTGAAGGTGCTGTTGTAACTACGGCATCATCGACTTCGGTGAACCTGTATGTGAATGGTCCTAATATGCAGGAGGTGGTAGCTGCTGTGGTAACTTTTGCCGTGTAGGTGATCCGGTAAAATCCATCCTCATCGGCAGTATATAAAGTTGTATACCCCATAGATGCCGATTGCGCTGTGTAGCTATCGATCTCAATTATCGATGGCATACCATTCTGAACGGTAGCGATATTGTTGTATTCGCTTACCTGCTTTTCAAGTTTCAGGTTGCCATCCTGCCCCAGCGTCATCTGTGTGGTAACGCCGGTGGATCCGTTCGCTGTCGTTTGAAACTGAAGTTCGGTGCCAGTGGCAGCATCCGTAAACGTCTGTGTGGCTACTGCTGCGATAGCGGCCACCGATGACGTGCTCCATGCCGATGCTTTGTAACCGCCCCAGCTCAGGTCTCCGATGGTTTCACCGTTGAGTATGGCCGTTGGCGATGCCATAGTGCCATTTGCGCGGCGGATGGCAAGGATCGATTTGCTGGATGTGTAACCGCTTATTACCGATTCTACCCGGCTATTCTCCTGCACATGCAGGTTAAATGCTTCGGTGTTGCTTCCACCTATGGCAACATTGGTGCTGTTGATGCTTAGTTTATTGGTGGGGTCATCGAAGGTAAAATCACTGGATGAGCTTACGCCGGTCCCGGTGCCGAAGAGGATATAATCTTCGGTAGCCGTCAGCGGCTCAGCCGCGATCGTGATGGAGCCGGCGCCATTGGTGATATCAATACCTGTGCCTTCAGTAAGGGTTGCGGCATTGTAGCCGCTGCCAGCTGATCCAATCAGCAGCATGCCGTTAGTGGTGGTAACATCATCATAAGTAATGAGTTTGCCCAGGTAGTTGAACTCTGTCTGGCTCATGTCTCCCAGGAAGATGTCACCAGTGGCAAAGAAATTTCCGGTGGCATACAGATCACCGCCCATGGTGGTGGTGCCGGAGAATGATTTGTCGCCGGCGAAGGTTTGTGTTCCGGTGGTAACGGTTCCTTCCTGCACGGCACTGGCCTGCTGAATATCTACCGTTCCGCTGGTGGTTATGGTGCCCCCGGTCAGTGGGGAGTTAAATGTGATGCTGGTAACGGTGCCCGTGTAAGGCGCGGCACTCAGAACCAGCTTACCCCCTGATCCGATCAGGGTATACCCATCTGTGATGGAGGAACCCGCATATTTACTGATGCGGCCGATAGTGTCAAGGATAGTGCCCCATGCGGTGCCGGACCATCCGATATAAAGTGAATCATTTACGCCGATGTCACCGCCCTGTCCATCTGCGTCCTCGTGGAACCGGATGGAGTTACTCATGTTGGCATCCCATTGTGCCGATGCTACCAGCGGCAGCATCATCAGTGCTATAAGAAGTCTTCTCATTTGACTACGATTAAGATTTCGCGGTTATTTCCCCAGTTCACATTCAGCGTTACGGTGCCATCGGCAGCAATTGCCGATATGGCATTGTCTGCCGCATCCGGATCGTTGCTAATCAGCTTGACGCCGTTCAGCCAGATGGCAAAGTCGCTGATACTTTTACCCGCCAGCACGCTGAACTTGCGTTTGTTGGAGGCCGGAGGAACGGCGGCAATGCTCGGGTCACTGGTATTGTAATAGTAGAAAGCTGCGTATGTGCCTCCGGGGGTGTAGGTTTCGTCTTCCGGGATCAGGAATGCATCCTCTTCTTCCGGCAGATAGAATAGTGGCGGCCGTTTTGTGGTCCACTCGAAGCGCAGATCATACCCGTTCATTGTGGCATCGCCCAGCTTGCGGGTTGACTCTGTGAATGTGAAGGTGGCTCCTGAGTGAATGCTTCCGATGAGGTGCTTATACAGGTTCTGGTCCTTGGGCACCACCACGAATCGGTAATCCTGCATCAGGTAGAACTGATGGGTGAGGGTAGGGGTTATCTTCGGGTAGAAGCCGGTAACAGCACATTCATACATTGGCCCTGCAGGTGTGATCTTCTTTGCCACCTGCATCTCCCCGGTGCGCGAGAACAGGTCTCCGCGCTTCCAGGAATACCCGCTTTTCAGGGTGATGTTCGTATCAATGATGCTGTTGGTGTCTGCCGGTATGGAGCCGATGCCCTGCCACTCAACGAAGTTGAAGTAGCATAAGCCGGGGATGTTCCGGTAGAGATCTGAGAGCAGGAAGCTATCCATGCTCCAAAAGTGCAGAGGTGATCAGCTGCCATAAAGGACAGGCTGAACCGCCAAAATCAGCACTTTTTGAGGGTGTGAAATATAGCCGACAGATTGGTGTAACATTTTTTCAGAAAAGTGTGCGGATCTGTGCGGATGGCACAGAAGGCTTTACCAGCGGGGGATGGAATACTTTCGATGCAGGTTTCTTCTCCTGCTTCCGGCGCATGGTGCGCTGGTAATCTTTGAGAATCGTTTCCATCTTCAGGTCATCCTCGGTGATGCCATAGTATTGCAGCGCTTCCAGCATCACATCTTTGATCTGTGGCTTCATAAGGATGCGCTGGTATTTCTGCCGGTAACGCTTGCCGTCAGATTCCCTGCGTGGGCTGATCCTCCTGTGGTGGTTCTCCCGGTAGGCGGGAAACGTGGCCTGTGTCATCGTTACGCCGGCGAACAGGATATCGCGGAACATGCCATCGATGAAGTTATTGAGCATGCTCACCTGGTAAGGTTTAAGCGAATGCCCCGACATCTCGTAGACTTTCCGTGGAATGAGCAGCGTGATCTCATGCTTCGGCTGCTCATAATTATGGTGCACCACATATTGCTTGCACAGGAAGGCGTGCAGCATAATGCCCAGGGGGCTTTCACGGTCTATCTGGATCGGGTCCTGCCCATATTCGGTGATCAGGAACTTGCGCAGATGGGGTTTGATAGGAAGTCTAAGGGTATACATGGCTGCTAATTTAGGCGATAACCCCGCACACATCCGCATAGTTTCCGCACATATCCACATAAAAAAGACCCTGCCTATACAGACAGGGCCTTCCTTGTTTATCCCTTAAACTGAAGGAGTTGATCCTTCGGATACAAATATAAAAAAACCCCGATGGTTTCCCACCGGGGCGGATAAACAAGCAGCCGTGCCTTATTGCACGGTAGCGAGCTCGCTTTGATACTTCTTCATCAGGGCGGCTACCCTGTAGTTGACCTTTTTGGTCTCGAAGTATGTGCTGAATTGCTCAACACCTTCTTTGTAGGTTACAGCTACCTCACGGAGCAGGAAGTAGACATCCCGCAGTTCTGTTTTGCGGTTAATGAAGGTCATTTTGTTGATGTGGGTGCGCAGGGCGATGAACTCATCGTAGAAGTTCTGGTGTTCGGCTTTGATGTAGCTGTCCAGCTTGGCGAGTGTGCGCAGGATCCAGGTGTCGTTCGTGCTAAGGTTTCTCATACATTTGATTTTTATGGTTAAAAAATATGCCCCTGATCTGTAGGCCGAAGAGTGGTCAGGTAAGGCAAGGAGGAACTGGAATACCGCAAGGATGAGGATATGCCGGGAAAATCCTTGCCGACTGACCACAGGCCTACCTTTGCATGTTTTTGCGACCATGAAAGTCAGATGTGCATTCTTAGCACGACACCGGAGCTGATGGCAGCACACTGCGCTGGCGGCGGAATGAAGTCGAACACCAGATGGCATGGCGGTACATAAAAAAACCGGATCAACTGACCCGGCTTTGCTTAAAAAACAGCACCCTTTACAGGATGCCGTTATCTGCGAATGAGTAGTAGCTGCGGTCTGCAACGATCATATGGTCCAGTATGGTGATTTCGAACAGCTTGGCAGCTTCTTTCAGCTTGCGTGTAACGGAGATGTCTGCATCGCTTGGCTGCAGGTTCCCTGATGGGTGATTGTGTGCCAGGATGATGCCGCTTGCCAGCATCTGAATGGCTTCTCTGATCAGGATCTTTACATCTACCACTGTGCCTGTGAGGCCGCCGATGGAGTGCTGTTTAGCGGTCATGATGCGGTTGCCGCGGTTCAGGAATATCACCCAGAATTCCTCGCGATCTAGGTCAACGAGTTGGTGCCGGATGTAATCGAAAGCATCAGCGCTGGATCTCACGGTCACTTTTTCAGGGACCTCTTCTGCCTGATGTCTGCGGCCTATTTCGATGGCGGCAATGATCTGAGCGCATTGGGCCGAGCTGAAGCCTGAAACGGACTGCATTTCGAATGTGGGCATGTTGGCCAGCGTGTGCAGGTTAAACTGGCAATGGCTGAGTAGCCGTGTAGCTTTGTCCAGATTGGCGCTGTAGTTTCTGCCACCGATGATGGCTGCGATGAGTTCTGCCCCGGATAGCGACCTGCGGCCGTGGTTAAGGAGCTTGAATACGGGAGATTCCTGCAGTAGTAGCAGGCGTGATGGCGTAGAGCCGAGCTGTTTGGAGAGCATTTCTTTTTTCATAAAAATGATTTGCCCGTCAGGTGACAGCACAGGAAGGACACCAACCAAGCAAGGAGGAACTGGAATACCGCAAGCATGAGGATATGCCGGGAAAATCCTTGCAGGGTTGGTGCCTGTGCTACTTTTGCAAAGTCATTCTATGAAAAAGAGATGCTCTAGTACGTAGCTCTTAAGCCACCAACACTGGTAACACCCGTCTTCTTCTTTTTCCCGTATTTCGAGCCCTCGCCACCGGTGGTGTCAGGATAGTTTTTTACGGGGATCATTCGCAGCTCATTGATGCATGCGCCGATCTCGATGATACGGTTGTAGATGTCCCTTGCCTTGGCATAGTCAGACTTACGCTCAACCTTCTTACGTTCGGCCGTTGCGGATTGAAGCTCAGCTTCGAGCTCAAATATCCGCTGTTCGATGTAATGTTTCATAATTGATAATTTAAAGCAAAGCTATAGAAGCTACAAAATCACGGCGAATTTGTCCGTATAAAGTATTCCACAAAAATGTGGATTATTGCTAGTATTTTACGCTATAAGTAGCGCAAAGCCGCGAGTTAGCGGTCAGGCTATGACACCATATATCGTTTGACATTCTTTTCGTGTGCGACATTTCTATCTTCATTCAAGTCGCTTCTTTTAATTAAACGGAATGAAGCAGCGTATGTAAACCAATTCAATGACCAGACACGAGTGAATGACCATCCCTGAACATTTTTTGTAAAGCTGAAAATCGGAACTAAATCAATTAGGCGAAATCCTGCATACCAACTTTTGTAAAAATTAAATTCTCTTTTCATTTTATTGTGATTTGTGAAGCCCGAACCGCTAACATGGTATTAGCAATATGTCGGCTGACGTACTTCGGTTAAACATTTTATCTTTAATCAACTGTGGTTCTTCATATCGGTTGTGGTGCTGAAATTCCGCCACATCGCTAATACCCGAACCGTTAGTCATACACCAAAATTTTCAGGCTTATCGCACCTTTCAAACTCGTCAACCCATACCCAGGGGTTGGAATCCCATGATTCTTGGCCGTTGATGATTGCCCACAGCGTTGATACTGCATCTTTTGCTGTCTTAGCCATCAGGCTCCAATCCCATCCATCAATACCATATTTAAAGAGCTGTCCGTCCTTTGTAAACTGTTGTATACCTTCAGCCATCGAATCCTGCTCACTAATATCATGCAGTATTTCCACCCTGACGCTGATCACCTTCAGGAATATTCTGCAGGCCGCTTTGGGCATAAAGATTGAAGGCCTTTTGTGCCAACCTATTGCACCTGGGTTTTTACCTATGTGAACAATAGAAGGTATTGAGTCCATGTATTGATATGATCCAACACCTAATACTGGATCCAGTGTCAAGTCACGAAACTCAAAGCGGCTATTTTCATTTTCTCGGAACCAATACCCATAAGCAAAGAAAGACTCCCTCACCCACAGAACATCACCGGGCTGTCCGTATGGGTGATAATCCTTATTCCATCTCATAATATCTTCAATACTCCATGAATTGTCAGGCGTAAAAGGCTTGCATCCTTTTACTTTAAGAATTCGCCTTGTCTGCGTTTTGCGTCCCTCAAGGATCGCCTGCACCATCGGGGTGCTGAATAGTATTGGTATGTGCTTACTCATGGCTGTTGGTTTTGACGTTTAAGGTATTCTTGTTTGTCCACGAGTAGCAACAAAAAGATTTTGTCGTCGTTACTAAGAATAAGATTTTCTGCGGCCTCTTTAGGCACTGCCATAGTGATGTAGCCATAATCTTTGTGAATTTGAATTCCAACAGGGTTATTTCCTACCTCCACAAGTCGGGTGTTGTGGTCGATGTCGTGCTGATTCATATCCCTTAGGATTTGAAACATTGTTTTTTTGCTCATATCGGTTATTGTTGTTTAAGAACCGTCTCCGGTTCGGGTGAAAAAAATGATGAATTCGTCTGTTTTTTGTCCGGAAGTGCCTTTTTTCTTTCTGTCATTTCTGTCAGCACCACTTTTCCTACTCCTGCGCGGGTTTCAGCCTAAAAAGCTGTCAGAAAAGTGTCAGAAAGTGTCAGAAAATATTCCCGTTTCTGTCATAATCTGTCACTTTCTGTCAACCTTCTGACACTAAAACCCTTATCTGGCAAGGGTTTCAGCCGACAGAAAGTGTCAGAGCCAAAAACACCCCCTATTTTTTAAAAAATCGATTTTTCGCATATTTTTTATTTCAAAAAGGCACATCGGCCTCTGGTTCACCCGACATTTGGAGTTCGCCCTGCTTGGGGCCATCCTTCTTGCCGTGCTTCTCGAAGTTGTATTCCTGATCGCGGGGGGCGTTCCGAATGTCGACATACTCCAGCAGCTCGAGCAGTTCGCCCTCGATGCCGGTCTTATCCAGGCGGAACACCATAGCGCTGCTCCTGCGTCCGTTAGATCCTTCGCCAAAGCGATATGAGGGGTCTTCCTTCAGGTAGGACTCATCGGTGCGCAGCAGTTCCATCATGTCGCTCTTGGCTGGTGCGCCCTCGTTATTCATGCGGAACCACTCGTTCTGCATGCGGCCATACACATTAGACATTTGTATATATATCCTGTCGCCTACCACCCGGAAGTCCTGATAGTTCATCAGTGGGTCGTTCTTCGTGCGTACGCAGGTGATGAACGTATCCCAGAACTTGGACACCTTGCCACCGCTGGCCTGCTTGCGCACCTGCACTTCTATGAGGGTGGTCAGGTGTTTGAGCGCATCAGACCACTGCCATGGGAAGCGTATATGCTCGCGCATGAGCTGATAGCTGGCCCCGATCACGCCAAAGTTCTGGAAGGTGCGCTCGTTGGCGCCCACCACGCGGATATCGGCCTTGATCTCCTTTTCTGCGCGCTCCTGGAACTCAGGGAATGACTTCTCCCAATGGTCGCGCATCTTGAATACATCCACGAGCAGGCCGCTCACACCTTTGTTATAGGTAGCGGTCAGGCGCTTGTAGGCGCTTTTCTCTTCGGTGGTGAAGTCTGTTTTATGGAATTCCTCCACCACACAGCGGCTGATCAGCGCGTCATCATCCGGGTAATCATTCCCGGTAACGAATACGCCGCTCAGGATGGGCATGGTATCGGTCCCGAAGTTGCTATCGATGTTTCCGCGCTCGTAGCCATCGCGGCCCCAGAGGCCTTTGAGATATTCGTTCAGTCGCTTATCGCCGCGGCGGTATTCGCTCAGGTTAACCACCATGTTGCGGAATTGGGCAAACTTGCGGATCTGTGCCTTCATCGTTGATGCACCATTACCCAGGTTGAGCGGTGCTTGTGGCTGGCCAAACAATGCCTGGCATGCCATGATCAGGTTATCCTTACCGGTAGATGCCTTGCCGTAAAGAAATTCCAGCGGGAACCCTTTGAGCCGGTCATACACGATATCGCTGTAGGCACTGGCAATGGTGTAGAGCAGGGCGGTGATGCTGTGCTCACGGTGAACTTCTGCCATCAGTGCTGCATAGTCATGCACGGATATCTCGCTCATGGTGAGCACGACCTTTTTCTGCGGATGGTATTTAAAATCGTTGGTTCGGTAGGCTTTGTTGGCAGAGGGTATGTAATAACTCTGCTTTTCTGTGCGGTATATACCGTGGTCATCGATCTTCACCACAGATCCATCGCGGTTGATGACGTGAGTATTGGTTACCCAAAATCCCTCGCTCTGATATCCGAGCTGTTCGATCATCGCACCTTTATCCATTTCGCTGAACAGCTTTTTGCGCAGGCCCTGAAAATGCTGTTCCATTCCCCAGAACAAATAGTTGCCCTGACGGGTAACGGCATTGTCAAGGCCACGGATGGTATTGATGTCATCGCTCATCACATCGAAGATTCTGGTTTCACCGAGCACATTGGTGATCCTGATGAGCTTCTTCGGATACTTCTCATCGAACATATGCTGCACGATCTCTATCTCATAGTTTGATATGGCGCGCAGCTCCCAGGGAATTTCCTTGCCAAAGCGGCCATACATCATACGGCCATGCATACAGATACCGAACTCCTGCAGGTCCTTAGACAGTGCCTCCTTATGTTCTTTCAGTTCATCCGGCCACACGAAGTAGTCTGCCCCGGTCAGGTCTGCAATACTCTGCTTCTTGGGCTCTTCCTTTTTGGTGGCAAACATTTTGCGCAGTTCGGGCTCTTTCAGCTTATAGGTCTTGCACACCTTTTTCAGGTATTCCTGCTGCAGTAATGCATTGGGTATAAGCTTGAGCAGATCCACGATCGCATTGATGGCTTCCGAGCGCATGAAGGGGTCGCTCTCAGTGCCGGCAAACTTTTGGGCGGCAAACCACATCACGCCGTCTTCTGCCTTTGGCAGGTCCGGAGCTTGTTCAGTATTCATGCCGAGGAAGCTATCCGGGTCCTCACCTTCGGGGAGCATGCATACCTCTACCTTGAATCCTGCCGTCAGGAATATTTCAAGGTCACGCCCGGCAGCTTTCACGCCAGCGGCATCATTGTCGCGGGTGATCACCACATGAGAGCAGTATCGTTTGATGAGCTTTACCTGCTCAGGTGTAAGGGCGGTACCGCAGCTGGCTATGGTATTGGTGTATCCATGGCGGTGCATGGTGATCACATCGGTATAACCCTCAACGAGGCGCGCGTATTTGTCCTTCTGTATTGCCTGCGCGGCTATATTCAAACCATAGAGCACCTTTGACTTCTGGTAGGCGGCATTTTCCGGGCTGTTCAGATACTTGGGCTTAGCATCGCCCATGGCTCGGGCGCCGAAGCCAACCACGCGGCCTTCACGGTTCATGATCGGGAAGGTGATGCGGTGGCGAAGCACATCGCGGCCGGTGCCTTCGGATTCCTTGATGAGGCCTGCGGCCACCCCCGGCTGGTAGTTGCCGCTGTTGATCAGTGGGGTAGTGAGGTGCTTTTCGGCGTTCGGTGCATAGCCGATCTGGTATTCCAGCAGTTCATCCTTGGTGAACCTGTTGTCCAGGTAATCCTTTACCTCATCCGGTGCTCCATCCAGAGCGGCCTTGAACTTGGCAAGGGCAAACTCATTCACTTTGATGATCTGGTCTGCTTCCTCGATCTTGGCCTTATACTTCTCATCATCGAAGTTCTGGTCATACTCGATTTCGATGCCATACTTACGGCCGAGCGTTTCGATGGCTTCCCGGAAGTCGAGCTTTTTGAAGCTCATGACAAACTTCACGGCGTTACCGGATGCGCCACAGCCGAAGCATTTATAGATCTGTTTGGCTGGAGATACCATGAATGAGGGCGATTTCTCATCATGGAAAGGGCAGCAGGCTGTATAGTTTGTGCCTGCTCGTTTCAGGTGCACATGCTCCGTGATCACCTCAACAATATCAGCTGCATCTGTGATGCGCTGAACACATTCATGCTTGATACGGCTCATGCAACTTCAAATTCCAGATTTAATTGGCGGCGGGTTTTTATTTCTTCGGCTACGATCTTGAGTTTTTCGGAATACTCGCGGGTGTCTTCCATCGGGCGGTGGTCGCCGTAGGATTTGACGTATTTCATGATGTCGTTGTTGATGATCGCCATGTATTCATTCAGTTCCGGCACGGTCATGTCTTTAAGCATTTTACGGAAGGCGGCGTGGTTGGTTGGTGATGAAGATGCATTCACCGGTAAGATTGCTACATTGTTCATGTGTCTCGCAGTTTATGGTTAATTGAAGAATATATCAGTAAAATAATGTTCTAGAATTCCTCCAGCATATTGTATCAATTGATCTATTATTTGTGCTGTGGTGCCAAAACCAGTCATCTGTAAGCCTGTCAAAATCATGGTGTGCTTTAATAATAGGTCGATGTATCCATGAATAGAAGGTGGCCTGAAATCCTGCTGAGTTTGCCTTAACATTTATCCTTTGGTGTATTGATAAGTCTAGGTATGTAATGGGGTCTTTCGACTCACGAGTTTTGTTAAACAACTCCAACTGTGATTTCATACCGCCTCATTTTCAATATCCCCTAAAAACTCATCCTCATCAGTGGTGATTAGGATGTGCAGCTCCGCAGTTCGGCCATCAGGCAGTTGAAGCGTTTGCACGTATTTGGCTCCACCCTCGAATAGAGAGTAGGTCAGGTCGTCAATGACCTGCTTGGTGGTTTTTACCAGTTTGTTCTCGTCCAGTTGCATACACAGATATTTAGAGTGAGAGAATAATGAGGCAGATGATAGCTGTTATCAGTGCCCGGTAGATGATCATTTTATCGTTCATGTTTTGAGTTTAAAACCCCGGCAGGCCACGACACCTGCCGGGTCAATCAACCATCATACGCCACTCACTAGTGGTCAAAAAATGGTGAGGGTTTTTACACCCCCACCTGTTCTGCTTGTATCGCCTCAAACGGCCACCCTTTCTCCCAGCTCTTACGTTGCGGCATGCGCTCATCATAGGGTGAAACATCAGCGCTACCGTGGGAATCATCGAAGTCCTCGGCGATCTTC
>DAIMYJ010000059.1:0-17143 GCA_036734545.1 Chitinophagales bacterium
TTCTCAAAACACTCGCGCATCTGGAATCCGGACTCATCGAAGAGATGCTGGCCAAAGGGCAGCTGCTCACTATTCCCGCGCATCAGCAGATCGTGCGCGAAGGGCAATACATCAAACACATTCCCATCGTTATGCAGGGCCTGCTCAAGGTGATCGCCAGTGCAGGAGAAAAAGAATTGCTGTTGTATTATATACAACAGGGCGGCAGCTGCATCATGTCATTCGCATTCAGTTTATCCAATGAGCCATCGAATATTTCCGCATTCACGGAAACCGATACAGAAATATTATTGCTCGATGCCGATGATGTGCGACAATGGCTGAAAAAATACCCTTCACTGAATACCTTATTCCTCGACCTATACAACCAGCGTTACCGCGATCTCGTTGACACCATCAGCGAACTCATTTATGCCAAACTCGATACACGCATTTATCATTATCTGTGCGACAGGGCGAAAGCCACCTCTACCAACCTGCTTACGATCACCCACCGCGAGATCGCCGATGATCTGGCCAGCAGCCGTGAGGTGGTGACACGCATGATCCGGAAGCTGGAAGCCGACAACAAGATCCGGCAAACCGACAAAGGCATACAAATTTTATAGGTTGGTGACCTGAGTCACAAGATTTGACCATAAGGGCTTCCTATTTTTGGTGCACCAAGCATCACAACATGAACCTGCGGAAATTCATACCCATGTGTTTATTGTGCATCGCCATCGCGGTGGTGATCGCTTTGGTGATCCAATTCATTGACCATTAAACATCAACATCATGAAAAAGAATGTAGGCTCTGCTGACCGCATCATCCGCACCGTACTGGCGGTATTGTTCGCTGTATTGTATTTCACCGGCACCGTTACCGGAACCGTAGGTCTCGTACTGGTTGTTCTGGGCGGCATCTTCCTGCTTACCGCGCTCATCAGCTGGTGTCCGCTGTACACACCGTTCGGCATCAGCACCTGTCGGAATTGACTTTTTGCCGACAGGCAATTGCTATCTTTAAGCCGGTAGATCATGAAAAAAGCACCGGCAAATACCGCCTTCGAACAGGAGGTCACCTTCAACACCACTCCGGAGGTGCTCTACGACCTGCTGATGGACCCAGTACATCATGCAGCGTTCACCGGACAACCCGCGCGCATCACCGCACGCCGGAACGGACGTTTCGCTGTGTGGGGCGACTATATCACCGGGAAATTCCTGGACCTGCAACGCCATGCCTCCATCAAACAGGAATGGCATGCAGCTGATATGCCGAAGGGACACGTTTCCATGGTGACCATCACCCTCACCCCGTTGGCGAAACGCAAAACCTTACTCACCCTGCGCCACGAAGAGGTGCCCGCAGATATGGCTGCCGCATTTCAACAAGGGTGGCACGACTATTACTGGAAGCCCATGAAGGCCTATCTGAAGAGCCTGAGCTGATACCCTGTCATGGCATCGTAACATTTTCGCTTATCAACGTGGCACTCAGCCCCCGCGGTTTGGTCGGCTCAAAATTTGCTTATCTTTGATTTGATAATCAGTGTACATGGTAAATAAATTTACTCCTCTGCTGGTGGCTGCATGCATGGTCACAGCATCCCTCAGTGCGCAAACCACCACATTTCTCGGACAACTTCCTTATGCTGATCAGCTTTCCAGCTTGCACGGCTGGTCTGACGGCGCAGGCAACGAGTATGCGATCGTGGGCACTTTTGATGGCACGTCCATCGTAGACATCACCGATCCCACCGCACCGGTGGAGGTGCAATTCATAAACGGCAACAATAGCATATGGCGCGAAATGCGCACCTATGGTAACTACGCCTATGTGGTTACGGAAGCTGGCGGTGGTCTGCTCTGCATCGACCTCTCAGGATTGCCCGGATCCGTGGATTTTAACTTTACCGACTGCGGCGTAGGTCTGGAGACCGGCCACACCGTTTTCTGCGATGAGAATGGCATCGTGCACGTATTCGGCTCCAACCTCGGCAATGGCGGCGATCATATGTTTGACGCTACCGTCGACCCGATGAACCCCGAATATGTTGGCGAGGTGGATGAATGGTATATCCACGACGGCTATGTGCGCGGCGATACCCTCTGGGCTGGTAATATCTATCAGGGCTGGTTCTCCGTATGGGATGTTTCCGATAAGACCGATCCCGTTCTGCTCGGACAGCAAAGCACCCCGGATGATTTCACCCACAACACCTGGCTCAGCGACGACGGCAACTACCTCTTCACCACAGATGAGGTATCCAATGCCGTGGTAGCATCCTACGACGTTTCCGACCTCACCGATATCGTTGAACTCGATCAGTTCCAGGCTAACCCGGGAACAAGCTCCATTCCCCATAACACGATGGTGGTGGGCGATTACCTCGTTACCGCTTACTATCGCGACGGTGTGGTGATCACCGATGCTTCCGATCCTACCAACATGGTCAAGATCGGCGAATACGATACTTCTCCGCTCTCCGGTTCCGGTTTCAACGGCGCCTGGGCTGCCTGGCCATACCTGCCCTCTACCAATATCATTGTTTCCGATATGGAAGAAGGCCTCTTCATCATCGGCGTGGAATATGCGCCCGCCGCTTATGTGAAGGGCATGGTGACCGATGCCTCTACCGGCGCGCCCATTTTCGGCGCTGAGGTGAACTACACCGGTGCCGTAGATGCTCTTACCGACCTCACCGGTAACTACAGCAGCGGAACTGCTGATGACGGCACATTCGATTTTACTTTCAGCAAGGCCGGTTACGAAACACTTGTGATCCCCGGTATCACCCTCACCAGCGGCGATACCGTTACCGTTGATGCGGAACTCGAACCGCTCGTGCCTATTACCATCACCGGACAGGTGATCGATATCGCTACGGGTTTGGGTGTTGCAGCAGCAGATATCCTCTTTGAAAATGCCATCTATTCCGAACCGGCCATCACCGATGCTGCAGGTAATTTCAGCATGTCGCTGTTCACCGGCGACTACTCCTTCTATGCCGGCAAATGGGGCTTTGTGACCAACGGCCTGGAGGTGACCATCGAACCCGGCGGCACCTACAATATCTACCTGAACCGCGGTTACTACGACGATTTCATCTTTAATAACGATTGGACCATCCTGGATCTGGCAGACTCAGGCGACTGGGAAAAGGGCGATCCGAACGGAACCGTTTCCGGCGGCGGCGAATTTGCCAACCCTGAAAATGACGAATCCGGCGACTATGGCCATGAAGCTTATGTGACCGGCAACGACCCGAATGACTCTCCCGGTTTTGACGATGTAGACAACGGCGCCGTACACCTGATCTCCCCTGTCATGGACCTCAGCGGTTATGCCGACCCGCAACTCGCTTACCACCGCTGGTTCTACAATGGCGGCGGAGCAGGTTCTCCGAACGACACATTGAAAGTATTCATCGATAACGGCACTACAGAGGTGATGGTTGACTTTATCACCGCCTCTCCGGCAGGCGCTCTGAGCGAATGGATCGAGGTGGAGCTCGACATCAATAATTATATCGAGGTTACCGATAACATGACCGTACGCTATCGCACCGCCGACCAGAGTGCCACAGGCCATCTTGTTGAGGCGGGGGTGGATGTATTCCATGTGTTTGACCTTGTAAGCGCCGCTCCAACCGCCGAATTCACGGCTGATGTAACAACAGGCTGCGCACCGCTGACCGTAGTGTTTGACGATCTCTCCGTAGGCGCCAGCTCCTGGTCATGGACCTTCCCCGGCGGCACCCCGGCCACCTCCTTCCTGCAAAACCCGACCGTGGTATACAACACACCCGGCACCTATGATGTGACCCTCGTGGCCACCAATGATCTGGGCACTGATGAGATCACCCAGACCGCCTTCGTTACCGCCGAACTGTGTAACAGCATCGACGATCTCGAGGCAGGTACCCTGAACGTGTTCCCGAATCCGGCAACAGATCATGTGACCGTGCAGACCGGCGACCGCGCCGCCACGTCCATCCGACTGCTGGATATCACCGGCCGCGTGTTGTCTGAAACCCTGCTCAACGGCGCAAATACGCTGGTATTGGGCACCGCAACCCTGCCCGCCGGTGTTTACCGCGTGCAGATGCTGGATGGCTCTACCATCGTAGCTACAGCAGATGTAGTGAAAAAGAATTGATCCTATTCTACTATACATGAAAGCCGCCTTCGGGCGGCGTTTTTTGTTTTCTCACCCCCTCCCCCGGCCAAAAACCCCGGCCATCGCCTTAAAAGCCTTGAAAATTAAGGTGTTCGCGTTACCAAACTTCCGCGCTTACTCCTATATTTGCACCCGCCTTTACGGAAAAGGTGTGCCTGTCGGTTGACAGGTAATAACAACCAAACAACAACCAATTTATTTTATGCAGGGAAAAGGTTTAGTCCAGTTCTTTCTCGCAGCCATGTTCGTGGTGAGTCTGTACCAATTATCCTTCACATGGGTGGCTAGCCGGGAAGGCAAGAAAGCTGAGGAATACGCCAATAGTGCTGTTGACCCCACACTCACCGGTGATGCCCGCAAAGATGCCATCGCAAATGCGAAAAGCGACTACTTTACGCAGAATGCCGACAAGGTGGTATACAACATCGGTATCGCCAAATACACCTATGATGAAGTAAAAAAACGCGCTATCAACCTCGGTCTCGACCTGCAGGGTGGTATGAGCGTGGTGATGGAAGTAAGCAAATACGACCTCGTAAAGCAGCTCGCCTCCGATCCCAAGAACCAGAAACTGGTGACCGCCCTCGATAAGGCCCGCGCTCAGGAAGCACAAGGTGAGGGCGACCTGATCGAATTGTTTGCCGATAACTACCTGGCCGCCAACCCCGGCGCTCAGCTCGTTACCCTGTTCAGCAACGCAGAGAACGTTGACGAATTGCCGCGCAACTCATCCAACGACGCCGTGATCAGCTGGCTGAAAGATGCTGCCGACGACGGTGTGCAGTCAACCTATACCAAACTGAAAGAACGTATCGACAAATTCGGCGTTACCCAGCCGTATGTTACCCTGCAGCAAAGCACCGGCCGCATCATGGTGGAATTGCCGGGTGTCGACAATCCCAAGCGTGCCCGTGAACTCCTCCAGTCTACTGCCAACCTGCAGTTCTGGGGCGTTTATCCCGGCACCGCAATGGGCGGCCCGCTCAACCAGGCGAATAACATCCTGCTGGAGATCGAAAACAACGAAGCTATCCCTGCAGATACCCTTACTGCCGCCGCTGATACTGCTGTAGCAACTGAACCGGCTACCGATACGCTCACCTTTGCGATGGATTCCGGCGATGTGGCGGCTGACACCGCTGCTGCTGAAGAAGAAGCCAATGCCGGTCCGCTGGTAGGCCTCCTGCTGCAAACCGGCGACCCTGCTTCCATTGGTATGGTTGCCGACGAGGATACTTCTAAACTCATGCGCTACCTGCGCATGGAGGAAGTAGCCTCTGTGTTCCCCGCAGGCACCCGCTTCATGCTGAGCGCTAAACCTGTCGAAGGTACACGCAACTACGAAGTATACGCCATCGAAGGCAACGAAGATGATGATGCACCTCTGCTGGACGGCAGCGTGGTAAGAAGCGCAAGCCCCGACCGCGACCAGGTGAACAACATCGTGATCTCCCTCACCATGAACTCTGACGGTGCACGCGAATGGAAAAAGATCACCACAGATAAAGTGAACAATTTCATCGCGATCGTACTCGATAATAAAGTGTATTCAGCTCCCCGCGTGAATGAGCCCATCCCTACCGGACGCTCATCCATCAGCGGCAACTTCACGGCTGAAGAAGCGATCGACCTTTCCAACATCCTGGAAGTAGGTAAACTGCCCGTTCCTTCCCGCATCGTGCAGGAAGAGACCGTAGGACCTTCTTTAGGTGCTGAAGCGATCCGTATCGGTTTGTTGTCCATGATCGCCGGTCTGATATTGGTGATCATCTTCATGATCCTGTATTACAACAACGCCGGTTTCATTTCCGACATGGCGCTGTTCGCTAACCTGTTCTTCATCTTCGGAGCGCTGGCATCCATCGGTGCAACACTCACCCTGCCCGGTATCGCCGGTCTCGTGTTGACCATGGGTATGGCCGTGGATGCGAACGTGATCATCTATGAACGTATCCGAGAGGAACTCGAAAAAGGCAAGAGCATGGTGAAAGCCGTGGCTGATGGTTATTCGAATTCCTATTCAGCCATCATCGACGGTAACCTCACCACGCTGATCATCGCCATCATCCTGGCCAACTTCGGAACAGGACCGGTGAAAGGTTTCGCCATCGTGCTGATGATCGGTATCGTGTCTTCCATGTTCTGCTCTATCCTGATCTCCCGCCTCATCATCGACCGCATGGTGAAGAAAGACAAGGAAGTGAAATACTTTACCAGCTTCTCTCGCAACCTCTTCCGTCATATCAACTGGGATCTGATGGGTAACCGCCGCAAAGGATATATCTTCTCTGCTGCCGTGACCATCATTGGTATCGTAGTTATGGTGACCAGCGGATTCAACTTCGGTG
The DNA here is from genome assembly GCA_036734545.1 of Chitinophagales bacterium. Classification (GTDB taxonomy): domain Bacteria; phylum Bacteroidota; class Bacteroidia; order Chitinophagales; family BACL12; genus UBA7236. The sequence goes on from DAIMYJ010000059.1 coordinate 6,514, forward strand.
TTGACTTCAAAGGCGGCCGCACTTACACTGTTCGTTTCGAACAGGCAGTAGATGCTGAACAGGTGCGCCAGGAACTGCAGGACTTCGATAATGGTGTGCAGGTGAAAACTTTCTCCAGTGCAGACAAACTGAAGATCACCACCGGCTACATGATCGAAAATCCGGATCCTGCTGCAGACACACTTGTAGCGCAGGAATTGTATAAACAACTTTCCGGCATGTATTCCAATGTCGACTTCAAGACATGGGATTCAACCTTCAAGGAAAGCCAGATGAAAGTGGAACCTACCATTGCATCAGATATTCAGACCTCGGCTTTGAAAGCGATCGGTCTGGCCTTCATTGCGATATTCATTTACATCGTACTGCGATTCCGCAGATGGCAGTTCGGTGTGGGTGCCGTTGCTTCACTCATCCATGACGCCTTCATGGTACTGGCGCTGTTCGCTATCCTGAAGAACGTCATGCCGTTCTCGCTGGAGATCAATGAGACCTTCATCGCCGCCATCCTGACGGTGATCGGTTACTCCATCAACGACACCGTGGTAGTGTTCGACCGTATCCGCGAATACCTGCGCGAAAGCAAGGCCGGCACACCCAAGCAAATATTCAACCTCGCGATCAACCAAACCCTTTCCCGTACGCTGATCACTTCCGGAACCACGCTGTTATCCATCATCGTGCTCCTGATCTTCGGCAACGAGAATATCCAGGGTTTTGCATTCGCCCTCTTCATCGGTATCGGTTTCGGAACCTATTCTTCTATCTTTGTGGCATCCGCTATTGCCCTCGATATGTATAAGAAGGAAGACCACGATAAAAATGCCGAAGAGGTCATGAAGTAATAACAGAGAACATACGCACAACCAACAAAAACCCCTGCTTCCCACAGGGGTTTTTTATTGCCCCTTACTTCGGAAATATGCAAAGTCTCCGACTTTGCATCACCTCCCTTCGGTGTAACACACCGAAGCGGTCTCCAACCGTTGCTTCGCATGATTTTTGATATATACTACCAACACCCCATCTTTACGTTACATTCCGATCATGCGTCTACTCACCCTTGCCATCGCCCTGCTCCTCTCCACCACCCTGTTTGCACAGGCGGTGACACCCGAAACCGCTTCCAACAAAGCGAATAAATACCTCGACGAAGGGGTGCAGCGTGCCATGATGAAATACTTCGACAAGGCGCTGATCAGCTTCGAAAGCGCTATCCGCGAGGAACCCAACTTTGTGACCGCCTGGCAGTATCTGGGCGACACCTACCGCAACCTGAAGAATGACAGCATGGCAGCGGAATGCTACCTCAAAGTGGTGGAACTCGATCCGTATGGCGACCCCTTCCTGTACTCCAAACTGGCAGATGCCGAAGGCAATATGGGTGACTACGAGTCAGCATTGGAACATATCCAGATCTTCCTCTCCAACCCCGATATCAAGGGCGATGTGAAGACCAAGGCCATCAAACAGCGCAAGAACTTCGAATTCGCTGTCACCGCTGTCGCCAACCCCGTGGAATTTGACCCGCAGAACATGGGCGAAGAGGTGAACTCCGAACATCCTGAATACTTCCCCTCCCTGTCGGTGGACGGCTCCGTGCTGGTAATGACTCGCCGTATCCCCGACATGATCAGCATGGGCCCCGGCGATCAGCGGCCTATCGATAACGAAGACTTTTATATCACCTACTTCCGCGATGGCACCTGGACACCGGCAGAGAATATGGGTCAGCCGGTAAACACCAAACTCAACGAAGGCGCGCAAAGTATCTCCGCCGACGGACGATACCTGTTCTATACCAGCTGCGATAACCTGGAAACCGGCTACGGCTCCTGCGATATCTATTACTCCATCCGCATAGGCAAACAATGGTCCTATCCGGAGAATTGCGGCACCATCATCAACTCCGCCGACTGGGAATCGCAACCTTCCATTTCGGCCGATGGCAATCAGTTGTTTTTCAGTTCCGCTCGTCCGGGCACCCTTGGCAGCTATGATCTGTGGATGGCCACCATGGGTGAGGACGGCTACTGGCAGGAACCGGTGAACCTGGGGCCGGAGATCAATACCCCTTATTCGGAACAATGCCCCTTTATTCACCCCGACGGTAAAACACTCTACTTCTCCAGCGAAGGACATCCCGGCATGGGTTCTGCCGACCTGTTCTACTCTACCCGCGATGCCTCCGGCAAATGGTCGAAACCGCAAAACCTCGGTTACCCCATCAACACCAAGAACCGTGAGATCAGCCTCTCCGTATCGGCTGATGGCAAGACCGCATATTTCTCCAGCGACCGCGGTAAGGCAACCGGCGACCTCGACATTTATTCTTTTGAACTGCCGGCTTCCGTGCAGGCCGATCCTGTTACCTGGGTAAAAGCCATCGTGCTCGATGCCAGAACGAAATTGCCGCTCAGAGCAGGCGTGCAACTGCTTAATGTAGGCAGCGGCGAAACGGTGGCCACCTCCTACTCCGATCCGCAGACAGGTGAATTCCTCGTGGTGTTGCCGAGTGGAAATGATTACGGCCTCTTCGTGCAGAAAGAAGGATACTTATTCCATTCCGAGAACTTCAAGTTGCTCACCGATATGCCCGATGCTCCTTATGTGATCGAGGTAGCCCTGCAGCCGATCAGCACCGGAGAGATCCTCACCCTCAAGAATATCTTCTTTGAGACCGCTTCAGCTGAGATCCTACCGCCTTCAGAGCCCGAGCTCACCAAAGTGCTGGAACTCATGCGCAAGAATCCGAACATGCGCGTACGCGTGAACGGACATACCGACAACGTAGGTTCTGAAGCCGACAACCTGAAGCTTTCGCAGAATCGCGCCAATAGCGTGAAGCAATATCTGGTAGGTGAAGGCATCGATGCGTCGCGCATCACCACCATCGGCTTCGGAGAATCCAAACCGATCGATTCCAATGCAACGGAAACCGGCCGCGCCAACAACCGACGCACTGAAATTGAGATCCTGAGTTTATAATTAAGTGGTATATAATTAATATCTTTTAACAGCAAAAACAAAAACAAAAAACTAGTCGAAGTCGTTTTATTCCATAACATAAAAAACCCGATCTTATGTCGCTTGATATCAATACCCGCATCCCGGTGGTTGATGGTGAAAGCATCACACGAAAGGAGTTTGAGACTCGGTTCTTACAACCACAGAAACCGGTCATCCTGCGAGGATTATGGAAAGCCTATCCGGCTTATGCAAAATGGACCTTTGATTTTTTCCGTGACACCATGGGCGACCTCGAGGTAGGCCTCTACAGTTCTACCAAAGCCGACCCGAGTAAGACCATTACCACACCCACCACCCGTATGCCCTTCAGCGAATATCTGTCGCTGATCGAGCGGGAGCCTACGGACCTTCGCCTTTTCCTTTTCCCGATATTCAAATACAAACCGGAACTGCTCAAAGATTTCGGCTATCCGGATATCACCGGCGGCTATGTGCGGCTGCCCTTTATGTTCTTCGGGCCTAAAGGCAGCATTACACGCATGCACCAGGACATCGACATGAGCAATGTGTTCCTCACACAATTCGAAGGACGCAAGCGCGTGGTACTGTTCGCTCCGGATCAGTCTGACCTGTTATATAAACTCCCCTTCAATGTGCACAGCACCGTAGACATCGATCATCCGGATCTCGATGCCTATCCCGGATTGCGATATGTGAAGGGCATGGAGGGCATACTGGAGTATGGAGACACCCTCTTCATGCCATCGGGATATTGGCATCACATTGAATATCTGGAAGGCGGATATGGCCTGAGCGTGCGCACAGTGGCCCACTCACTGCCCATGAAATTGCGGGGTGTATACAACCTCACCTTCCAGCGCAAATTCGACGACCTGATGCGCTTCCTGTTGCGCGATAAATGGTTCGAATGGAAAAAACGCGTTGCCGTTCAGCGCGCCGATCGCGCCATCGAAGAGATCGAACGCAACCGCCATAACGAACATACGCCGGCGTTATACTGACCAACATATCAGAGGCGCTGACAGGCAGATATGAAATGCCGTGCCGGAGTTCGTATTTTTAACCGCTACCGGTCATGAATCCCGGTTACCATTGATCATGTGTCTGCTTGCCCTCGCCTATCAGCATCATCCGCAGTATCCGCTCATCGTTGTGGCCAATCGCGATGAGTTCTATGCGCGGCCCACGGCACCGTTACAATGGTGGGAAGACACCGACCGCACCGTGCTCGCCGGCCGCGACCTCAAAGACGGCGGCACCTGGATGGGCATGTCGCTGGATGGCAAGTTTGCAGCACTCACCAACTACCGTTCCCCGGAACATATGCGCCCCGATGCCCCATCGCGTGGTAAACTGGTGCGCGACTTCCTGACCGGCGCAATGCCCATGGACGAAATGGTCAGGTTCCTGCGCACACAGGGCCGAAACTTCAATGGATTTAACCTGCTTTACGGCAAACAGGATGAGCTGTACTACTACAGCAATGTGAACGACCGTCATCAGCAGCTCTATCCGGGCGTATACGGACTGAGCAACGCCTTTCTGGATACACCCTGGCCTAAGGTCAGCAAACTCAAGACCACTTTTTCCGCCTCGCTGATACGACCGGATGCCGAGGAGGCGTTCCTGGATATGATGACCGACGATCAACCCGCCCCGGATGCCCTCCTGCCCAACACCGGCGTGCCCCCGGAATGGGAAAAGCGGCTCTCGCCACTGTTCATAACTTCGCCCGATTATGGCACCCGGTTAACTACATTTGTAAGCGTTGATCAGGGCGGAACGGTGGTCTACCGGGAAAAAGGGTATGTCCCGGAATCCGATAACAGGTATACCTTCGCCCTGCAACCCTAACCCGACCAACCCACATGTTGCCTCTCCAATGCCCGCTACCGCCGAAATGGCTGCTGACAGGTTTCGTGTGGCTGCTGCTGAACTCTGCCTTCGGCCAGCAATATTACCTCCGCAATTACAGCCTCAATGACGGACTGGCCGGCATATCCGTAAAATGCTTTGCGCAGGATTCACGCGGTTATATCTGGATAGGTACGCAGGATGGCGGCTTATCACGATTCGATGGAAAATCATTCGTGAATTATTCCAAGCACGACGGTATCGGCGATAATACCATCAACTGTCTCTACGAAGACCGCACGGGAAATATCTGGATAGGCACGCAAAAAAATGGCGTGGTGCGTTTCAACGGATTCGAATTTCAACAATACGCCGGCGCCGGCATCAAAAGCATCGACAAAATTTTCAGCGACAGTGCCGGTGTGGTGATGGTATATGCCTTCCCGAAATTATACAAGGTACAGGGCGACAGTATAGTGCCGGTTTCGGGTGCACAAACAGATAACGGGCTGCAAAATTTTCTGCGCGCAGGCGGTCAACGCGCCGTGCAGTCGATCACCGACCGCAGAGGCAATAAATGGATCGCCACACATACAGGCATATCACTGATACGCGCCGGCTTCATGCAAACGGAAGATCCGCTGCTGCATGCCGAACGCATTTTGCTGAACCCGGAAAATCCCGATGAACCGGCATCCGCCATCATGCAGGACCGCGAAGGCAATATTTGGATAGGCACACCCCTCAGCGGTGCCTATATGTTCTACGATGGCGCCTTCTCCAATTTCAATAATGTTCCCTCGCTCCGCGAGACCTATATCAGCGCCATCGGCAGCACCTCCACCGCCGTGATCGCCGGCACGCCGCAGGGGATCAGAACCTTCACTTTCGATCCGCAAAACGGCACCTATGCCGAAAAGCCGGTGGTGATCAAAGGCTTCACTTCCGCCACACGTATCAACGCGCTTACCATACTTCCCGGCGATCACTGGATCGCTGCGGATGAGAATAACAACATCCTCCACCATGGCAAAGCGCCGCGCGTGATCCGCATCCCGGAACTCCCCGATTACGCGCAGATAACGGCACTGACTATGGATGCTCAGGAGAATATCTGGGTAGGCACCGATCGCTCGGGTATTCTCATCTGGAACGACACCCTGCTTGCGCACGCCAGCGGCGACAACCTGCTGCCTTCCGATGCGGTCACCTGCCTGTATCGCGACAGTAAGAACAATATCTGGATAGGCACGGAGGATGCCGGCGTGCTGCAATACGACGGCACAACCTTCACACGCTTCACCTATTTCGACAATGGTCTGATCAGCAACAATATCGGCTGCATCACGGAGGATAAAAAAGGTATACTCTGGTTCGGGAGTCCCGATGAAGGTGTGTGCAGTTACGATGGCAAAGGATTTTCTTTTTATACCGATAATGATGTGCTCACTTCCAACAACGTCAACAGCATCGCCTTCGATGCCAACGGCGATCTGTGGGTGGGATTGAATGACGGCGTTGATCACCTGATCTTCAAAGCAGACGGCACCATCACCACCACACACTTCGATGCCTACGACGGCTTTACGGGCATTCGCAACAACCGGAATGCGATCTGGTGCAGCAGCGACGGCAAGATGTGGTTCGGTACGGTGAACGGATTATTCCGGTATAATCCCGAAGAAGATATCGTTGCCATCACCAAGCCGGTGGTGGAACTGCGCAACATCCGCCTGTTCTATGAAACACCCGACTGGGCTTTGTACAGCGACTCGCTCACCGGCTGGTATAATTTACCGGCAGGGCTGGACCTCCCCTACGACCGCAATCATCTGACATTTGATTTCAGCGCCATTTTCTTTTCCAATCACGAGAAGATCACCTATCAGGTGATGCTCGAAGGATTCGACGATACCTGGCAGGATATCGGCACGAATACCTACATGACCTACTCCAATATCAAACCCGGCAGCTACACCTTTCATGTGCGCGCGCAGAATGCAGATGGTATCTGGAGTGATGCCGTTACATACCGCTTTCATATCGCCAAACCCTTCTGGGCCACAACGTGGTTCATCATCGTCACCGGTATCCTCGCACTCTCCGGTATCGCACTGGTGTTCTGGCTGCGCAACCGCCAGCTGCATAAGCGTGCCGCTCAACTCGAGGAAACAGTGACACAGCGCACCGCCGAACTCGAGCAACAAAAACACAAAGCAGAACAGGCAGCCTTCCGCGCTGAGCGATCTGAAAAAGCGAAGGAAGAATTCCTCGCCAACATGAGCCACGAGATCCGCACACCGTTGAATGCCATCCTGGGTATGACACGCTTACTGCTCGAAAAAGAACCGCGCTCAGAACAACTCAAATATCTCAAAGCCATTCGGCAGTCGTCGGATAACCTACTCGTGATCATTAACGACATTCTCGACCTCAGCAAGATACAGGCCGGGAAAATGGAGTTGGAACAGATCCCCTTCCAGGTGCGGTCCACACTGAACAACATGGCCGAGATCATGCGCTTCAAATCCGATGAGAAGAAACTGGATTTCAGGGTCATCATCGACGATGCCGTACCGGAATACGTGGTGGGCGATCAGGTGCGACTGAATCAGATCCTCATCAACCTGGTAGGTAACGCCATCAAATTCACCGACAGCGGCCATGTATATGTGCGTTGCCATGCTGTTGAGATGAATGCCGACCGCGTGCGCATCGCCTTTGATGTGGAAGACACCGGTATCGGTATTGAACAGGAAAAGCTGGACAGCATCTTTGAGAGTTTCTCACAGGCCGATGTGGCCACCACCCGCAAATTCGGCGGCACCGGCCTCGGACTGAGTATCAGTAAACGCCTCGCCGAACTTTCAGGCGGCAGGATGCTGGTGCGCAGCACACCGGGATCCGGATCGGTGTTCACTGCCGAGATCCCTTTCCCTATTGCCCATCACGTGCATACCGAAGACAGCGCCGCACAAAAAACCGGCGCAGGTGTTACATACACGGATAAGCATTTGCGTATTTTACTCGTTGAAGACAATATGTTCAATCAGATGGTCGCCACCGACAGCCTTGCCGATATGTTCCCCAATGCCGAGGTGGTGGTCGCTGAGAACGGACAGATCGCCGTGGACAAAATAACGGCGGAAACATTCGATGTGGTGCTGATGGATGTGCAGATGCCGGTGATGGACGGCTACACGGCCGCCCGCACCATCCGCGCACTGCCCGCGAAAGAGAAAAATGCGATACCCATCATTGCCATGACCGCCTCCGTGATCAAATCAGAAGTGGACAAATGTTATGAAAGCGGCATGGATGATTTCATTGCCAAACCATTCGATAAAGACATACTGCAACAAAAAATCGTACAACATGCCTTTGCTGAATCTTAATGCCACCCCCGTATTGCTGTTGGTCGATCCGCCCAGCTGGCAATCCTGGATCATCTATACCACGATAGTGGTACTGGCCGCCATCGGTGTGTACTTTGCGATCCGCAAACGCATGCGCGATGCCGCCGTTGACCAGCGCCTGCTGCGGGAAAAGGTGCGCGAGAAGACACGCGAGCTCGAAGCCGAGAAAGAACGCGCCGAGCAATCGGAACGCGTAAAGGAACAGTTCCTCGCCAATATGAGCCACGAGATCCGCACACCGTTGAATGCCATCCTGGGTATGACACGTCTGCTGCTGGACAAGGAACCGCGCCAGGATCAGCTCAAATACCTGAACAGCATTAAACATGCTTCCGATAATCTGCTGGTGATCATCAACGACATTCTCGACCTCTCCAAGATCGAGGCCGGCAAGGTGAGCTTTGAACGCATACCCTTTAACCTACATCAGGAATTACAGGCGGTGATCGAAACGGTAAAAGTGAATGCCGATGAAAAAGGGCTGGCCCTCCATCTCGATATTGAACCGCTGGTACCCGCCGCGCTCAGCGGTGACCCCTACCGACTGAATCAGATCCTGCTGAACCTCGTGGGCAATGCCATCAAGTTCACCGAAAAAGGATCCGTTACCATCCGCGCACATGTTGCAGGCACATCCGGCGACAGCGTGCGCCTGCAGTTCTCGGTGATCGACACCGGTATCGGTATCGCACGGGATAAGCTGGAATATATCTTCGATATGTTCACGCAGGAAACGAGCTCTACCACCCGTAAATTCGGTGGTACCGGTTTAGGTCTCGCCATCTGTAAGAAGCTGGTGGAACTGCAGGGCGGCAGCATCGATGTGCAAAGCGAAGCCGGTAAGGGATCGATATTCAACTTCTATCTGACCTATCGCGTAGCAGAGACCTCCGCTCTGCCCGGTGATACCGGAAATATCGGTCTGCCCAAGGACCGCTCACTCAAGGATCTGCGCATACTGCTGGCTGAAGACAATGAATTCAACCAAATGGTGGCCGTGGATACATTGGAAAGCGCCATCCCCGGTGTACATATTGATGTAGCCCGCAACGGCCGCGAGGCGGTAGAGATGGTGAAGGCCAATAATTACCATGTCGTGCTCATGGATATCCAGATGCCCGAGATGGATGGTCATGAAGCCACCCGCACCATCCGTGCCAGCCACGATAAACGCATCAATTCCATCCCCATCATCGCCATGACCGCCTCGGTGATCAAAGCGGAAGTGGACAGGTGTTTTGAGAGCGGGATGAATGAATTCGTGGGCAAGCCTTTTCAGGTGGAGGAATTACTGGACAAAATAGCAAAAACCGTTTCTACGTTGTAAATTCGCACGTCATGGAGCCATACCAGCGCATTAACCTGGCCTTTTTGGAAACCTTTACCAATAATGACAAGGCCAAAATGATAAAATATATTAATATGTTCCTGCAGCTGGCCCCCGCCAGCATCAGCACCATGAAGCAACAACATGCCGTTGGCGACTGGAACAATCTGAAGACCACTGCACACTCGCTCAAACCCCAGCTGGCCTATATGGGCATTGAAAGCCTGCGGGAGAATGTGACGCGCATCGAGGAGTATGCCGGCGAGCAAAAGAATCCAGAGATGATCATGGAACTGATCATCACCCTGGAAGCCGGATGCCAGCAGGCCTTTGCCGAACTGAAAGATGTCATTGCTAAAATTGCATAAATTTGTAAACTGAAACCCAATCACTATGCACGCTAAAAAGGAAGTTGTTTTTATCGTTGATGACGAACCCATGCACGCTCAGATGATGGAAGACCATCTGCGCAGCACCTATCCGCAATTTGAGATCCACAAGTACACCACCGGTGAGGAGTGTAACGACAACATGGACAAAAATCCCGGTATCGTCATTCTCGATTACCACCTGGATGCCGTAAACAAGAACGCACGCAACGGCCTGCAGGTGCTGGAACACCTCAAAAAGAACTACGATTGCGATGTGATCATGATCTCCGGACAGGATAAGATCGACGTGGCCGTAGAATGTATGCGCGCCGGCGCCTACGATTATGTAGTAAAGAACGAAACCAGCTTCCACCGCACCGAAACAGCGATCGAACGCCTGTTCAAGCATCGCTCGGTAGTGGCGGAACTCGACAAATACAAACGCAACAACCGCATCCTCACCTACGGTATCATAGGCATCATCCTGCTTACCGTAATGCTCACATTGGCGGGCGTATTGTAAGGTAATTTTTCATTCGATAAGTAAAAAGCAGCACTTTAGTAGTGCTGCTTTTTTTGTGAGTGGGGGGATGAATTATGAGGAATGAGTGGGTCGTGAGTCGTGAGTCGTGAATCGTGAGTGGGTGAGTGGGTGAGTGGGTGAGTGGATG
>DAIMYJ010000059.1:17153-18796 GCA_036734545.1 Chitinophagales bacterium
CAGCACTCACTAGTGCTGCTTTTTGTGTTATCGGTGATTGGTGAGGGTGGGATTGGGTGAGTGGGTCAGTGGGTGAGTGGGTGAATGGGTGAATGGGTGAATGGGTGATCTATGGTTTCTCTTACTTTGTTGTTTTGCGTAAGTCCCCTACCCAACTTATTGTCTGACCGAAGGTCAGATCTTCAGAAGAACGCATGCCTGCCCTGAAGTGTAAATTTTGGAGCGCAGCGAAAAAATTTCCTACTTCCGGGCGTTCCCTTAGCCGGATAATTCGGCAACATTACCGACAATCTACAGGTCAACACACCTGCATTGTCCCACTACTCACTACTCACTACCCACTACCAAGTCTCGATACTCGATACCGGACCACAGGTCACGATCATGATAATTGTAAGAAGACCTCCCATCCGCCGCTGAGCAAACATTAGCAGATCAGCATCACCCCAACTCCTCAAACAATCCTTCCTCCCTGTTCTTGCGCACATTATCCCAGGGGAAGTAGCGGCCGTTCATGGTGATGTATACACCTGCCGGGAGGGTTTGCACATAAGATAAGGCGCAGCCCATATTGAAGAGCCCGTCGCTGGAGCCGAATTTGTAAGGGATCATGGCGCCGGTGAGCACGATGGTTTTATTGAGGGCGGCAGAGGCCAGCGCGTGAGCGGTCTCAACCATGGTATCGGTGCCGTGCGTGATGATGATGCGCGTATTATTACACGCACCGCAATGGTCCACGATGCGGGCGCGGTCGTCGGGTGTCATGTGCAGACTATCGATCATCATGAGCGTGTCGATATCTACCGGCACCGTGCAACGGCCAAGGCGCAGGATCTCGGGGAGATGGGTTTCCTTGAAATACAACTGACCTTTGATCTCATCGTACTCTTTATCAAATGTACCTCCGGTAACAATGATCTTGATGGGCATGGGTTTGGGTTATTCCTGTTTGAGAAAGGTGGCCACCGATCTGATCACCAGGATCAGTACCATGGAGGCAAAAAAACAAAATATCAGCGCTTCCAGTGCAGGGAAAAATGTTCTATGATCCTTCCACCCTGCACCAACTACGAAATACAGGACGGCCGAGATGATCAGCAGGTTGCCTGCATACACCGGCACCGTACGCTTTACGTGTTGCCACATATCATCAACGATCAGGCAGCTTATGGCATTGAGCAGCATATACAGCAGTAATTCCGTTCCCAGCGTGGTGAACAGATATTTTTCTGCCGCGCCGAAGAGATGCTCCAGCAGGATCATCACTACCGTAAAAGCACACAGGGAACCACCCAGCCACAGGGCGTAGCGCTTGTTCCTGATGAATTTCCGTGCATCGAGTTCGTTGAGCATATCAGGCGCTTTGCATGATGAGGACTATGGCCAATACCGACAATACGATCCCGGCGATATTGAGCCTGCTGAGCTTTTCCTTGAACAGAAAATACGCAACGATACACGAAACAGCCACGATCGCAATATTGTTGACGGGAAACACCACCGAACTTTTCCATCCGGGTTGATCCAGCGCCGCGATCAGAAAATACATGGTGCCGTAATTCGGGATGCCCAGCAGCAGACCATGACCCACCGCGCGCATGGTCACCGTATCCTTCAGATAAAAGAAACGGGTGAAAGCGATC
>DAIMYJ010000060.1:0-18781 GCA_036734545.1 Chitinophagales bacterium
GATGCGCGAAAAACCCAAGCCCCCTCGGGGCGACCGACCTGTAGAAAAAATTCGATGCGCGAAAAACCCAAGCCCCCTCGGGGCGACCGACCTGTAGAAAAAATTCGATGCGCGAAAAACCCAAGCCCCCTCGGGGCGACCGACCTGTAGAAAAAATTTGATGCGCGCAAAATCCAAGCCCCCTCGCGGCGACCGAAATGAGAAGTGTAATACACACGATCCGCCACATAGACAGCTGAATCGATCGATAGAACAGGGAATACCCGCATTTTACATCCAATAACGATAAATAGGTGTTCAAATAATCCGTAACTTTATTGCATGACTGTTCGTCGCAACGATCGCATGCATCGTCTGTTAGGATATTCGGCACTTGCCGGCGGACTGATACTGCCCGCGCGCGGCAATGCACAGATCATTTACACGGATGTGGATCCGGACGCCGTCATCTTTAATGATGACATGCAGTTCGACATGGATGGCAACGGCACCGCCGATTTTAAACTGGTGTTCGAATCCGAATTCTTCGCCACTTTCGCACCACCGCAACTGAAACTTCGCATCAACCCCCTCGGCAGTAATCAGGTGGCTTTTGATACGCAGATCGTGCCCATCACCTACTCGGGAACACCCTGGTACACCTATGTGGGCGGCGCTACTCAGGTGCTGTTCACCAATGTGCCCGCTTTGCCCGCAGATGCATGGGTGAGCGACGCGCTGAATTTTCAACTTGATATCGCTGCACTGTACGAACGATTATTCTTTTTCATTTACAGCGAATCCAATTATCAGGCGATCATCGGCGGCGAATTTACGGCAGCTGAAGACCTCTTCGCCGGTGTCAAATTATTTCGCGATGGCAATTATCACTTCGGTTGGATGCGATTGCAGGTGGATCCCGAAACAGGCATCACCGTGCGCGACTACGCATGGGAATTAACACCGGAGACACCGCTGCAGACCGCAGTAAAAGCATATAGTATCGGCTGGACCTCCGTGTCGGATGCCGGTGTTACTGAAACGCCCGAAGATCTCGCATTCGCATTTACAGGTGCAGGCACGGAAGAAGATATTTCCGAATATCGCGTGATCTGTGTGAAAACAGGAGCTGTCGATGACCTGACACCGGAGATCGCAACCACTTTGCCCGCAGAAAAATATATCTCCATCATTCCGGATGGCAGCACAGAATATACGGGTCATTTTAATGTGGCTTCACAAGACAGTGATGGCGACCCCATCGTGGCAGGTACCTCGTATCGATTATTGGTGCTCAATGTCATGACGCCCACATCCGGTTATGCCAACATCCTTTCCGATCGCAGCGATGCAGTCATACTGGTCGATACAGTGAGCGCAGCAACAGAAGTTTCACTTACCGATATCGGTGACGCAGGAAATGGTGCAGATGTCAAAGTGAAATTCGACGCTCCTGCCATCACCGACGGTATCGCTGAATATCGCATCATCATCGCTCAACGCGATAGCGCCGATGCTATTACACTCGAAACAGCCCTCGCCCTGACCCCTGACCGATATATTTCCGTTGCACCCGGCGATATCGATTACAATATCGACCTCACTGCCGGTCAGCTGGATTATAACGGCGACGCCATTCGTCCCGAAAAATATAAAGGCATCGTATTAAGCGTTGCCGATGGCACCACGGCGCTGCATCACGCCCTCAGCGCATTGTCGGGTTCTGTCACCCTGGAAATGCCAACACCCGTGGCCACCGTCGTTACGCTCGCCGATATCGCCGAGACCGCTACCGGTGCCGATCTGCGCGTGACCTTCAACATCCCCGAACAGGAACAGACCATCGAAGAATATCGATTGTTCTTCGTCGACTTTGCCGAAGCCTTCGACTTTAATGTGTCTGAGGCTGTGGCTTCTCCCTATTACACCGTCATCGATCCGAACGGCGCCGATGTGACCATCACCGGCACGGCTGCAACGCTCGAAAGCGATGGCGATATCGTAACCTGGGGCGTTCCGTATTATGCATACGTGCTTTCCGTGCCCACCGATTTTGGCATGGGCGACAGCCTCTCGGCGCCTTCCAATCAGGTCATCCTCAACTATCCGGCCACCGTTGCAATCACACCGGCAGACCTGAACGGCGCGCACATCATCGCATCCGGCATGATGGTGCAGATCCTCTGTCCCGCTGCCGAAGGAGCGGTTTTTGAGCTTTGGGGAATGGATGGACGCCTCCAACACCGGCAAACCCTCGCTGCCGGCACCACCACGCTGGAACTGAACGTGCCAGCGGCTCCTTATTTGGCCTTACTCCGCTCGCCACAGGGCAGTTTCAGCCAAAAGATCACACTCGTGCGCTAAGCCTGAAACCGGCGGTGCTCATTATCCTATACAACTCCGCACCACCACTGTTGAATGACAGCAGGCCGCCGCAACTCAAAAACGGCAGCATTTTTGTTTATTTGCTACCAGTCCCTCCAATAGGATGCTGATTTTCTGCGTTTTAGAGGAACGGACCACCTGACATGAGGAATTTCCTGCTGATCGTATTGCTGGCCGCCGGGCTTGCGGGCATGGCACAGTCTGCCCCCGCCACCTCGCCAAAACGCATCCTGATACTGCTTGACGGCAGTGGCAGTATGGTAGACCCATGGCAGGGCACCAACAAATGGGAGGTAGCGAAGAAACTGGTGCTCCGCACGGTCGACAGCATTCAGCGCACGGAGCCGGACGTCGAGATCGGTCTGCGTGTATTTGGATTTCAGCATCCGCGCTCGGCCAACGATTGTAAAGATTCCAAACTGGTGGTGCCCATCGGACGCAATACGGCCGGTGCCGTGAAATCATCCATGCAATCCATCACCCCCCAAGGGCACACACCCATCGCCTATTCGTTGTTCCTGGCAGCAGGCGATTTTCCTTCAGCAGAAGCAACAAACTCCATCATCCTCATCACCGACGGAATCGAGAATTGTGATGGCGATCCCTGTGCCAGCGCTCAGGTGTTGCGCGATAAACGCATCACCTTGAAACCATTCGTTATCGGTCTCGGTATCGAGGAAAAGGATAAGAAACAATTCGACTGCATCGGCGCATTCTATGACGCTTCCAATGAGAAGACCTTCGCCAACGCCATGAGCATCGTTATCTCTCAGGCGCTCAATATCACCACCACACAGATCAACCTGCTGGATGCATTCGGATTGCCGCTCGAAAAAAATGTGCAGATCACACTGTACGATCATGCCACCGGCGAAGTGCGATACAATTTTGTGCATACCACCGATGCGCGTAATCAGCCGGACACACTATTCCTGAATCCCGTCGGCAAATATGATATCACTGTGCATTCCACACCGCCGGTAAAACTGGAGAATGTGGAGCTGACACCGGGAAAACATAATATCATCGGCATTGATGTGCCGCTGGGTACTTTGATCCTGAGTGAAGGCGGCAATACCACCTTTAGCGAAAAACAATGTGTGCTCCGCAGCAATGTGACCGGTGAGATCATTTACGTGCAGAATTTCAACACGAAAATGAAATATGTATCCGGCAGCTACGATATCGATATCCTCACCCTGCCGCGCATACATTATGAAAATTACGAGTTGAAGGGCGGCGTGGATAATAAGATCGAGATACCCATGTCGGGCAGTCTGAATATTTCCACTACGGATAATGTCCTCTATAGTATTTATGTAGTCAAGAACGACCGCCTCGAAAAAGTGTATGAAGGGCAAATGAACGGTGGCAGCGAGATCGTGCAGTTGTTGCCCGGTGATTATAAAGTGATCAGCAGGTCCAACATCAAAAAGGTGGCTGCCGTTACGCGGGAAACCAATGTGACCATTAAATCATCCAAATCCACTGCGGTAAAGATATGAGGATACTGATCGCCATATTGACGGGCATGATGCTCCTCCTGGGTCTCCGACCGCAAACGGCCGCAGCGCAAGGGCAGGTCACACGGATCTTGTTCGTGCTCGACGCCAGCCGGAGCATGGGCCAGAACTGGGATCGTGCCTCCAAATTGCAGGCCGCCCGCAATGTGGTGAACCATATCGCCGACAGCCTGAACGGCAACCCGAATATTCAGGTGGCACTGCGGGTATACGGACACCAAAGTCCGCAACCCGTTAACGACTGTGAGGATTCAAAGCTGGAGCTTGGCTTTAAATTAAAGAATGCCGCAGCCATAAAAACCCGCATGGATGCCATACGGCCTCAGGGGGTGACACCCATCGCGTACTCCATTGAACAGTCCATAGCCGACTTTGGTCCTGATGCGAAAAATTATCGCAACATCCTCATACTGGTAAGCGACGGCTTTGAGTCCTGCGGGAAAAATCCCTGCGAGGTCATTCAGCGTATGCGGCAGCAGGGCATCCTCACTAAATCATACGTCATAGGTATTGGTGTGGATGCACTCGAATATTCTGAATTCTCCTGTATGGGTGAGTTCACCAACATCGAGTCTGAGCAAAAGACCATTGATGTGGCTGATGCCGTTATCGCGAAAATATTCAACTCGGTATTCATTCGTGTGGACCTGATGGATGAAATGAACAGGCCGGAGGAAACGGATGTGGTAATGACCTTTTACGATACGTCGAACGATCTGCCGAAGTTCAATTATTACCACACCATCAATCCGCGCGGAAAGCCGGATACCGTTACCCTGGATCCATCGGTGCGTTACGACATGCAGGTGCACACCACTCCTGAGATATGGAAAAAAGATATTCAGCTCACCGCCGGGAAGATCAATTACATCACCCAGCCTTCGCCGCAGGGATATCTGCGCGTGATGGTGCGCGGTGAAACGTTCAAAGGCAAGATCAACTGTCTGGTGAGCAGGGATGATCAGATGGTGATCCATCAGTCGACCGGCTACAGCCAGAAACTGCTCACCGGTATGTATGATGTGGAGATACTCACTGTGCCCATCATTCGTATTGACAACGCGATCGTAGAACAGGACAAGACAACAACACTCGAGATCGCCGCACCGGGATTCATTTCCTTCATGAAGAATGAAGCCATTATCGGCGGTATTTATGAATATCGCAACAACGAACTTGTAGAGATATTCGAATTGAGTGAGACCAACCTCAAGGAGACCGTGGCCATTCAGCCCGGTAAATACAAAGTGATCTATCGGTACGCCTCCAAAAAGGACATGTCCAATACCCGGGAAGTGGAATTCGATGTGGTTTCCGGCACGTCGATGAACGTGCGTCTCTGAGCACCCTGTTTATGCACAGGCGGCCCGTTCGGCTCTGTCAACTTATCTGTATCTTCGCGGCATCTGCATAACAGATAAATGCCCGTATCGTGATCACCGTAGACTATACCAATCAAAAAGACACGCGCTCAGGCTTCGGCGCCGGAATATTAGAGGCCGGTCGTAACAACCCCAATGTGGTGGCTTTGTGCGCCGACCTGGTGGGATCCCTGAAGCTGGATGCCTTCATCAAGGAATTCCCTGAACGGTTCATCCAGTGCGGTATCGCGGAGGCCAATATGACGGGCATCGCTGCCGGTATGACCGTGGGCGGTAAGATACCCTTCGCCTGCACCTTCGCTAACTTCGCTACCGGTCGCGTGTTCGACCAGATACGACAGTCGGTAGCCTACGCCAATAAAAATGTAAAAATAGCCGCTTCCCACGCCGGTGTCACACTGGGTGAGGATGGCGCAACGCATCAGATATGTGAAGACATCGGGCTCATGCAGATGCTCCCGAATTTCGTGGTGATCAACCCCTGCGATTACAACCAGACCAAAGCTGCCACCTTAGCAGCAGCGGCTTACGAGGGCCCGGTGTATCTGCGGTTCGGACGACCCAAGTGGCCCATTTTCTATCCGGCCGACATGCCCTTCGAGATCGGCAAGGCCTGGCATATTCAGGAAGGCACCGATGTGTCCATCTTCGCCACCGGCCACCTGGTGCTCAAAGCCATCGAAGCAGCCATGATCCTCGCAGAAAAAGGATACTCCGTTGATCTCATCAACATCCACACCATTAAACCTATCGACACTGACGCAGTCATACGCTCAATTACCAAAACCGGATGCGCGGTAACTGCGGAAGAACATCAGGTGATCGGAGGTCTGGGCAGCGCGATCATGAAAGTGGTGGCCGAAAATCGCCCCGTCCCCGTCGAATTCGTCGGCGTACACGATAAATTCGGCGAAAGCGGAACACCTGACCAGCTTCTGGATAAGTATGGCATGAGCACTCAGCACGTCGTGGAGGCAGCGCTGAAAGCCATCGCCAGAAAGGGCTAAACCCCTGCAGTTCAGCCGGCATCCCCACTGAACCCGATGACCGATCAAGAGATCGTACAATTATGCCTGGATCCCGCTACCCGCGAACGCGGATACCGCATGCTTGTGTCGGCCTATTCCTCCAAACTCTATTGGCATATCCGCCGCATGGTCACCGACCACGACGATGCCCATGATGTGGTGCAAAATGTGTTCATCAAGGTCTGGAAAGGCCTCCCGGATTTCAGGTCCGACAGTAAACTCTACACCTGGCTCTACCGCATCGCCTCCAATGAGGCCATCACCTTTATTCAGGATAAATACCGGCGCAGCAGCGTGGCCATCGCCGGGGAAGGAGAGGCCTACCTCAACCACCTGAAAGCCGATACCTGGATGGATGCCGACGACACCCAGCGCCTCCTGAGGCTCGCCATCGACAGCCTGCCCGACCGGCAGAAGCAGGTATTCGTGATGCGCTATTATGATGAAATGAAATATGAGGAGATGGAAGCTATCCTGGGCACCTCCACCGGTTCGCTCAAGGCCAGTTTCCACCATGCCGTGAAAAAGATCGAAGAATTTTTGAAGTCCGGATTAAACCGATAGCAACTGCCACCATCTAAACATCAACACCCAGCACAATGGGCAACGAAAGAGAACATATAGACCGGGAAATGGAACAGGAGCACAGCGAATTGCATCGGCTGCTGCAGCGCGAAACGATGCGCGTGCCTGATGGTTATCTGGAGTCTCTTCAGGACAGCCTCCTTCGGATCCCGGAACAGCAGAAGGGTGGCAGCACACGAAGACTATACTTCTGGGCCTATGCGGCGGCAGCTGTAGTAGTGCTCGGTCTCTGTGTAAAGGTGTTCTGGTTCCCGCGCACGGAACAACCCCTCCATATCGCTCTGGCAGAAATGGACAGCCAGGAACTGGACGCTTATTTTGATGCGCAGCTGGCTGCCCTGAGTTATGAAGAATTATATGATTATCTCAACAACAGCGTGCAGGCATTTGAGACCAACGACCTCTTTGAAACACAGTTTGCCGATACCGCCGATGTGCGCCAGTTGCTGTATGATCATATTGAAGAGCAGGTATTCACCGACGCCGCACAGGAGGAAGAAAAGATGCTGGAGGATCACATGATCGAAACAGTAGGAGAGGAAGCGATAGATGCCTTCATCAACAGCGAATTTATTCTCGATGACCTCGGACTATAATTGCGCTATTTAAATAACAATGTCTATTCACTGAACCATAAAATCTGAACTATGCGAAAATATCTGTTCATCCCGCTGCTGATCATCATGACCGGCGTGGCACAGGCTCAGGGGCCTCCACCACCTCCTCCGATGGACGAGGATAAGATCGAAGCCCTGCGTGTGGCCTTCCTGACCAAATACCTAGACCTGTCTACCGAGGAAGCACAAAAATTCTGGCCCGTATACAACAGTATGCAGAAGGAGCTGGATGTTGTGAAAGAAAAAGAACGCGACCTGCGCAAGGGAAAGAAGGTGGAAGAAATGTCTGATGAGGAGCTCAATAAAATGATCACACAGCATTTCGACAACGAGCAAAAGTTGCTGGATATCAAGAAGAAATACCTCGATGAATTCCGCAAGGTGCTACCACTGAAGAAAGTGGCCCTGCTGGCAGATGCCGAAAGTGAGTTCAAGCGTGAGGTGATGAAACACGCCCGCGACAAACAGGGTCCGCCCCCCGGCGGAAAACCCGGCGGCAACGGCCCCCATCCGGCGCCTTTCGACAACTGACGGTTTTAAATTTGGTCAATATCCTGCGGACACCCCCGGTTGAGGGTGTCCGCAGCCTTTATATACATTAGGGCACTTGCAGCCTGCAGGCCAAAAGCCTACCTTTGTTGTAAATACAATTCATGCCTTACAATACGCAACTCCCCCATCTCATACTGCGCGAATACGGCCGGCATATCCAGAATCTGGTGAACTATGCCTGCACCATTGAAGATGAAGAGGTGCGGAATAAGCTGGTGCTGGATATCATCGACCTCATGGGTACCATGAATCCCACCCTGCGCAACGTGGAGGATTTCCGACATAAACTGTGGGATCATATTTATATGATGAGCGAGTTCAAACTCAAGGCCAACTCGCCATATCCCGTGCCCGACAGAGAAGTGCTGCAGCGCAAGAGCATGAAATTGTCCTATCCCAGGACCAAGATCCGCTTTGCCCACTATGGCAAGAACGTAGAGACCTGTGTCAATAAAGCCGTGCAGATGGAGGACCCCGAAATGCAGCGGGAGTATGCCAACATCATCGCGAACTATATGAAGCTGGTATATCAGAACTGGAACCGCGATAACGTGAACGACGTCACCATCAAACAGGAGCTCGAAAGTCTGAGCAATGGTGTACTGGTGTTGGAGGAAGACAGCGATCTGGATACCCTCACCCGTCAGAACCCCGCCGGTATCGGTCAGGGACAGGGTCAGGGACAAGGCCAGAGCCGCCATAAGCAGGGCCAGCAGCACAAACAGGGCAAACACTTCAAACGCCATCAGGGCGGACATAAGAATTTCAAAAAGAACCGTTGATGAACGCATTCGAGATCACCGGGGGCATACGCCTCAGGGGAGAGCTTGTACCACAGGGAGCAAAAAATGAGGCATTGCAGGTGATCTGCGCCGTACTGCTCACCGACCAGCCGGTCACCATCCACAATATTCCCGACATCCGCGATGTGAACTTTCTGATCGAACTACTCGGTCAGATGGGTGTGAAACTGCACCGTCACGACGCGCACACCTGTACCTTCCAGGCGGATGATATCAACTTCGATTACATCCACAGCGAAGAGTTTGTGAACCAGAGCCGCAAGATGCGCGGATCGGTGATGGTGATGGGACCACTGCTTGCACGATTCAAATACGCAACACTCAGCAAGCCCGGCGGCGATAAGATCGGCAGACGCAGGCTTGATACCCATGTGCTGGGCTTCATGAAACTGGGCGCCCGTTTTGATCCCGCAACAGGCGTGATCAGCGCCGACAAACTCACCGGCAGTTACATGCTGCTGGATGAAGCCTCCGTTACCGGTACCGCTAACATATTGATGGCAGCCGTGCTCGCTGAGGGCACCACCACCATATACAATGCCGCCTGCGAACCCTATGTGCAGCAGCTGTGCCAGATGCTGGTGCGGATGGGCGCACAGATCTCCGGCATCGGTTCGAATCTGCTTACCATTCAGGGTGTGCAGGAATTGGGTGGCTGCGAACACCGCATCCTCCCCGATATGATCGAGATCGGCAGCTTCATCGGCCTTGCCGCTATGACCCAGAGCGAGATCACGATCAAGGATGTGCACTTCGAGCAATTGGGTATCATCCCGGAAGTATTCTCCCGCCTCGGCATAGCCATGGAACGCCGTGGCGACGACCTCTTTATTCCGGCGCAGGAGCATTATGAGATACAGAACTTCATAGACGGCTCCATATTAACGGTGGCAGATGCACCCTGGCCGGGATTCACCCCCGACCTGATCAGTATCGTACTCGTTGTGGCCACACAGGCCCGCGGCAGCGTGCTCATCCACCAAAAAATGTTCGAGAGCCGCCTGTTCTTCGTAGATAAACTTATTGAGATGGGCGCCCAGATCATTCTGTGCGATCCGCACCGCGCCACTGTGATCGGCCTCGACAGGAAGACGCGTTTGCGCGGACTCGAAATGAGTTCTCCGGATATTCGTGCCGGCGTAGCCCTGCTGATTGCAGCGCTGTCAGCCGAAGGCAAGAGCATTATCCGCAATATTGAACAGATCGACCGCGGTTACCAGTATATCGACAAGCGACTGCAGGCGATCGGCGCGCAGATCGTACGAATATAATTGCAGGCCATGCAACGAATATGCATGGATCAGCGTATAGTATTTTAAATCATACGAGTACTTTTCCCAGGTGCTTGTATCTATTTGAACCATGAAAACACCGTAGGGGGATGTTTGAGAAACTGACATACCAATATGTGGCAGTTCTGTTACTATGCATGGGCATAGCCACAGGAACAGGCTGCGCCACCTCTACTCCCGAAACAGGCACACGCAATGGCAATCTGGCACCGGAGATACGTCTTACGGATGCTACCGGCAATGTTCGTGCACTCTCTGATCTGCGCGGAAAGCTGGTGCTCATTGAATTTTGGGATGCACCCAATGCGGCCTCCCGTAGAAATCATTTTGAATTGCAACGCCTCTATCAGAAATATCAACAGTCAACTTTTTCCTCCGGCACGGGTTTTAGCGTTTATAGCGTGAACCTGGATACCGACAGGGAAACCTGGCAGAAGGCCATTCAGGAAGACGCGTTGACCTTCTCGGCCATCGTCAATGATACCGCCGGATGGAACAGCAGTGCAGTAGAGCAATATAACATTGCTTCCCTGCCCAAGTATTTTCTGATCAATGAGAACGGCATCATCATCAACCATAATATACTCATACCCGACCTGGAGCGCATACTGAACGATCAAATGTAGACTATGACCAATATGAGATCCGCAGTGAATGCCCATCTACACACACGTCAACTGATCACAACGCTGGCAGCAGGATTGCTCGTTACGCTGCTCAATGCCTGCTCTTCGGCAGAAACTGCCACCGGTGCATTGACCAATGGCGCAAAAGCACCCGAGGTGCGCACCGTAACAGCGGATGGTAAATCCATATCACTGAGTGATCACCGGGGTAACATAGTGCTGTTGGCCTTCTGGGACTCGGGAAACATGGCCGCCAGACGTAACCACCCTGAACTGCAACGATTGTATGATGCCTACAGGGATGCCGACTTTAAGGAAGCCAAAGGATTTTGCGTGTATTCCATATCTCTCGATACCGATAAGGCCAAATGGCTGTCGGCTGTGCAGGAAGATGGCATCACATGGACCTGCCAGACCATAGACACCGCCGGCTGGAACGCAGAAAGCGCCACCGCCTATCAGGTGAACTATACCCCCCGCTACTTCCTCATCGACGGCTCAGGGGAGATCATCAGCAGGCATGTTTCCATTGCCGAGCTGGACGAACTTTTGTCCGAACGCCTCGACAAACGCTCTTCCAGGCCCTGATACCGGGCTCTTTTACGTGTCAATTTGACAATCCAGGCCGGGTGGCAGTATTTTTGCCCTCCCGAAACCGCATGACCCCACCGGGGTGATGTGCATTTTTGTCAGAATCAAGAGCCAGACAACATGAACGAACAGGAGCATAAAGACAGACAGGAGATACCGGTAGAGAACGAGCCGCAGGATACCACAGCGGAAAACACCAATCTGCCGGTGGATGAGGGTGCCGTGGACGACAGCACATCAATGGTGAAAGAACTGGCCGAGCAAAAGGATAAATTCATTCGCCTGCTCGCCGAGTTCGAGAACTATAAGCGCCGCACCACCAAAGAACGCATCGAGCTGTTCAAGACAGCCGGCCAGGAAGTGATCAAAGACCTCCTGCCGGCACTGGATGATATCGACCGCGCAGAACAGGCACTCTCCTCCGCTAAGGATGTAGACGCCGTGAAGGACGGCCTCAAACTCATGAGCGATAAGCTCCGAAACACCCTCAGCCAGAAAGGCCTGCAGGAGATCAACTGTAAAGGGGAAGTGTTCGACACAGATAAAATGGAAGCCATCACAGAAATTCCGGCACCCACACCCGACCTGCAGGGAAAAGTGGTGGACGTGCTCGAAAAAGGATATACCCTCAACGATAAGATCATTCGCTACGCTAAAGTGGTGGTGGGCAAATAATGGCCGGAAGGGCGACAACGCAACAACATGTCAAAAAGAGATTACTACGAAATATTAGGTGTCGGCCGCTCGGCAACGCCGGAGGAGATCAAAAAGGCCTATCGAAAACTGGCCCTGCAGTTTCACCCCGATAAAAATCCGGGCAACAAAGAGGCTGAAGAGAAATTCAAGGAGGCCGCCGAAGCTTATGAAGTGTTGAGCGATCAGCAGAAGCGTGCACGCTACGATCAGTTCGGCCATGCCGGTATGGGTGGCCCCGGTGGCGGCGGCGCACAGCATATGAATATGGATGACATATTCAGTCAGTTCGGCGACATCTTCGGCGAATCTGTGTTCGGTGATTTCTTTGGCGGTGGCGGCGGCGGTCGCAGACAACAGCGCCAGCGTGGTATGCGCGGAAGTAATATCCGTATCAAGGTGAAACTCACCCTGAAGGAAGTGGCCGAAGGTGCACGCAAGACCATCAAGGTAAAAAAATATGTGGTGTGCGACACCTGTCATGGCAGCGGCGCCAAAGATGCGTCCAGCGTTACTACCTGTAAGACCTGCCAGGGCTCAGGCTATGTGCGCCGTGTGCAGAACACAATCCTCGGCCAGATGGCCACCACGCAAACCTGTCCCACCTGTCACGGCTCCGGCCAGCAGGTGACAGCCAATTGTACGAAATGCCACGGCGAAGGACGCATGTATGGTGAAGATACCATCACACTCGATATCCCGGCAGGTGTGCATGAAGGCGTGGAATTATCCATGAACGGAAAAGGCAACGCCGGCGAAAAAGGCGGGCCCGCAGGTGATCTGCTCATCTCCATAGAAGAAGTGAAAGATGGCGACCTGAAACGCGAAGGCAATCACGTGCTGTATGATCTCTATATCAGCTTTGCCGATGCCGCGCTCGGCACAAAGGTGGAAGTGCCCACCATCGATGGCAAGGTCCGCGTGACCATCCCCGAAGGAACACAGGGCGGTCATATCATGCGATTAAAAGGAAAAGGATTGCCGGGACTGAATTCTTACGGCCGCGGTGATCAGATCATTCAGGTGCATATCTGGGTACCTAAAAAACTCAGCGCCGAAGAACGCAAGACACTCGAAAAACTCCAAAGCGCCAAAAACTTCATCCCAGACGCCAACGAGACCAGAAAAGAAAAAAGCTTCTTCGATAAGATGAAGGATATGTTCTGAAGTGCGCTGTGATTGATTTAGCTGATTTTACCTGAAATCTTGCAATACGAAGATCTCTCAAGTGACTTGATGTTTGCCCCTTTTGCAATGATGCTTCATAGAATCGCTGCGAGGAAAGTCGGGCACGAAAAAATCTGTGTCATACACTTTGCGAACCATAGCGTCTTCGCGCCATAGTGGCGAAAAGAAAAGTTGATGCGGCAGTGAAATTTATTTATTCAGAAACATCCAAAAATCCACCGATCCCGCCACTCAACGTACGAATAACTTCCTCCATACTCATGAGCTGCTGATCTCCGGTTTGCATATTCTTCAGCATCACCTTCTGCTCGGCCATCTCATTCGATCCGATGATCGCACAATACGGGATCTTTTTATCATCGGCATATTTGAATTTCTTCGCCGTCTTCGCCTGCACATCCGGATACACTTCGCAGCTGATATCAGCCGCACGTAAACTGCGCGCATAGCCCAGAGCCGCCACTTCGGCATCCGCATCAAAAGCTACAAATAACACCTGCGTGTTCTGTAAAGCAGACTCCGGGAATCGCCCCAGCTCGGTGAGCACATCATAGATGCGGTCAAGTCCGAACGAGATTCCCACACCACTCATATTCGGTAAACCGAAAATGCCGGTGAGATCATCATACCGGCCACCGCCCAGGATACTGCCCATCTGTACCTCATTCGACACCACCTCGTATATGGTGCCTGTATAATAACTCAGCCCGCGGGCCAGCGTAAGGTCGAACTCAACACGAATACTGTCGGTAGCAACACTTGCCACACGTGCAAACAATTCTTTTACTTCGCGAATACCTGCCTTACCTTTTTCTCCGCTGAACAAACCTTCCAGTGCAGCGATCTTCGCATCGGCAGAACCGCTGATCGCCAGTATCGCTTCGGTCTTTTCGATCTGTGCTTCGGTAAATCCTTTTTCGCGCAGTTCCTGCTGCACACCCTCCTTACCGATCTTGTCAAGCTTGTCGATGGCTGTGATCAGCGCCACCTGCTTCTCGGTCTCGCCGATATATTCATTCAGCCCGTCCAGTATCTTCCGGTTATTCAATCGGATGGTCACACGAAGGCCCAGGCGGCTGAACACATCCGCGATCATCTCCACCATTTCGGCATCCAGCAACAAACTATTACTGCCGATCACATCCGCATCACATTGATAGAACTCGCGATACCGCCCTTTCTGCGGACGGTCTGCACGCCATACGGGCTGTATCTGATAGCGCTTGAAGGGAAATGCCAGTTCATTCTGATGCATCACCACATAGCGCGCAAAAGGCACCGTGAGGTCATATCGCAATCCTTTCTCCGAAATAGCGGTGAGCACTTTATTCGAATTTTTTTCAGCCAGCAAAGCAGCATCGGCATCTTTCAGAAAATCACCGCTGTTCAGTATTTTGAATAAAAGCTTATCACCTTCCTCGCCGTATTTGCCCATGAGGGTCGACAGGTTCTCCATCACCGGTGTCTCCAGCGGCTGGTAACCGTGCAGGGCATATACCCTGCGTATCGTCTCAATGATATAATTCCGTTTTGATACCTCTTCCGGCCCGAAATCACGCGTTCCTTTTGGTATACCCGGTTTTTGCTTGCTCATGTATTTGAATTAGATCTGTGAAAATCCGTTTTATCCGTTCGATCCGTGCCTGCCTGCCGCTTCCGATAGTTATCGGAATCAGGCAGATTTACTTTCATAGCGCTCTATGATCTTTTCACACGCTTCATCCAGCATGCGAAATACTGTCGCATATAAATGATCATCATAATATGGGTCCGGTACCGCCGTATTCCTGCCGGGCTCTACCAGATTCATGATCAGCTCCACTTTCTTCCGCTCCTCCTCCGTCTTGGCATGGCGCATGATGTCATTGTAGTTCGAACTATCCATGGCAAAGATCAGGTCGAACATTTCGATGTGATACGGACTGAATTGCTGGGCCCGTTGTTTGCTGATATCTATCCCGTTCTGATGAGCGATACGCTGTGACCGCGGATCCGGCGCCTCGCCCACATGCCACGCACCGGTGCCGGCGCTCTCCACATGCCAGTCAAGACCGCGCTGCCGCGCCTTATGCCTCAGAATGCCCTCGGCGAGCGGACTCCGGCAAATATTACCTAAACAGACCATCAGCACTTTCATGCTGCAAAGGTAACACGAATCGCAACAGGAATTACTTGAATGCGTAGGTGAAGGTGCTCACAAATGCATCGGCACCCTCCTGCGTTGTGGCAGTCTGGAGCAATCCGTTCGCGTCATACACATAGGTCGTGGTGAATACCGGCACGGCCGTTTCACCCTGATCATAGTACATTTGAAGGGATTGAAGTTGCCCGGATGGAGTATAACCATATACGATCCGATGTTGCCATTCGCCCATGTAGCTGTAATCTTCAGAGGCGAGCAGGCCATCTGCATTCCAGTTGTAATCTGTAACATCCAGCGGCACCATTTGCAATTTCCCCTCGGTATCCTGTTCGTCGGCATACACCCAGCGTGCACCTTTACCAAAGCGTTGAGTGACCTGCTCCTTTTTATTTAAAACATAGGTGTACTCCCTTGCCTCCGCACTCGCGATCACCGATGCTGTCAGACGATTCTTCTTGTCATATTCAAATCCGTACTGGATCGGTAAAATATCATACCCGGTCATTTCTATCATACGGATTCGCCCGTCAGCATGATAATAAAAGGCATCGACCATATCCGGAGAACGCTCTTCCTCGCTCAAAGAGGAATCCTGTAAATACAACACTTCCGTAAGCCACCCTGACTCGTTGAATGTGCTTTGGGTATATGGCGTTGACCATCCGGAGGGATCTGTTTTGGTTTCCACCTGTGTTGTTACATGCATGCGGGCATAAGGTTCCATCATGGCAGGAAAATAACCGATATCACCGGGCTTGAATTGTGCCGAAAGGCTGACCGTGATCAGCATGAGGAGAATAGTGTGCAGTGCATTTTTCATATAGGTCAATTAAATAAGTTCAGGTGAATGTCCGGGTAATATTCCATTGGCCGCCAGTTTGGCTTTTTCCAGTGCAGGGGGCGGCACAGGGATACGCAATTCATCGTAGGTTTCGCCGTTGCGTGTTTGCCAGTAGAGAGTGAGCTCCAACAGCATCGGCGTGCTGTCTTCGATCACACGAACCTTGCGCGTGGTCATGCGGTCGGCATTGATCGGATAGATCTTTCCGTTCATCAGGATATGCCGTCTGCCGATCACCACCTGTTTTGGCATGCCTGCAGGCACATGCAGTTTTTGCAGAGCCACCGTCCGCCGCAGGTAAATCGTAATGAGGCCGATGGCGCCGACAATGGAGATCGCGAGCAGAAATGAACTGCTGCGACTGATCATCAGTACGATGGTGCCGAGAAAAAGGAAGGCCACAAAGAACCAGAGATTATCCTGATTGCGATATTTTTTTTCGTTGATACAGAAATCCTTCCAGGTCTGTTCATCCAGTACCCAGTCCGCCAGGATATCCGGCAGTACGGCAAGCGCTTGGCCGCTGCGGGCAGCCTGCGCCGTGGCAACCTGCTTCTTGCGATCCGCATTGCCGTCACGCACCATCTGCAGTCCGCCCACCACCATCAAAACACCACCCATGCCCATCAGTAACATCAGCCACCCGATGCCGTTCAGGCCTTCTCCGATCACCCCCATGATACCGATGAAACCGACCATCACACCCAGGAAGAGCAGGATAATGCCCATGGCCATATTGAATCCGGAAGCATTGGGTGCAGGCATAACTTATACGCGGTTCTGTGTACCTTCGCAACGATGTTCGTCGCCGACCATAAAGATACTATTGTTGCCTTAAGTACTGCACCCGGAGTAGGGGCTATCGCCGTTATCCGCTTGTCGGGCGACCGCGCAGTGGAGATCGCCGACAGTGTTTTTGTGGGCCGGAAATTAACGGAGGCGCCAACGCATACTTTGCATTTCGGTAGGGTGGAGGAGCAGGGGCAGATCCTGGATGAAGTGGTGGTGAGCATTTTTCGCGCACCGAGATCTTATACCGGCGAGGATGTGATCGAGCTCTCCTGCCATGGTTCACCATTCATACAGCAGCAGCTCTTGTCACTACTCACCCGAAAAGGAGCACGTATGGCCAAGCCCGGAGAGTTCACCATGCGGGCATTCCTGAATGGCAAAATGGACCTCGCACAGGCCGAAGGCGTAGCCGAACTTATCGCGGCACAAACACAGGCTTCACATGATGTGGCTATCAGGCACATGCGCAGCGGATATGGCGACGCCCTGAAGAACCTGCGTTATGAACTCATCCATTTTGCCTCACTGATAGAACTCGAACTCGACTTCAGCGAGGAGGATGTTGAATTTGCCGAGCGCAGCCACCTTATGCAGCTGGTTGATAAGATCAACCATGAGCTCGACCGCCTTATCAGGTCTTTTGCGCTGGGTAATGTGATCCGCAACGGCGTAGAAACGGTCATCGCCGGCAGGCCCAATGCCGGGAAGTCCACTCTGCTCAATGCACTGCTCAACGAAGAGCGCGCCATCGTCAGCGATATCGCCGGCACCACCCGCGATACCATCGAGGCTGAGTTGAATATTCAAGGCGTGCGGTTCCGACTCATCGACACGGCAGGCATCCGCGAAGCCAAAGATGAGATAGAAAAGATCGGTGTGGCCAAAACACTGGAGAAGATAAGAACGGCTACCCTACTGATCTACGTGTTCGACGTGCACACCATGTCGCCCTCAGAGGTGCAGCAGGACATGAGCAGTTTGGTAAGCAGCGGCGACAATATGCTCGTGATCGCCAATAAGATCGATGCGCAGGGCGGTCAGGAAAGAGCAGCCTTGTTCACGAAGGTGAATCCGGACTTGTATATCTCCTCACTGCAGAAGGTGAACATTGAACAATTAAAGGATGCCATGTATGCCCGCATCGTGCACGACGATATCACGATCGAGGACAGCGTGGTCACCAATGCCCGTCACCTGGAAGCGCTCCAGAAAGCACGCAACACCATGACCGAAGTACAGGACGCCCTCCTGCACAAGACCAGCGGCGAGCTCACCGCCCTCTCCATCCGCTACGCCCTCAACGCCATCGGCGAGATCACCGGCGAAGTCACCAATGAGGATCTGTTGGATAATATTTTTAGGAATTTTTGTATTGGAAAGTAATGACTTTCAATAAAATATTTCCTCTTGTGCCCTGTGTCAATCTTTTTCCAATTGCTTCTAAATCAGTCTGTTAGACATGTGTTTTCCTTAACTCTACGCAATCAGGCGTTTATCTAAGTAATTACTTTTGGCAACAATAGTAACCTCTACCGGTTATTCACCGACGTTCATTCACGGAAAACCGTGAATGTTCGATTATACAATTCGAAAGATTTGATATTTTGGAGAAAACCATATAATATTATGACACTATAAATCTGCATTTTTGAAGATATGTCCATAGAGAATCCAATACTTAACAGCCCCTACGATGAGCCCAAATTGCATTATGCAACTGTGGCAGATGGACCGGATAAAGGGTCTTTGGATTATAACAAA
>DAIMYJ010000061.1:0-18768 GCA_036734545.1 Chitinophagales bacterium
TGCAAAGATAGGGGTTAAACTAATGTGCTAATGTGTCCGCCGCGGCGGATGCGTAGGTGTGGGGGGATGAGGGATGAGGAATGCAGGATGAATTGCATTTGTCCCGATACTCGATACCTGATACTCGATACCAGCGATAGGGGGATAGCTGTTTAGCGCAGTAATCGCCAGTAGAGTTTGCGCGGGATGTTGCCGAGGGAATAGAGGATCTGGCCGTACCAGGGTTCTTTGATGTGGTTCCACGACTCGGGGAAGGCGTATCCCCAATAGCGCATGAATGGACCGAACACGAATTTAGCGCGGCGTTTGGCCTGGTCGCTTTCGTAGTAGCTCCAGAAATCCGCTTTTTTCTCCGGTGTTTTATTGGCCTGCGGGAGGTCGCGGGTGATGGGTACGCCCACTGCCGTGAACACCTTGCGGTAATCTTCCACCAGATGTTCGAAGCGGATGATATGATCCATCTGCTTGTGGTGCACGATGCTCCAGTTGCTGTATGGCCATTTGAAGAATTTCAGGAAGTATTGCTCGAACGTGGCGTTATTGTCCGTGATATACTGATAGCGCACCGCATCGCGATTGCGGGCCAGGGATTTGCGCAACCATTTACCGGGGCGTTTGCGGCCGGTGGAGAATCGCTGGTCGAGGTCGTTCTTGTATTTGAAGTACATGCTTACGGTCTGATCCAGCGGATTGCGGATACTCCCGATGGAAGTATACTTACGCATCTCCGGCGTGGCCTTGCGCAGATAATCATCATAGGTGGCGTGTTTGTTCAGGTAGGATTCACAACCGTATTGCTCCCTGATCTCTTTGCTGATCGCGGAGGTGGCGGTGAGGGGCAGTTCAACAAAAACAAATTTGTACCGATGATCGATTACCATGGTGTAAAATTATGGAATTTAGAGGATGTGCGTTTGGCAGGTCTGGTCGTGCATTAAAAATACACAGCGACACAGATGCCGCGGATGTGGTGGATCAGAGCCCTAAATATTCTCCTCGAGGATCTTGTATAATGACTCCCAGGTGTAATACATACGGGCGGTCTCCTTGCTTTGGCGGGCGATGGATTCCCATTTGCGGTTATCGGTGAGGAGTTCGCTTACATAGTGCATGAATCCTGCATGGTCGTTGGCGATGAGGATGTCTTTGTCATGCGTGACGCGGAGGCCTTCCGCACCGATGTCAGTACATACCATGGGGATGCCGCGGCAGAGTCCGTTGATGGTCTTTACTTTCATACCGGAACCGAAACGGAGGGGAATGACATTCACTTTGCAGCGCATGAAATATTCCTCGAGATCCTCCACGAATCCGGTGATGATGATGCCTTCCTGCTGCTTACTCATATCGATGAGTCGCTGGTCGGGATTTTTACCTATGATGTAGAGTTTGAGTTCAGGGAAACGTTCTTTCAATGCCTGCCAGCAGCCTTCCACGAACCAGAGCAAACCTTCCACATTGGCTTCCCAGGTGAGGGTGCCCACATACAGCAGGCTGTTCTCCAGTTTTTCATAATCCGGTATCGGCAGGGTGATCTGACTGTCGTCGCCGATATGCAGATAATCGCGGAATTTCAATGCACGCTTCTGCGGATCGGGTTCATGCACTTCGTTGTCGTTGGTGCCGCCCAATACGATGTCAGCTTGCTGTACATATCTGAACTCCCAATTTTTTATGCGGCGGGCTTCCATTCCCACCACCAGTTTTTTGATCGGATTGGTTTCCACCTCAGCATACCTGCTCCAGATCAGATATTCAGCATTGTGTGTGCGGAACACCACTTTTCCTTTGAAATCCCTGGGCACATATTGCATCACCTCATAATGTTCAGCCACGATCACATCGAATTGGTGTGCGATGGACCGGATATGGCGATGCATGGATGCTGAGTAGTTGCGGAACATATTAATGGTCATCCCCTTCAAATAACTTCTGATGAGATTACCGCCGCTTCTGGGCACGTTCAGCACTTCGAAATAATAATTCTTGATACCGGTGTCTTCCAAAAAGGCATCTTTATATTTCACGTCATCCCCTTTCAGGAAGCACGCAAAATACAGGTCGTGGTTCCTGTGCAGCCAGGTGCAGAGCTTATAGGAATTGAACAGGCTGGCACCATGGTTCGTTGGGAACGGGAGGTGTATGGTGATGTGTAGGACCTTCTTGCGGGTATTCATACTCATTCATTTACATACGCGAACACACAAAGGCTTCAGGTCAGCTCAACCTGCGGCGAATGGCTTCCACGATATTTTTCATGCGATGGAGATTAAACAAAACAGCGAGCACGATCTTGAACGGGAAAGAGAGATAATACCAGCCGATGAGCAGTGGGTTGGCATGCACGGGCTTCACGTCATAGCCATACAAACGCATGTGTTCACCACAGATACGCTGACAGAACCATACTTCCGCTTTATTCAGTCCGCCCTTCTCCCAGTTGCCGGCGCGTTCCGTTTTGATACCGTAGGCCTCCGGCATATCGGCTTCATTACTGGAACCCACCTGAGGGATATGCAGCATCGACGGCTGATATTCGATGCCCAGGAAAGTGCAGAGGCTGCGTACTTCCTGTTCAGAGGCATTCACCAATTGCTCGAAAATGACATTGTGCACCTGCGCATGTCCTTTGAATTTTGCGGCGGCACGGATACTGCTGTTCCACAGTTTGCTGATGGTGATGGGATGATAGTTGATGCGCAGTCGGCGTTGTTCCTTTTTGGTCATGAAGCCGGCGCCCATCTTCTTCCGCTGCCATTTGCGTTTCTGACTCAGCAGCACACCCCGCGGGTCGCGCACCATGTTCACGATGCGTGCATCCGGAAAGAGTTCCAGTATCTCGCCGATATAAAATACATCCTGCGGTGTTTTTTCACAGGGGATGGTTTTGCCGTTCTTGCGGGTTTCGTGGAAAAGGAAGGCATTCAATACCCGGTGCGGATACAACGGTCCTTCGATGGAGGCCGTGATCGTCTTCGCTTCTGTCAGGTGTTTCCCAGTATCCATTGCGGCGAGATATCCGTCGCGCTGGATGAATAACAATCGCGAAGCTAATTGATCCGCATCCCCGGCACTCAGCACTTTTTCCTTATCCGCCGTACTCCATAGCTGTTCAAAGAAATGCAGCTCCTCGAGCATGTAGATATCCGGATGGTTACCCAGTACGCGCCGCATCATGGTGGTGCCACTGCGACTGTTCCCCACAATAAATATC
This sequence comes from Chitinophagales bacterium, assembly GCA_036734545.1. GTDB lineage: Bacteria > Bacteroidota > Bacteroidia > Chitinophagales > BACL12 > UBA7236. Next base: position 3,215 of record DAIMYJ010000061.1, read on the forward strand.
ACTTTTCCTGTTGCCGTAGTACTCATCCGGAATGGGTAAAATTACTCAATTCGTGCCTACCAGTTCATCCAGAGAGTTCTGCGCCACGTAATGATAGCCGGAGCGCGCTTTGGCGTAGATCGTTCTGGCCATGGACTCCTGGCCGGTTTGCATCATGGCTTTGTATACCGGCATGAGGAATTTTCGGCGGCCTACGCTGCACAGGAATTTTTCCATTTCTGCATAGGCAGCCTCATATTTACGGCGGACCGCCAATTCATACCATGCATCGGCGATCTCGCAATTGCCGGCGCCGGTGAAACGGAATTGTTTGTCCAGATCGGCCATGCGATCAGTAGAGATGTCATCGGGCAGCTGATAAATGAAACGCAGCCATTCATGGGTGGTCCAGCCTGCTGTAACAAGCGATGATGCTGCGTCGCCGGATTTAAATCGGGCTACCTGTGCATCCACGGCATTGAAGCGGGTAGAAACTACATTCGGGCAGTTGTCGGGTATGCCGGGACCGTATATCCAATCGTTGATGTTTACGTCGGCATAAGCCGCAGCATTGGGTTCGATGAGGTGACTGTTCAAATATTCAATGAATGCCTCGGTGGTCATCACGCGGAAACCGTTCTCCGTGAAATAACCATTCACAAAAGCATCCCATTTTTCACGACCCACTTTACTTTCGAGCAGACGCAGGAAAAATGCGCCTTTGTTATAGGCGATATCGCTTACGCCTTCATCTGGATCGCGGTTGTCGAGTTTGAGTTTGAGATGGGTGTCTTCGGAAGTGGCGCCGAAATCCTTCACTGTTTCCGCCAGTGATTCATATTCGAGCACCTGCAGCATTTCGGCATAATCTTTACCGTACACGGCCTCCATGATACGATTCTCGAAATACACGGTAAAGCCTTCGTTGAGCCAGAAGTCATTCCAGGTGGCGTTGGTCACCAGGTTGCCGCTCCAGCTGTGCGCGAGTTCGTGGGCGACGAGTGCCACCAGACTTTTATCGCCGGCGATGATGGTAGGCGTGGCGAAGGTGATACGGGGATTTTCCATACCGCCGAAGGGGAATGAAGGTGGCAGCACGATCACATCGTAGCGGCCCCACTGGTATTTGCCATAGAGTTGTTCGGCTTTCTCCAGCATGGTTTGCATATCGCTCAGTTCTTCTGCGCAGGCATCCACATAAGAGGGCTCCGCATAAACACCTGTTTCGGCACCCACCGGTTTGAAGGCGAGGTCACCCACGGCCAGCGACATCAGATACGACGGGATGGGTTGCTCCATGCGGAAGTGATAGCGGCCATCGGCACTCTCCTGTTGCGGGTTCTCGGCACTCATGAGCGCCATCATCCCCACCGGAACCTGCACGGTAGCTTCGAAGGTGAAACGCACACCCGGTCCGTCCTGACAGGGTATCCAGGTACGTGCGAGGATGGCCTGCGACTGGGTGAAAAGGAAGGGGTGCTGTTTATCGCGGGTTTGTTCTGCCGACAGCCACTGGAGCGCAGCGGCATCCGGAGCTGAGGTATAAGAGATGCTCACGGTGCGCACGGCAGTATCGATGGGGATGCGCAGGGCACGTCCCATCCAGGGTTGTCCGCTTACGGTATCACCCATGGTATAAGCCAGGGCGCGGCCGTTGGCGGTCACTTCGTGGATGGTGAGACCGCGTGTATCAAAAATGACTTCGCGGGCATCCGGCGACGCTTCGATGGTCCACTCGGCCGTTCCGGAAATGGTCCTGGCGGCAAAATCCACGGTGGCGTTCCATTTGAGGTGTGTGCCTCGGGCAGTGGCGGGGCGCGAGAAGGAGTGCGGGTCGTTGATGATCATATCAGCAGAATTATCGGCAGGCGCAGGATCGCTTTTCCGGGAACAGGAAACAAACAGCTGGCTCACGAGGGCCAGGGAGAGAACGATCTTACGCATACCTGAATGATGAACGGCAAAACTAAGGATTCCGCCCGCGCTTTCACAGTTGATTAAAATCACAGGCCCGATGTTGGTACGGCGTTTGTGCGATTCGGGGGTTTTTATATTTTTGTCAGCTAAAATTCACCCACCCCAGACTCCCTACCGCGAGAGATGCTACTAACCTTTGTGATCATTTACCTGGTGGTTACCATTTCCATTGGCGTTTTTGCAAGCAGGTTTGTAAAAGGTTCGGGTGATTTTGTGCAGGCCGGTCGCCGGCTCCCTCCCCTGTTCAATGCTGCTGCCCTGTTCGCCTTGTGGTTTGGCAGCGAGACCGTTTTTGGCGCATCGAGTGCGTTCATGGAGGGCGGACTGATGAACGTGATCGAGGATCCGTTCGGCGCTTCGCTGTGTCTTTTTCTGTTCGGCTTCTTTTTCGTGCGCCGGCTGTACCGGATGAATCTGCTCACCATCGGTGATCTGTTCCGTATCAAATACGGGCAGAACGTGGAGCTGATCTCGAGTTTTTTCATGCTGCTGACCTTTTTCGGTTACATCGCCGCCCAGTTCGTAGCGCTGGGCATCATTTTACAGGTGGTACTCACGCAGGCCGGCATTGGCATCAGCATGCCCACGGCGATATTGCTGTGCAGCATCGTGGTAACGGCTTACACCATGATCGGTGGTATGTGGGCGGTATCGATCACGGATTTCATACAGAGCATACTCATCGTCATCGGCCTCGTAATTGTGGTGATCTTTGTGGCCAATGAAGCCGGCGGTGTTTCAGAGGTGATCGCCAATGCTCCGGAGAATACGTTCAAATTCCTGCCGAATGCCGAGCCGATCGATATCACCAACTGGATAGGCGCATGGATGGTGATCGGGCTGGGCTATATTCCGTCACAGGATGTATTTCAGCGTGCCAACAGTGCGCGCAGTGAAAAGGCGGCTGTGAACTCCACCTATCTGGGTGCTGCTATTTACCTTGTTATTGCCATGTTGCCGCTGTTCATCGCATTGGCAGCCAAGGTGCTGTATCCCACTGAAAATTTTTCCGATACACAATCCGTGCTTCCGCATATCGTACTGAACCACACGCCACTTTGGATCCAGATCATGTTCTTCGGCGCGCTCTTGTCAGCGGTGCTCAGCACCTGCAGCGGTTCCATCCTGGCACCGGCGAGTATCCTGGCGGAGAATTTCCTCAAACCGCTGTATAAAGCCAACGGCAAAAGAGAGTTGTCGGACAAACAATTCATGATCATGCTGCGACTGAGCGTGGTGGCCATTGCACTGATCAGTTTCTGTATGACCATTCCCCGTCAGAATATTTATGAGCTGGTGGGTGAGAGTGCCACTTTCGGCATGGTCAGTTTGCTGGCGCCGATGACAGCCGGGTTATACTGGAAAAACATCAACACGCAGGGTGCATTGCTGAGTATGTTCGGCGGGATGGTCACGTATATCTTCTTCGAATATTATATGCCGCTGCCGGTAGAAGCCTTTATTCCGGCCACCATCATCTCTTTCATATGCATGTATGCCGGCCGGTATTTAGATAACGGCAAGCCGGCGTATGCGGCAAGTGTGGTGAACCGCTTCATGAAGTTTTTTAAGGATTGATCCAGCCTGATGCTGGCGTGGTGGTTTCCGCAACTGTGACGGCGATCACGCAAGGGCAAAAAAAAAGCAATACCCTATAGGGTATTGCCTGTATATATTTCGTCCGGTGCAAATACATGCACAGGATGATTCAGATCACAGAGCGTCGATAGAGAGCGCCAGGAAGGTAAAGGCGAACGGCAATCCGATCCAGAAGAACTGACTCATATAGATCACCATCCAAACGGTGATAGCGCTGAACAGCAATCCGAGGATCAGGTATTTAGGGATCACCTTGAGGCGGTATTTCTCTTTTTGGGTATTTTCCATAGCCATAGATTTGACCGCACAAAGGTAAAGCATTCACCAATATTTCAAAACCCCCTGCGTGGAAAACCCATAAGGGGGTCAGAAACCGGTTCAGGCATTGCTGAATACCACCTCTCCGTTGTCTACACCGATGCGGATCACGGCATCTCCCCCACCCTGCACGGCGCCGGAGAGGATCTGTTTGGACAGCTGGTTCACCAGCTCCTTCTGGATCACCCGTTTGAGCGGGCGTGCGCCGAACTGCGGGTCAAAGCCCTCTTCCGCCAGCCAGTCGACCAGCTCTTCCGTGAACTCCATTCGGATGTCCCGTTCCCCGAGCATGGCCTTCAGGGATTCCAGCTGGATCTGCACGATACCTCTGATCTCACTTCTGAGCAGCGGCTTGAACATGATGATCTCGTCGATACGGTTCAGGAATTCGGGGCGTATCGTTCTGCGCAGCATCTCCATCACCTCGATCTTGGTGGTTTCGGTAACGGCCAGCAGATTTTCTTCCGTCACCCCTTCAAAGCGCTCCTGGATGATGTGTGAGCCGATGTTACTGGTCATGATGATGATGGTATTCTTGAAATCCACCGTTCTGCCTTTGTTATCGGTGAGGCGGCCGTCGTCCAGCACCTGCAGGAGGATGTTGAATACATCCGGATGCGCTTTCTCAATCTCGTCGAGCAGTACCACAGAGTAGGGCTTTCGGCGCACGGCTTCTGTCAGCTGACCGCCTTCATCGTATCCCACATAGCCCGGAGGCGCGCCAATGAGTCGGCTTACGCTATGTCGTTCCTGATATTCGCTCATGTCGATGCGCGTCATCGCGTGCTCATCGTTGAAGAGGAATTCACTGATGGCCTTGGCCAGCTCTGTCTTACCTACACCTGTGGTGCCGAGGAAAATGAATGAACCGATGGGCTTTTTGGGATCCTGCAGGCCTGCACGGCTTCTGCGGATGGCATCCGAAACAGCCACGATCGCCTCATCCTGACCCACTACGCGCTTGTGCAGTTCTTCTTCGAGACGCAGCAATTTCATACGGTCGCTCTCCAGCATTTTGCTGACCGGGATGCCCGTCCACTTCGCCACGATCTCGGCGATATCTTCTGCATCCACTTCTTCCTTCATCAGGCGCTTGCCGGCATCCATGGCCTTGAGTTCCTGTTCCAATTGTACGAGGGCGGCTTCTGCTTCCTTGATCTTGCCGTAGCGGAGTTCTGCCACCAGCCCGTAATTGCCTTCGCGTTCTGCCTGTTCTGCCTGCAATTTGTATTGCTCGATATCGGCTTTACGCTGCTGGATCTTATCCACCACTTCTTTCTCCTGTTCCCACTTGGCCTTCACGTCGTTGCGTTCTTCGGTGAGTTCGGCGATCTGACGGGAGAGTTCCTCCAGCTTTTTTTCATCATTTTCGCGCTTGATGGCCTCGCGTTCGATCTCGAGCTGACGGATGCGGCGGTCGAGTTCATCGAGTTCTTCCGGCACGCTGTCCATTTCGAGGCGCATTTTAGCTGCAGCTTCATCGATCAGGTCAATCGCCTTATCGGGTAATTTGCGATCGGCGATATAGCGCGCACTCAATTCCACACTCGCAATGATCGCCTCATCTTTGATACGCACCTTATGGTGATTCTCATAGCGCTCTTTCAGTCCGCGCAATATCGACACTGCATCTTCCATCGAAGGCTCATCCACGAGCACTTTCTGGAAGCGGCGCTCCAGCGCTTTATCTTTCTCGAAATATTTCTGGTATTCATTGAGTGTTGTGGCACCGATGGCCCTTAACTCTCCGCGTGCCAGAGCAGGTTTCAGGATATTGGCTGCATCCATAGCGCCTTCACCGCCGCCTCCGGCACCTACCAAGGTATGTATCTCGTCGATGAACAGAATGATCTGGCCTTCGCTGCCGATCACTTCTTTTACGACGCCTTTCAATCGTTCCTCAAATTCTCCTTTATACTTGGCGCCTGCAATGAGTGCGCCCATGTCGAGTGAAAAGATGGTTTTGGATTTCAGGTTCTCGGGCACATCGCCATTCACGATGCGGTGAGCAATGCCCTCCGCAATAGCGGTCTTACCCACACCGGGGTCACCCACCAGGATGGGGTTGTTCTTTGTGCGGCGAGAAAGGATATGCAGCACGCGCCTGATCTCCTCATCGCGACCGATCACCGGATCCAGCTTTCCGTTGCGAGCACGTTCATTCAGGTTGATGGCATATTTGTTCAGTGCGTTGATCTGGTTCTCACCACTCTGCGATTGCATCGTTGCACCTTTTCGAAGATCGCGGATGGCCGCTTTCAGATCTTTCTCCGTCATGCCCTGCGACTTGAGTAGTTTAGCGACTCCATCATTCGCAGCCAGGATGCCGAGCAGCAGATGCTCAACAGAAACAAATTCATCCCCGAATTCCATCAAAAAGGTCTGACTTTTAGCGATGGCCAGATTCGCCTCGCGGGCAATGTACTGTCCGCCCTGCCCGGGCATCTTTGGCACCACGGCCAGCTGCTCATCCAGTTTCTGTTGCACATACTGCGGATTCACCTGCAGTTTTTTCAAGAGGTAGAGCGCCACCTCATCCTCATCGGATAACAGGGCCTTCAGGATATGTTCATTGCTGATCTGCTGATGATCCATCTGCATCGCCATTTGCTGCGCCTGCTGGACCACCTCCTGTGCTTTGATCGTAAAGTTCTGTAGTTGCATATATCGGTTGTGTTGGGATAGATCAACAGCCTTTTCTCATCAAAAAACATACTATTGCCCCCGCTTCAGTTTAAAGCGACAATCTGGCGGAAGCCGCGAGTTTTTAAGGACAAATTGTCCGCTCAACTCCAAAGTGTTGCTTTTTTTGACTCACAACTGACAGGCCAAGTCTTGGATGGCAATAGCTGATGAAATTAGTTTTGCGGATGTAAACACACACACCATGAGAAGCATAACAGCAATTTTTCTGACGTTTATCCTGATTGTCGTCGTTCCCCGCGCGGGGCATGCACAGGGCCCTGTTTGCGATAACGACTCTACCGGTCTTATTCCATTGATCGATCTGGGGCCCGGATATTATCTGGGTTATCAGGGGGGATTGTTTCCCGGCGGCGCAAATGCAGAGAACCCCGCCAGCCAGCACTTTAAAAAAGGCCGCTCATTTGCCCGCAATATGCAGCCGCTGGACGGCTTAGGCCAGGTTAATTATCATGACGGCGTTGTATTGATGGGCGGATTCGGTCCTTCTCTTGCCGGAAAAATGTGGGATGAATTCGTGCCTATTGTACGCGATACAACTGATGACTATAATACCAATCGTTGTTTCGATGCCATTAATATGGGCGCCGGCGGCAAGGGACTGGATTATGCCATCGGACCGGATTCCAATAAGTATTGGAACAACATGTTGAACAAGATCGAAGACAAAGGCTATACTCCTGCCCAATTGCAGGTTGCCTGGATGTATTTCAATGATAAATATGACACGACGAATGCATTGAGCTTTCCGGAGACCCCCTTGCGTATCCGCGATAATCTTGAAACCTATCTCCGCATGCTATTGGACCGCTTTCCGAATGTGCAGATCATGTTCGTGAGTGGCAGGCATTATGGCGGCTACTGTGATACCACACTGGAACAATCACCGGCCATCGGCGAGCCTGCATCCTACTGGAATAATTTTGCCGTGAAATGGCTGATCGAAGATCAGATCAACGGCGCTACTGATCTGCGCTATTTCGGGGTGAACAAACGCGTGCCTTTTGTAACGTGGGGACCGTATTACTGGACCGACGGCAACAACCCTCGGGCAACCGACGGGAGGGCGTATGCCTGCTCGGATTTCAGTGATGCTGACGGTTTTCACCTGAAACCAGCGACCTATGCAGAAGATGCCGATTATCTGATGCAGCATATATATAATTCGCAGTTCTCCAGATCCTATGTGCGTAACGGCGTAAAATGGGTGGATTGCATACCGTATAACGATTCGCTGTATCGCACACAGCCCGACATGCTGGAGGTGCAGCAACTTGAGCCAACGGTATATCCGAATCCTGCCGTTGACCTGGTGCATATTTACCGGGCACACATTCCGGGCGATGTCACCGCAGTCGAGATATTCAATATCCATGGCGATCGCGTTGCAGCCGAATACACCATTGGTAACAGCACCGGACTGGTGACCACCGATATCCATCAGCTCACACCCGGCATGTATTTGCTGCGTTTACGCATGGAGGATGCACAGGGCAATGAACAACATTATACACAGGAGTTCATTAAACAATAATCCATTCGATCTTCCGGAAGGGGAAAGGCAAGCACCTTTCCCCTTTCTTTTTTTTACAAGGTCATGATCATTCACGCCGTATCTTTGCAGGGCAATGAACGACCTGCAGCTGCTTCAGAAATACGACGTGCCCGTGCCGCGCTATACCAGCTACCCAACGGTGCCTGCGTGGCAGTTTGATGCACTCAACAGTGCTATCTGGATGCAGGAGGTGGTGAACAGTTTTGTTTCAGAGAACGGAGAAATATGCATTTATGTGCATCTTCCTTTCTGTGAAGAATTATGCACCTATTGCGCCTGCAATAAACGCATTACCAAAAACCATGCGGTAGAAAAACCCTATCTCGACAGTGTGCTGCAGGAATGGGCGATGTATCGCGCGCAATTGCCCTCCACACCGATCATACGGGAGATACACCTCGGCGGCGGAACACCTACCTTTTTTTCTCCTGAGCACCTGCAGGCGTTGATCCGCTCCCTTACACAGGATGCGATCGTGCCCGAAGACCATGCGTTCAGCGTAGAGGTGCACCCGAATTATACCACCTATGCCCATCTGGCTGCTCTGCGTGAAGCCGGATTCAACCGCGTGAGCATGGGTGTGCAGGATTTTGACCCAGCCGTGCAATTCATCATCAACCGGATGCAATCCTTTGAACAAACGCGGCAGATCACCGAATGGTCGCGTGAACTGGGTTACAGCAGCGTAAATTTTGACCTGATCTACGGCCTCCCCAAACAAACCACAGATAGTATCCGCATGACCATGCACTATGTGCAGCAGCTCATGCCGGATCGCATCGCCTTTTACTCCTATGCCCATGTGCCCTGGAAAAGCAAAGGCCAGCGTCGGTATACCGATGCAGATGTCCCAAAGGCTGCTGAAAAACTGGCCATGTATGCCGAAGGCAGTGCACAACTGACCGCACTGGGTTATGTGCACATCGGCATGGATCATTTTGCACTGCCGGGCGACGGACTCCTCATTGCGCATGAGGAGGGCAGACTGCACCGGAATTTCATGGGCTATACGACCACGAACCACAAACTGGTCATCGGCCTCGGCGCATCGGCCATCGGTGATGCATGGACCGCCTTTGCACAAAATGCCAAAGAGGTGGAAACCTATCAGGATATGCTCCAGGCTGGTAATTTACCGTTGGTGAACGGACATCTGCTGAGTCAGGAGGACCTTATCCTGCGCAAACACATTCTGGACCTCATGTGCCGCGATACCACCACGCTGGATGCACATACCTTACCGACTGAACGCATCGCTCAGATCATGGAACGACTGGAGTCTTTTATCCATGACGGACTTGCAGAAACAGATGGTCTCACCCTGCGCGTGACAGCAGCAGGAAAACTGTTCATCCGCAATATCGCCTCCGCATTGGATGCACATTTACATGACCGCTCTGCCGGAACACCAACGTTTTCCCGCTCCATCTGATCGATTGCATGGTAAATGGTATCTTTGAAGGATACAGAACCTTACCTATTCATGCTGCGTCCTTTACACCTGACCGCTCTGGCCGTCACCGGCACACTGCTGTTCATCGCTTCCTGCAATATTGATCCGGAGATCACCAACACATCGGAACAATCGTTTCGCGGTGAGATCATCAATATCACACTTTTGCATGACTGGTCCATAGAACAAACGGATTCGGCATTGTCTTCATTTGATCCCGACCTGCTCACCTATCCCAATAATTATCCCATCCAGATTTATCGCGTTTTATATAAAACGATCGATGCAGAGGGCATTGAAACGCAGGCTTCAGGTGCTGTTGTGGTACCCTTTGGCGTGAGCGCGGCACCTTTGTGTTTGTATACCCATGGCACAGTCGTAGAGCGCTATGCCGTTCCGAGTTATGAAAGTGATGAACTGGTGCTGGGCATGTTATATGGCGCCGACGGATATGTAGTGAGCTTGCCGGATTACCTCGGTATGGGTGATTCTCCCGGCAGGCATCCGTATTGCCATGCTGCGACCGAAGCCACGGCCAGTATCGACCTGATGCGCGCCGCACGCACCTTGTGTGCCGACCTCAATGTGGCGCTGAACGATCAATTATTCATTTTCGGGTATAGTCAGGGCGGACATGCTGCCATGGCCACCACCAAGGCCATTCAGGAAGATTACAGCGATGAATTCACCATCACGGCCAGCGCACCCATGAGCGGACCGTATGACCTGAGCGGAGCACAAACAGATTATGTGCTCGCCGATGAACCCTATGGTGCGCCCTTTTATCTCCCTTATCTGATGTTCGGATATAATGAGGTCTACGATATGTATGACTCGCCTTCCGACTATCTGCTATCGCCTTATGATACTTTACTGCCGCACTTATTCGATGGCACACATAGCGGCGGAGAAATTGATGCCGTTATGCCGGCTATACCCAAAGAGATCATCAGGCCTGAGGTGCTGGATGATTTCATCAACAATCCGGACAATCCTTTCCGCCTCGCATTACAGGAGAACGACCTCACCGGATGGACACCCACCGTTCCCATCATTATGTATTACTGCACAGCCGACGAACTGGTGAATTATCAGAACAGCATCATTGCGCAGGACATTTTTGTGGCAAACGGATCAACCACCACCGCCCTGTATCAGCCTTCAGCATCAGCAGGCCATGGTGATTGCGCAGAACCGTGTTTTATTTTTGCGAATATCTGGTTCTCTTCTCTCAGGGACTGATCACCTGCTATCAATTATCCCCCAATGCAGTGAGCTGCACAGCGGCACCTCCACCCGGAGCCAGTTGCAGGGTTAATACCGAGCCGGCTTTAACCTGCTGTTTCGTGATCACATACGCCTTCGGATTCTGCTTCCAGTCCGCATCCGGCGCATCCGCATAAATGGTTGCTGTATACACACGACCCTTATCCAGAAAATCCAAAGCAAGGGTGGTCGTACGGGCCTTTTCATCTGTGATGGCGCCGATATACCAGTCGTTTCCATTTTTCTCTTTACGGGCAACCGTGATAAATTCTCCCGGTTCCGCTTCCAGGTATTTTGAATCCTGCCAGTCGACAGGCACATCTTTGATGAACTGGAATGCATCCGCATACTTCAGATAATTCTCCGGAATATCGGCAGCCATTTGCAGCGGGGAATACATGGTCACATACAAAGCGAGTTGTTTGGCGAGTGTGGTATGCACCTGATTGCCCGTCTTTTGTCCATAGTGGTCCATTTTGATCTCGAAGATGCCGGGTGTATAATCCATCGGTCCGCCCATGAGGCGGGTGAAGGGCAATATCGTTTCATGCTCAGGCGGATTACCCTGGCTCCAGGCATTGAATTCATTTCCTCTCGCTGCTTCACAGGCCAGCCAGTTGGGATACGTGCGATGCAAGCCTGTAGGACGCACCGGTTCATGTGCATCTACCATTAATTTGCGCTTTGCCATTTCCTGCGCCACATATACATAGTGATTCACCATCCATTGCCCGTCATGCCACTCACCTCTCGGGATGATACGGCCCACATAACCTGTTTTTACTGCGGGATATCCGTATTCCTGCATCAGGTCCATGGCCTGTTGTAATCGCCGTTCATAATTGGTTACGCTGGCGGAGGTCTCGTGATGCATGATCATCTGCACGCCTTTTTCTTTTGCGTATGCGGATACGGCTTTGATGTCGAAATCCGGATAGGGGGTTTGAAAATCGAAGACGTTCTCCTTCCACTGGCCGAACCAGTCTTCCCAGCCTACGTTCCATCCCTCCACCAAAACGCCATCGAATCCATGCTCTGCTGCAAAATCAATGTAGTACTTGGTGCGCTCGGTTGTGGCGCCGTGTTTTCCATTGGGTGTCAGTGCCGACCAGTTGCTGTTCTCGAGATCGATATTGCGTTCCACTGCATATTCCCATGTTGCCGTGCCTACGTGCATCTCCCACCATATCCCGACATACTTCATCGGTTGAATAAAGTCGGTGTTACCGATCGCGTTCGGTTCATTCAGATTCAGTATCAGTTTGGAATATAATATATCCGTAGCCTGATCACTCACGATGATGGTTCTCCAGGGTGTATGGAATGGCGTGGCGGCATAGGCTTTATTGCCAACAGCATCCGGCACAAGATGCGCTGCCAGTTGCAGTGTGGCGGTATCCACCTCCAGATGCATTGCCGGATAATTGACCAGTGCGGCTTCATGGATGTTGATATATAATCCGTCGTCTGACCTCAGCATAAGTGGTGTTTGCACCACATGAACGCCTATGGGTGTGCGTGTGGCGATCTCCATGTTACGCGCTGAAGCCTTGATGGCCTCCACCTCAGAAATTCGCGTAGTGGAATACATATACTCATTGGTATCATAATCACCGGGGATCCAAAAGGCCTTATGATCGCCGCTGAGCGCAAACCGGGTAAATTCATCCTTGACTACAAAATGTTTGAGGCCATTTTGCTCCGGGAATATATAGCGGAATCCCAGGCCGTCGTCAAACAAACGAAATTCAATATTGAGCAGCAGCGTACTGGGTTCGTGCTTCAGTTTGATCAGCGCTGAGCTATGACGGTCCCGAATAACCGACACCTCACCCCACACCGGTTCCCATGAAGTATCAGTGCTACCGGTGTCTGCCGACAACCATTTGAAATCGTGCGCAAGCGCACCGCGATCTTTGAGTTCCATGCCTAAAGGTGACGGAGCGATGACCACTTTATCCTTGAACCGCAGCGCATAAACAGGGGTGCCATCGGGCTGCAGGCTGATGGTCAGGGTAAGGTCCTTATCCGGTGAGGTGACCGTAACAGATTGCGCAACAACCCAACAGGAGCAAAGCACCAAAAGGGTAAACATGCATAGCCTTTGCATACAGTGAGATTTATAATTCCAGTGTGATCACTTCTTTTTTTATACCGGATGCATCCAGGTAGATCATCTGATATCCGGTAACAGTGATATCGGGGTCAAAAGCATCAGGGTTCAGACGAATGCCGAAAGATGCTGCCGGACAAATATGTTGTGTGATATTTCCGGACTGCGTGGTATGTGCAAGATGATAATGTCCGCAAAAAATCGTTACGGGGCCATTATGCATGCGCAACACGGATTCTACCTCTGCCCTGTTTTTCAGCGGATAGTGCACATCCACCCAGGTATCTACAGCCAGCACGGGATGGTGGATAAATACCACCAGCGGCAGTTCGGTTTGCACATATGTGCGCAGCCAGTCCATCTGTATATCATCCAACGCATCCGGTTGTGTGTCGAGGAACAGATATCGATATCCGTCCTTATCAAAACCGAAATAGAGGGCATGGCGCACATCCGTTTCGCTGTTATGATAAAATTGTCGCAACACGGAGCGGTCATCATGGTTGCCCGGTGTAACGTGCCATTGATAGCCCTGCATAAAATTCAGCAACCACGGCACGGCATCGCCCTCGCCCAGATCGCCACCCAATACCACCATGTCTACGTTGTGCCGGATCAGACTCTGATAAATGAGCAGCCAGTTCCTGCGGGTATCCGCGCCCAGCGCTGCAGGATTCGCTTCATCGATATGCAGATCCGTGATGTAAGCGATGGTCATCATGCCTTAAATGTACATCATTTGCGAGTAAAGCGCAGCATGGTGACGCCGTTTCCGGAGAGGACGAGGTTGTTCTGATCTTCGAGCTGCCAGCTGTCGATCTTACCCAGCGTGCCGAAATAGATCGGTTCCGCCACCTCTTCACAATACATCTTGGTAGCACCGATGGGGCCGAAGCTGAGGGCAGTATCTTTCAATTTAATGCTGGTACTGTAAGCATTGCATCCGCCATTACCGGTCGCGTCGGTACTCGGCATATTGATGATCAGAGTGGGTTTACCATTCGGGAAGGCCGCCTCCAAAGTGCCCCGGAGATCGTGCAGATAGGTAAGTTCCCATGTGCCGTTGATCGCGGTAGTGGCCGCCTGTTCCACTGCCTGCAGCGTAGTGCCGGTGAAGGCAAGCAACACCCTATTATCCTGAAGGAGTTCGAGCACATTACCGGTGATCCTCCACTGTTCAGCCTGATCCAACCTTGTGGTCATCTGCTGCTCGGTCCCCAGATCCAGACAGGCCATCATGGTGGATACGATCGTGCCAAATCGGATGGAGTCGTTTCCTGTGAGCGTAAAACTGCCGGTCAAAATATTGCATCCCCCAAAACCGGTCACGCGGTAGTCATTGCCGGCGGTGAATAACAGGTATGGCGTATTTTCTGTCTGCACCGGCCCGCTGTCGATGGCTGTAAGGTCCCATCTGTATAAGAACAAACGGTCATACTGTGGATCCGTTTGCGTTACCTGTCGTACAGTTGTGCAGGAGCACACCAACAACACCGGTATCATGATCAGGCTGAGCGCTAGGCGATACATACACTTGTTTCGCGCAAAAGTACGGCATTATCTGCTGAGCGGCGGACTCCACTTTAGGGCATACGTTCAGCGGGGCAGATCCCGGAGCTTCGAATAGTGCAGTTGCACCAGCCCGGTAGGGTAATGCTGCACCTTCTCCAATTGCCAATGCATCCGATCTCCGCCGCTGCCGAAAAGTCTGACGCCATCACCCAGCGTGACCGGCACCACCTACAGGATCAGTCGATCTACTGCCTGCGCCCGCATCAATGTTTGCACCAGCTGAGCACCGCCATCGATGAAGATATTTTTACCCGGGCGCTGTATAAGTTCCTGTATCAGGATCAGCGGGTCACCGGTAAAAAAATGTAAGTTTCCAGCTGATGGCCTTGGGGTGCGGGTGATGATATAACTTTCCTTGTCGGCATGCGGGAACTCCGGCACCACACCCATGACCCAATCATACGTTCTGCGCCCCATGATCACGATATCTACAGAGGCTGTGAACTCAGCATAACCGTAATCCTCACCTTCCACCTGCATAGGATCAAGAAAACTCAGGTCGTCGCCGGGGCCGGCGATGTAGCCGTCCAAACTGGTGGCGATATATACGATCACTTTGCGTGTATCCATACTGCAAAATACGTTATCTCAATTTATTGAATATGTCATGCATCATCTCGATCTGCAGTTGCTGGATCTCGAGTAATTTTTGCTGTTGATGCATGATCAGGTCGTCACCAAAATGATGGTTAAAGTTGGTTAGAACAAAGTTATGACTATAACTATAAAATATTTCAAGTATCTATCACAAGTTTACCGATACAAACCGTACAAATACTTGGTTCTTACTAATTTCTACTTTAATTTAGTAATCAAAACAACTTGTAATGAGTCTAGCGCCTATCCCCCTCAATCGTTTGCAAAATCCGGATCCCGACCATCCTTTTGGTTCTCTATTAGTGGTGCTTACGGCCGTGCACGCCTTTATCCATGCCACTTTTATACTGAAGTGATCATGCAAAAGTCAGAACATAAACTCGCTCAATACGCCCTGCTGTCGTCCGCTTTCCTGGCCACGC
>DAIMYJ010000062.1:0-18709 GCA_036734545.1 Chitinophagales bacterium
GTGTAAATTGTGGAGCGTTGCGGAAAAATTTTCTACTTCCGGGGGAGGGATTGGATGAGGCATGAGAGATGAGAGATGAGTGGTGAGTGGCGAGTGGTGATTGATGAGTAGCAGGATACATATGCATTTTCTCGATACTCGATACTTGCTACTCGATACCAGATCCTTGATCCTTCATCCCTCATTCCTCATTCCTCATCCCTGACTATCGACTCTTAAGTTCCGATGCTGATCAGAACAGCCTCAACGAATAGCACAAAAAAACCCGCATCGAATGAACGATGCGGGTTAACCCAATTAAAACCCTGATTAGAATCCAACACAGGCTTCCACTACAACTCCTTTGAAGTTGAGTTCACTCCTGATATCAGATGTTTTGAAATCAGCGTAGTCCTGATTTACATATTCCAGTTTGAGCAACAGGTTTTCGGTCGGGAACCAACCTGCAGCGATTTGATAACGAGATACATTAATATCACCGTCAGTATCTGAGTAACCGGCTAAGCGACCAGTCACAGTGTTGTAACGAACACCGATATAAGCCTGTTCATTTTCCAGGAAGCGATACAGTGCACTTACAGCTAATTGATTGAAGCTGCGATCCACGGTGTCAGTAGTACTGGTCAGGCTGGCGCTACCACTGGCGATCTCATAAGTACCGAACACTTCCAATCCCATGAATTTGATGAATGGGTTGATCATGATCGCGGTAACATTGGTAGAGAAACCGGGGTCGATACGGCCGCTGAATGCTCTGTTCACGAATGAAGTAGCAGTGAGTGCAGGTGCCATGTAGTAAGAACCTTCACCTACCCAGTAGTAACGGGAACCGGCGCGGTCGCCACCATACAGTGTGTTGCGTGAGGTACCACCGTTCATGTATACAGAACCGGTAAGACGAACACGCAGATCATCGTTCAACTGCTTATCATAGCCTAATTTACCGTAAATAGAAGGCTTACGGGCTACTGAGTCACCTTCAACAGTTACAAACTGGCTCATGGCGCTGTTGAGCAGACCATTGGAAACACCCAACATGGCAATGATACCATTGGAAGGCTTATAGTAGAATTCGCCACCCATCTCAGTTACGAATGCATCCATGATGTTCTCACCTACGAAAGGATTGAGGATACCGTTAGCGTTATCTGTGCGATAGAAGTGTGCGTCACCATAGTTGTTCTCCATCTGTCCGATGCGAACGGTGAAGTTGTCGGTGAACCACTGCGGATTGCCGAACATAGGCAGTTTGTCGATCTGAATGTAACCGCCTTTTACCCAGAATTCGTTGTGGTGACGGGAAGACATGTAGTTTTCGAGGCTCACATAGATACCGTCTGCCAGCTGAGCAGAAATGATCAGGTTGGCTGTTGGCAGGTTAAAGCCTCCTACCAGCGGATACAATGCGTTGATGTTCACAGAGTCACCTGCGGTAGAGGTCAATGTATTATCCTTCAACGAAATATCAGCATTGTTGCTGTGTGAAATGTTTTGGAACTGTGTAGTAAAGCCACCGCTGATCTTCATTTTGAATCCAGTGTAGGGAGCAACTGACTCCTTAGTGGTTTCAAATACGTTGATGCCGGATTTGTCATAGTTCCGGAAATAGTCGATGTCACCGTACTGTTGAGCGAACAAAGACATGGTCATTAGGGCAAAAGCCAGGAATAAACCGGATTTTGTGATGCTTGACGTTCTCATAATATATGGTTTTATTGGTTGGTTTAAAAAAGTTTATTTCATGATATAATTCAACTTGAATCGAATGGTAATGTCGTCGCCAACGGTCATCGCACCCATCATGGCGGTGGGCGGATCCACGTTGAAGTCGGTCATCTTCAGCGGCTTGCTCACATCGAGGGTGAGTTTACCGTTCTCTTTCACGTATACCATACCGGAGATATCGGTATTCTTGGTCACGCCGGCGATGGTCAGGTCTCCGTTCACCTTTACGCTCCATCCGGTGCCACTCTTGGTCATGGATTTCACGGATAACATTTTAAAGGTGATGTACGGATGCTTGTCGGCCTTCAGAGCATCATAGGTTTTATTGTCCATGATGGAGCCTTTGTCGCTCTTGATGGATTTTACGGTCACTTTCAGGTTGAAGGTCTTGAGCGCAAAGGAACCGTCGGTGTTCCATAATACGGAAGCATCGCCGGAAGCGGTCATGGCGGTCTCAGTCCAATCGTGCACATTGCTCGTACCATCTATGGTGATCTTATGATCGGAGGCAAGTGTATAGGCATTTTGCGCCTGGGTCCGGGTAACGGCCAACAGCAGCAGAATCAGGGTGATCAATTTAGCGGATCTCATTGTAGTAGGTTTTGATGCGCTTGCTAACAGATGCAAAGTAAAAGTGCGTGCAACGGCGGAATGATGATAATTATGTTCGTCAAAGATGATTTATGTCATCTTTTTGGGTTGGCTGCACCTTTTTCTTTGTAACTGATTCTGCGACCGGTGGAAAGCGTAACCACCCGTGCTCCCCCGGTACTATAAAGCACAAAACAGAACTATATGAAAAAGGTGATCACTGCCTATGTAGCCGCCGTCGTGGCGCTGCTGGCATTCAGCTATCTCGCTTTGATCTTATCGATCCGCTTACTCCCGGGTATTGCCGAGCAATACTTCGATCCTATCTATTCTTCCAGCGAGAAGCGCACGATCCTTTACTTCGTGCACCCCTTCATCGTAGCCCTGGCGCTGAAATACTTCTGGCAGCGGTTCAGGCATATGTTCCGGGGCAACTGGTTCCTGCGCGGATGTGAAGTGGGACTGATCTATGGCGCTATCGCCGTATTGCCGGCCATGTGGATCACCTTCAGCGGTATCTCCGTGAGTGTTACCATCATCGCCACCTGGATCGCCTACGGGTTCGTACAGGGCATGATCGCCGGTGTGATCTACGCGAAGGTCAACCCCTGATTCGTTCACTACTCTAACCAATCAATACAACGAAGCCCCGTCGTATGACGGGGCTTCGTTATGTATAAGGTGCTATCACTTCTGCTTTTCCATGTATTTTACCACCGATTCATCGTCGGGGAGGGCCGGTAAACTGCTCAGATAGTTAAATACGGCTTCCATCTCCATATCTGTTATTGAAGATACACAAATTCGACGGGTTTAGGAATCCACAACCGCACCGGCACAAGCCACATCGAAATCCCTAACTTTGCGGCCATGTGGCACAACAATATTTTAGGTACCATCGGGAACACCCCGCTGGTTAAGCTGAACAGGATCGTAAGCGGTATCGATGCAACCGTGCTGGCGAAGGTCGAGACCTTCAACCCGGGCAACTCCATCAAAGACCGTATGGCATTGAAAATGATCGAGGATGCCGAGCGTGACGGCCGTCTGCAACCCGGCGGTACCATCATTGAAGGCACTTCCGGCAACACCGGGATGGGCCTGGCGATAGCAGCCATCATCAAAGGCTACAAGTGTATTTTTACGACCACCGACAAGCAAAGTATCGAAAAGGTCAATGCCCTCAAGGCCTTCGGCGCCGAAGTGATCGTTTGCCCTACCGATGTAGACCCTGAGGACCCGCGCAGCTATTACTCAGTGTCTTCGCGCCTCGAAAGAGAGGTGCCCAATGCCTGGAAACCCAACCAGTACGATAATCCCAGCAACGCCGCAGCGCACTATGCCAGCACCGGACCGGAGATCTGGCAGCAGACCGATGGGCGCATTACCCATTTTGTGGCCGGCGTAGGCACCGGCGGCACCATTTGCGGCACCGGACGCTACCTGAAGGAGCAGAATCCGAATATCCGTGTGTGGGGTATCGACACTTACGGTTCAGTATTCAAGAAATACAAGGAGACCGGCATCTTCGACAAGAATGAGATATATCCCTATGTTACCGAAGGTATCGGAGAGGACTTTTTACCTCAGAACGTTGATTTCAGCGTGATCGATCACTTTGAAAAGGTGACCGACAAAGACGCTGCAATCATGACCGCCCGCATTACTCGTGAGGAAGGTATCTGGGTGGGCAACTCCAGCGGTTCCGCCCTGCAGGGGCTGATACAGCTGAAAGACAACTTTAAGAAAGAGGATGTGGTTGTGGTGATCTTCGTTGACCACGGCACGCGATACCTGGGCAAGATGTTCAATCCGGCGTGGATGATGAAGATGGGCTATATCGACAAATCGGGCCTCACCGCCCGCGATCTCATCTCCGGCAACCAGGCGGGGATCATGCAGTCGGTGGATGTGCACACCACCGTAGCCCAGGCGCTGCAGATCATGATGGAGCATGACTTCAGCCAGCTGCCGGTGACCGACGGCGGCCGATTGGTAGGCGCCATCCACGAGCATTCGTTGTATCAGCAGATCACTGCCGACAATGACATCCGCCATAAAAAAGTAGGTGAAGTGATGGGAGCAGCGCTCCCCTTTGTAGATATTTCTGCCCCGGTAGATGCCCTGGCGGGCATGATCAGTTCAGAAAATCCGGCCCTGCTGGTGCGGGATTTCAAGGTCGACAAGACCTATATCCTGACCCGCCACGACATCATGCAGGCCATGTTGCGATGATCATCACGGAAATATCGGCTTACCGGGCGCAGCACCCTGCCCCACCCCGGCGTATCCTTTCGCTGGTGCCCAGCATCACTGAATTACTGGTGGACCTGGGACTCGAGGAGCAGCTCATCGGGGTCACCAAGTTCTGCGTGCATCCCGCGCATCTGCGCAAGACCAGACAGATCATAGGCGGCACCAAGAACCTGCGGATGGAAGTGATCCGCTCTCTGCAGCCCGACCTGATCATTGCCAATAAGGAAGAGAATGTAAAAGAGCAGGTGCTCGCCCTTGCCGAAGACTTTCCGGTATGGGTCTCGGAGGCGGGCAGTGTTGCGGAGGCCGTGGAGCTGATACGCAACACCGGCGCCCTGACCGGCACCCTGCCTGCCGCTGAAACCCTGATCGCCGGCTTACGCGAGCGGATGCGCCGACTCACGGAACACCGCCCTTCTCCCCCCAAAAGAACCCTGTATCTCATCTGGCGCGGTCCGTGGATGAGTGTGGGCGGTGATACTTTTATCCACGATATGCTGCAGCTGGCCGGACTGGAGAATGTGTGCGGCGGGATGCGGCGGTATCCGGAGCTGAGCGCTGAGGAAATGCAGGCGCTGCGTCCCGACCTGATCCTGCTGAGTTCAGAGCCCTATCCCTTTGGCGACGCGCATTTGGCCGAAATACAGGCCCTCGTGCCCGGAGTGGAGGTGCGGCTGGCCGACGGCGAGTTTTTCAGCTGGTATGGCAGCCGTATGTTGCCGGCCATGGACTACCTACGCGATTTTGGTGCCGACGGGGCATGAAAACCGACTTTTCGGCTTCGTTTCTGACGCCTTTTTGCTATCTTTGCGGCCTCAAATCATCCGCCACAGCCATGGTTACCAACGATGTAAAACTGTTCTCCGGAACCACCAGCCGTTATCTGGCGGAGAAGGTTGCCGATTATTACGGTCAGCCCCTCGGAAAGATTTCCATCGATAAATTCAGCGACGGCGAGTTTCAGCCGAATATCCTGGAGAGTGTGCGCGGCAGTTATGTGTTCCTTATTCAGAGTACGATGTTCCCGTCAGATAACCTGATGGAACTGCTGCTGATGATCGACGCGGCTAAGCGTGCTTCCGCTTCTTATATCACTGCGGTGATCCCCTATTTTGGTTTGGCCCGTCAGGACCGCAAAGACAAACCGCGTGTTTCCATCGGCTCCAAGCTGGTGGCAGAATTGCTGACCGCTGCCGGTGCGAACCGTATTGTTACCATGGACCTGCACGCTGATCAGATCCAGGGCTTTTTTGATATTCCGGTTGACCACCTGAGTTCAACAGCGATATATGTGCCTTACATCGAAGAAAACCTCGATCTCTCGAATGTGATCTTTGCTTCTCCCGACGTAGGCAGCACCAAGCGCAACCGCCGCTACGCCGTGCATTTCAACACCGAACTGGTGATCTGCGACAAATACCGCAAGAAAGCCAATGAAGTGGCCGAAATGACCGTGATCGGTGATGTGAGCGGCAAGGATGTGATCATGATCGACGACATCGTGGATACCGGTAACACCCTCGCCAATGCGGCCAACCTGATGAAGGAAAAAGGTGCGAAGACCGTGCGTGCTTTCTGTACGCATCCGGTGCTGAGCGGTAAGGCCTATGAGACGATCGAAAATTCTGCGCTGGAAGAGATCGTGGTGACCGACACCATTCCGCTGAAGCGCGAGTCTTCGAAGATCCGCGTGTTGTCGTCAGCCAAATTATTTGCGCGTGCCATCCGCAACACACATGAGCACCGCAGTATCAGTTCGCTTTTTATCAATAATTAATCATAAAATCCATTCACAATGCAAACGTTTCAATTAGAAGGCAAGGTGAGAGAGCAGGTAGGACGCCGTTCAGCGATGGACGCACGTGCTGCCGAGAGTATCCCCTGCGTTCTTTATGGTGATGGCGAAAACATCCATTTCGAAGTAGCCAAAACTGCGATCAAGTCGCTCGTTTTCTCGCCCAATGTGTACAAGGTACACATCACCATCAATGGCTCAACACATGAATGTCTCATGCGCGAGATCCAGTTCGACAAGTTGACCGATGCTGTAATGCACATCGACTTCTTCAAACTGAATCCGGCAAAAAAGGTAACCTGTGTGGTTCCGGTAAAAGCTATTGGTCAGTCAGTTGGCGTGCGTGCGGGCGGTAAACTCGTACAGCGTTTGCGCAAACTGACCATCAAGGCGCTGCCGGCCAATCTGGTAGACCGTATCGAAGTGGACATCACTGAACTGGACGTGAACAAGACCATCCGTATCGGTGATATTTCCATTCCGAATGTGGAAGTACTCGGTTCCAAGAGCATTCCGATCATGACCGTGGCATCTCCGCGTGCACTGCGCGCTGCCGCTGAAGACACTGAGCAGAAAGCCGGTGCTGAAGCGCCTAAGGAAGCACCGAAGGCCTGATAAACAGTATATCGATAACGAAGCAATTTCTACCTTAGCGGTGCATGAAATTGCTTCGTTTTTTATTTTCACGAAAACCCGAAAAGTCCGTTCAACCGAACACCATGAAATTCCTGATCGCAGGCCTGGGCAATATCGGTGCCGAGTACGAACATACGCGGCATAACATCGGCTTTGATGTGCTCGACGCGCTGGCAGCCGACAAAGGTGCCGTGTTCAGTTCGGGGCGTTACGGTGATGTGGCCGAGGTACGTGTGAAAGGAAAAACACTATTGCTGCTCAAGCCCTCCACTTACATGAACCTCAGCGGTAAAGCCGTAAAGTACTGGATGGACAAGGAGAACATCCCCATCGACCGCGTGATCGTGATCACCGACGATCTCAACCTGCCGGTAGGTAAACTGCGCATCCGCAAAAAAGGCAGCGACGGCGGACACAACGGATTAAAGAATATCAACGAAGTACTCGCCAGCGATCAATATGTACGCGTGCGTTTTGGCGTTGGCAATGATTTTCCGAAAGGCACCCAGGTGCATTATGTGCTGGGCCGCTGGAACGAGAACGAACGCACCACAGTGGCCGAAGCGATCAAAAGAGCAGGCGATGCACTGGTGGCCTGCGTGCTGGAAGGGGCCGACCGGGCGATGAATACATTCAACTAAGCAGGCACATCACTCTTCTCCTGCAGCGGAGTCTCCGCTGAGCACAGTTCCCATCGGGTCCGGTTTCACGAATGGTTTGAGGAAGAAACGTGACAGGGCGTTATTCAACAGCTGCGGCACCTCCTGCAGGACATGATGCGTGGTGCCGGGAAATATGCAGAGTTGTGCGTTGGGCAGATGACTGTATATCTCCATGGTGTGTTCCAGTTTAACGAGATCGTTATCTCCACTGATCACCAGCACGGGTATCTGAATATCGCTCAGAGAGGCGGCATCAATATCCGGATGATGCAACACGAGTTGCGTAAGCATGCGCGCAGGGATGAACGATTTATTACCGGCCGCAATGGAATCTTTGGCTTTTTTGTTTTCATAGGCTGCCAGCGACAGTATCTCGGGAATAAGCGCTGTTGTATCGGAGCGCAGGTTAGCGCCGGAGATCGCGAGTCTGGACACCTTTCCGGGATAATCACGCGCCAGCAACAGGCCGATGATGGCACCGTCACTCCAGCCGAAGACCATCACACTATCCAGTTCCAGCTGCTCCAGCAACAGGTAATAATCTTCGGTCATCAATTCGTAGGTGAGACTGTCGGCATTATTCCCTGAATTCCCTTGTCCGCGGCTGTCGGCAACGATCACGCGGTGCTTGCGCGCCAGGTAGTTGATCTGGGCATCCATGTCTTTCACAGAGCCGCCGTTGCCATGGATGAGCAATACCGGATCGCCTTCCCCGTACTGCTCGTAATACATATTGATACCGTTCACCACCACATAGGTGCCCTCGGCGTGTTCAAAGGGCTTCATGTTGCCGGGACCGTTCAGGTTGGGCTTGTTGGTGCCCATCTGCCGCTGTACCTGGGCTGAGAGGGAAAAGGAGCAAATACCGATCAATATCACAAAGGCAAATCGCATACCGGTCTGTTTATCCCCAAAGATACGAAATTAGGCCTCCTGCAGTCCGGGGTTGACGTCGGGCTTTTGTAATTTTGCAGCGCTTATGAAGATCTTCTGCATCGGGCGGAATTATGGTGAACACGCCAGGGAACTCAACAACGAGATCCCGGAAGCGCCGGTCATTTTCATGAAACCACCCACCGCCATCCTCAAAGGAGGCGATTTTTATATGCCTGAATTCTCCAGCGACATGCACTACGAATGCGAACTTGTATATCGCATCTGTAAGAACGGCAAACACATCGCTCCCCAGTTCGCGCATAAATATGTGGATGCCGTTACCGCGGGTATCGATTTTACGGCGCGTGATGTGCAGTCGGCACAAAAGAAAAAGGGACTGCCGTGGGAGATCGCCAAGGCCTTCGATCAATCTGCCGTGGTGGGACCGTTCACGCTGTTGAATGCATTACCGAATGCCGACAACATTCATTTCTCGCTCAACAAGAACGGCGAACGCGTGCAGGACGGAAATTCGCGCGACATGTTATTCCCGGTAGATCAGCTCATCGCTTATCTGAGCACGTATTTCACTTTACAGCAGGGCGACCTGCTGTTCACCGGCACACCGGCAGGTGTTGGACCCGTGGCGATCGGTGATACACTGGAGGGATTTCTGGAAGACAAATCCATGTTCACCGTACACATCAAATAATGCAGCGCGCGATATATAAACACAGGGCATGAATCAGAAGGAAACACTGGAAATGATCGATACTAAAATCCTCGTGGAAGCTTATCGCAAAATGTACACCAGCAAGGTGATGAGCGATATCTTCAATGAAAACCGCCAGGTGTGTGTATTCGTGCATGCGAATTCGCGCGGGCATGAAGCGATCCAGCTGGCTATGGGCATGCAACTGAAGAAAAGCGACTGGGCCAGTTTATATTACCGCGACGACAGCATTCTCATGGGCATGGGCTGGGAGCCGTCACAGATCATGCTGCAGCTGATGGCCAAGCGCGACGACCCGTTCAGCGGAGGCAGGAATTATTATTGTCACCCCAGCTATAAAGGCCCTGATTTCCCGCAGATGATCCATCAGTCGTCTGCCACGGGCATGCAGGCCATTCCCACCACCGGTATTGCACAGGGATTGCATTATATGGAGCAGCAGGGTTTGCTGGAAACGGCCGCTGAACATCCGCTGGTGCTGTGTTCGATCGGCGATGGTGCGATGACCGAAGGTGAAGTGTCGGAAGCGCTGCAATTTGCCGTGCTGAAACAACTGCCCATCATTTATTTAGTACAGGATAACGACTGGGGCATCAGCGTGTCGCGTGACGAAGCGCGCACGATGGATGCGTATGAATATGCCGCCGGATTCAAAGGGCTGCGCCGCGTGCGTGTAGATGGCGCAGATTTTCTTGAAAGCTGGCAATGTGTGAAAGAAGCTATCGGTTATGTGCGTGTCAATCGCAAGCCGGTGCTCATCCACGCCCGTGTGCCGCTGCTGGGACATCACACTTCCGGTGTGCGCATGGAAATGTATCGTTCGGAAGAAGACCTGAAAGAACATCACAGCCGCGACCCGCTTCCGCGCATGCGTCGTTTATTGCTCGAAGCCGGCATTGCCGAAGCAGATATCGCGCGCATAGAAGCAGAGGCCAACGCCAAAACACGCGAAGATTTCAAACAGGTGGTTGCTGCTCCTGATCCGGATCCTGCCACCGTTTCCCAATTTGAATTTGCACCCTCCCCTATCACCGAAGAACAGGGCACACGCGAACCACAGGGCGCAGATCCCGTGCCGATGGTGGATGCAGCCTTGTTCGCGATGGATGAGATACTCACTAAACATCCCGAAGCATTATTTTATGGTCAGGATGTGGGTCGTCGCCTCGGCGGTGTATTCCGCGAAGCTGCCACACTGGCTGCTAAACATGGTGATCACCGCGTATTCAATACCGCCATTCAGGAAGCGTATCTCGTTGGTTCCACGGCAGGCATGAGCGCCGTGGGTGCGAAACCGGTGGTAGAGATACAATTTGCGGATTATATCTGGACAGGTGTAAATCAGCTGGTGTCAGAATTATCCAAATCCTATTACCTTACCAACGGCAAATGGAATGTGCAGTGTATCATTCGTGTGCCGATCGGTGCTTACGGTTCGGGCGGACCTTATCATTCCGGTTCCATCGAATCATCCATCACGGCGATCAAAGGCATTAAGGTGGTGTATCCGAGCAATGCTGCTGATATGAAAGGCCTCCTCAAAGGCGCCTTTTACGATCCGAATCCGGTGGTGATGTTCGAACATAAAGGTTTATACTGGAGTAAAGTGCCGGGCACTGCCGCAGCAAAAAATATTCAGCCTGCCGATGATTACATCATTCCGCTCGGCAAGGCACGCATCTTCCAGCATGCAGAGCAGGAAAAGATCGAGCACGGCGAAAGCATGGTGGTGATCACCTACGGCATGGGTGTGCATTGGGCGCTTAATGCGTCGAAGGCATTTCCCGGACAGGTAGAGATCCTTGACCTGCGCACCTTATATCCGTACGACTGGGAAGCGATCACGCGCTCCGTGAAGCA
Organism: Chitinophagales bacterium; assembly: GCA_036734545.1. GTDB lineage: Bacteria > Bacteroidota > Bacteroidia > Chitinophagales > BACL12 > UBA7236. Next base: position 11,135 of record DAIMYJ010000062.1, read on the forward strand.
GCACAATAAATGTTTCGTGCTCACCGAAGAGCCGCTCATCAATTCCTATGCACAGGCGTTATCAGGACGCATCGGTTCGGAATTATTCCGTTTCCTGGATGCCCCTGTAAAAACTTTAGGCGCCAAAGACCTGCCTGCCGTGCCGCTGAATTCCGGCCTCGAACGCGCCATGCTGCCGAATACAGAAATGGTGAAACAGGTGATGTCTGAATTATTGTCCTGGTAAAAAATCCATGATATAAAAAAAAGAGGCTGCTCACATGAACAGCCTCTTTTTTTATTCCGTTATTGTTTACTCTATGATGATCGTTTTGCGTGCAAACGCATCTGCGCCCTGCATGTGCAGGATATAGGCGCCTGCCGGCAAATGACCGACTGCGAGCTGGAGGCTGTTGATCGCTGCAACACTTTCCTGATACACCACGCGCCCTACGGCATCAAACAGCGCAATGGTTTCGGGATGCAGGCTTTCAAATTGAATGAACAGGAACACATCCGCAGGATTGGGTGTAACAGAGACCATCGCACTCAGGTCAGCAATGGCATTGCCCAATACCGATTTGCATATCGTGTCGGCACCAAACCCATTCGATGCGATCAGGCATACATTGTAGGCGTTGGATGAAGGGAAGGCATGCGACGGATTTTGTTCGGTGCTCGTGCCGCCGTCACCGAAATCCCATGCCCATGTTGTGGGATCATTGGTAGAGATATCTGTGAAATTCACGGTTGTAGCGCCGGCCACTTCAAAGGTGAAATCTGCTGCCGGTGCGAGCAGGAAAGTACTGTCGATCACCACAGGCAAACAGTATACTTCAAAACCCAGAGCGTTAGTTGCCGTAAGACAAACCGTGTAGGTGGCATCTGCAGTGAATGTATGCACAGGATCCTGCAGCGTGCTGGTGGAGCCGTCGCCGAAATTCCACAGCCAGCTGGTAGGGTCATTGAGCGTGAGATCAGTGAATGTCACCACCGGATCGCCGGTAAAACTAAATGCAGCATCCGGTGGGAGGATCACGGTCACATTGCCGCAATATACATCCGTGCCGTATGGATTCTCTGCGGTGAGACAAACGGTATAAGTATCGGCTACCAAATACGTATGCACGGGATCGGATTCGTTGCTCGTGGTACCATCACCGAAATCCCAGGTGTAGCAGCCGGTGGCGTTGGTCGAAAGGTTGGTGAATGTCACCTCTCCGATATCGGCCGCCGCTGTGAAATTCGCATTCGGGAGTGTGGGATAGAAACTTTCGATATCCCAGGCGCGATACCGGATGTTATTGGTCACAATGGGATCGCCTTCATTAAAATGTCCGGGTTCATTATCCTGCTGCCAAACAGCATGTACTTTACCATCCATTACGCGGTCATAACCGAAGAGGTAAAAATTCTCTTCGCCGGATTCTGCTGTATTGGTCAAATTCACCGGCGTGCTCCAGGTGGCGCCGCCGTCGTCGCTGAACATCCCGAAAATATCATGGAATGACTGTGCCATGAAATCCGTTGGATCGTCATAGATGTCTGTGTATTCCACTTTCATCGCATACAACAGGAACATGCGTCCGGTAACGGGATCATAGGCGGCAGTGGGATTGCTGGCCACTGCTGCGTTGCGGTAGTTGAATGTGCTGGCACCTATCCCGGTATAAGGATCGCCGGTGCAGTCGGCATTGATCCAGTCCATTTCAATATCGATGAGTTCGGCTTCCGGCATACCGCTCTGCCAGTGCCACATGCCCATGGTATTCCAGTTCACCGTCCAGAAGAAAGCGCCTGCATCGCTGTAAATGCGATAGTACGGCGAGAATACGTGTACGGTGCCATCATCTTCCACCATCATGAAATGCGAACCATCGGTAGTGCCGATGGTATCGGTCACCAGATCACCGTCAACATCTGTTTGTACGGTGCCTGTATAATTGTCGAACGGAAAATCGATGATGGTCATTTTTTCCCAGGTGCCCTCGTTGCCATAATCATCGGAATGGATCATGATGAGGTCGCTGTTGATCATACCGAATAACACATACACATGATTATCATGCGCTACCACCTGATAATTCTCAGCGCCGTTGGTGATCACCGGCATGCCGTCGGCAGCCGTGAGAAAAGGCAATGCGCTGTTCAACACAGCCCATGTATCGCCGCCGTCGTCAGAACGTGAAAAATTGATGCCCGTGATGAACTGTGTATCAGCATTCACCACATAAATATCATCCGTGCCATCGGGACAGAACGATACCGGCCAGATGCCGCGGATATCATCGCTGCCTGCCAATTCCGTCCATGTGCCTCCGCCTATCGCATCATTGGCAAATACCTGCACGCGGTTGGCGGCGGCGTCGTGACTGATCACGACTTCATGATCTTCCACGGTGAGCAGTTCACCAAAACCGGTGCGCACGCTCTCCACACGAGAAGCCGGTGCAGGCCCCCAGGCAGCGCCGTCGTAATGATTGTAGAACATGCCGCGGTCCGGAAAAGTACCGGAAACATCCGTGGAGCCTGTCCACAACCCGCTGGCATGCCCATCATCATATACGCGCAGCCGGTGCTTGGCAGCGTTGTTCGATTGCACATCGTAAGTGGTGGTGCCGATGATGGTTTGTGCAGACATATACGAGATAGTCCCGATCAGGCACAAGAGTGTAGCGATCTGTTTCATATGGTGTGATTTTCAATTGTTATTGTTCCCTTCTGTAATACTACCAAAAACAGGATGAATTTAAAAGTCCCGCAGCAGGGAATGCTGCGTCCCTTCACCAAAAACACAAAGGCTGCCTGAATGAGGCAGCCTTTGTATGTTGCATATGTAATGCGTTATTCAATAATGAGTGTCTCCGTAGTGGCAACACCGGCGCTGTGCACCAGCACGTGATACATGCCGGCAGGCACGCCCTGCAGGTCAACCTGCACTGTTGTCTGGTGTTCGGCTGTGTTCATGGCCTGTGTGTATACCAATTGGCCAACGGCATTCACCACCTGCACCTGCACATCCTGTCCGGCGAAACCGCTCAGGCTGATCGTGAACAGACCTGCGTTGGGATTCGGATATACATGCAGCACCGGAGCGAATTCGCCCTGACGCAGCGGCGGTGTAGTGAAATATACGGTTTCAGAATACGGTGATATCTCGCCTTCCTCATAGCACACCGTTTTTACACGGAAGCCATAAGTGGTCTCAGGTGCGAGCTTTCCTTCTTCGATCACATACAGGTTTTCCGACGGACGACGCTTGCCTACGGTCGCGGGCACGGCGGCATTCCAGAAAGCCACTACATACTGATCGGCCAGTTCCACGGCATCCCAGTTGAGGATAGCACCCGTTGGCGTAAGGTCGCTCACGAAGAGGCCACCGGGACCGGTAGCTGTGTTACATACCACCGGCACTTCACCAAAGTCGCTTTCGATATACGCCTGATACATGATGTAATTCGTATCAACGGGATCGAAGTCGGTGATCGCGGTTCCGGGCAGAAGGTCCTGCTGCCAAACCGTGTGCACGCGGGCCAATTCATATCGCGGATAAACGGAAAGGAATACATTCTCCTTGCCATCCTCAGCTGAGTTGGTCAGGTTCACCGGTGGTGACCAGGTGGTACCGCCATCCTCTGAAGCAACGCCAAAGATGTCGCGGCGTGATTGTGCAGAGAGGTTAGCCGGATCGCCGAAATCATCGGTGTATTCGATCGGCATGGTATACAGCAAATACAATTTGCCGGTAGCATTATCCTTACAGGCACCGGGCATGGAGGTGAGTCCTGCACTGCGGTAGTGTGAGCGGAAAGCACCGATACCGGCATCCGGGTCGCCAAGGCCGTCGGTATTATCCCAGTCGAGGGTGAGATCTATGGCAGTAGCCGCCGGCATGCCGGTGTGCCAGTACCACATTTTCATGGCATCGTTCCAGTCGTAGCTCCAGAAGGCACCAAGACCGTCGTTGAATACTTTCACGTAGCCGGAAAATACATATACGGTACCTGCATCATCCACGAACATATTGTGGTAGCCATCGGTGGTCTCCACTACGTCGGTGATAAAATCACCATCCACATCTGTTTGTGTTAAACCATCCCAGGCGTTGATGGGCATGTTCACGATCGTCGTGCTGGTCCATGTACCGGGGGCACCGTTACTGGCGGAGTGCAGCAATTTCAGATCGCTGTTCACCATACCTACCAGCACATACACATTAGTGCCATACACGGCAACCTGATATGTTTCAGCGCAGGTATAGATACCGGAATTCAATCCCGGGAATCCGTCGGCAGCGGTCAGGAAAGGCAGTGTATAATCGAGCACTGCCCAGGTAAGGCCGCCATCATCGGAACGGGAGAACTGGAGCTCGGTGGGCGGGTTGGCATTTACATTCACCAGATAAATATCGTTGGTGCCATCCGGACAAAAGGCAGAAGGCCAGAATCCGGGTACATCATCGGAACCGCTGAGTTCGGTGAAAGTGGTACCACCGATGGCCGTGTTGGCAAACAACTGAATGCCTAATACGCCGTCATGTGAGAACATCACTTCGTGATCATCCACGCGGACCAGTTCGCCAAATCCGGTTCTTACCGTTTCCACCCGGGCGGCAGGCCATGCACCCCAGGCACCGGCATCGTAATGGTTGTAGAACATGCCGCGGTCTGAGAAGGTCAGTGCGCCTGTATAATCCATGGACCCGGTCCAAGCTGCTGAAATGGTGCCGTCAGGATTCACATGGATCCTGTGCTTAGCGCCGTTGTTCGTCTGTACGTCGTACGACGAGATACCTATCGCCGTCTGGGCCATGAGTCCCGCGGGCAACAGATATAATAAGGAGTAGAGAATTGGTTTTCGCATAGTGTGCAGTTTTAGTTAGAGGATATAATGTTACCCTTATTACAGGTCATTTCCAAGGGACCGTCGTTAAAATGATACCGGGAAATCCCGTACCTTTGCCCTGTTTTTGAAGTTTCACCCCGCCTGCAACGGGATACAAAATTTCGGTCATGCCATTACTCTACAACAGGATCTCCCACGAGGAGTTGAAGCAGCGCATGCTGGCTTCTGCCGAGCCCCGCACCACCATTTCCTTTTACGAATATTTCCCCATCGGGGACCCGCAGCAGTTCCGCGATCAACTCTACCATACCATGAGCACCATGGGCGTGCTGGGAAGGGTATATGTTGCCCATGAAGGCATCAATGCGCAGGTCTCTGTGCCCAACGATCATGTGGAGCTCTTCAAGAGTTTCATCCGCGACACCATCCCCTCCCGCCAGTATACCGATCCGGCCACGGGCAGGCAGATGCTGCGTCTCAACGTGGCGGTGGATGATAACGGTAAATCCTTTTTCGTACTGAAGATCAAAGTGCGTGAAAAGATCGTTGCCGACGGTATCAGCGATCCAACCTTCAGCATGCAGAACCGCGGGCAATACCTCGATGCCGAAGGCTTCAATAAACTGACGGAGAACCCCGAGACCGTGGTTGTGGATATGCGCAACCACTACGAATACGAAGTGGGCCATTTCCAGAACGCCATCGAAGTGCCCAGCGACACCTTCCGCGAGCAATTGCCGATGGCCGCTGATATGCTGCAGGACAAAAAAGACAAGCCCATCATCATGTACTGCACCGGCGGCATCCGCTGTGAAAAGGCCACGGCCTACATGCAGCATATGGGCTTTAAGAATGTATACCACATCGACGGCGGTATCATCCACTACGCCAATACGGTGAAGGAGAAAGGGCTGGAGAATAAGTTCATCGGCAAGAACTTCGTGTTCGACGACCGCCTCGGTGAGCGCATCACACCCGATATCATCGCCGTATGCCACCAGTGCGGCAAGCCGGCCGATACCCATACCAACTGCGTGAACCCCGGCTGCCACCTGCTGTTCATCCAGTGTGCCGAGTGCGCTGCCCAATATGAAGGCTGCTGCTCCGCCGAGTGCCGCGATATCATCCACCTCCCGGAGGAGGAACAGAAGAAGCTGCGCAGCGGTGTGGACAAGGGCCGCAACGTCTTTAACAAGTCGCGCCGCCGTATGCGCAAACCCGGTGCCTGAACTGCAACATTTCCACAATCAGGATTAGTGTAATCCTGTCAGGGGGAGTATCTTTGCCGAAACGAAAAAAACAAGCTATACATGTCGTATTTATTCACTTCCGAAAGTGTGAGCGAGGGGCATCCCGATAAGGTTGCCGATCAGATTTCCGATGCCCTGATAGATCATTTCCTGGCCTTTGACCCGGATAGTAAAGTGGCCTGTGAAACACTGGTCACTACCGGACAGGTAGTATTGGCCGGCGAAGTGAAATCAAAGGCGTATCTCGATGTACAGGAGATCGCCCGCGATGTGATCCGCCAGATCGGTTACACCCGGAGCGAATATATGTTCGAAGCCAACTCCTGCGGTATACTCTCTGCCATCCACGAACAGAGCAGTGATATCAACCAGGGTGTTGAACGCAAGAAAAAAGAAGATCAGGGTGCCGGCGACCAGGGTATGATGTTCGGATATGCATCACGCGAAACGGATAATTATATGCCGCTCTCTCTCGAGATCGCCAACCTCCTGCTGCTGGAACTCGCTGCCATCCGCCGTGAAGGCAAGGTGATGACCTACCTGCGCCCCGACAGCAAAAGCCAGGTGACCATCGAGTACGCAGATGATAATACGCCGCTGCGCATCGATACCATTGTGGTATCTACGCAGCACGACGATTTCGATAAGGAAAAGAAAATGCTTGCCGTGATCAAGGATGATGTACGCAACATCCTCATCCCGCGCACCATCAAGCGCCTGCCGAAACGCCTGCATAAATTGTTTGACACCGATTTCAAACTGCACGTGAACCCGACCGGTAAATTCGTGATCGGCGGTCCGCACGGTGATACCGGTCTTACCGGCCGCAAGATCATCGTGGATACCTACGGTGGTAAAGGCGCGCACGGCGGTGGTGCTTTCAGCGGTAAAGACCCTTCGAAGGTTGACCGCTCTGCTGCATATGCCGTACGTCATATTGCCAAGAACATGGTGGCTGCAGGTGTATGCGATGAGGTGCTGGTGCAGGTGGCCTACGCCATCGGCGTTGCCGAACCGGTGGGCTTGTATGTGAACACCTACGGCACTGCCAAGGTGAACATGAACGACGGTGAGATCGCGAATAAGATCAAAAAGATATTCGACCTGCGTCCGTACGCGATCGAACAACACTTCAAACTGCGCACACCGATCTATCAGGAAACGGCTGCTTACGGACACATGGGCCGTCAGCCGGTGACCAAGATCAAAAAATTCCGCATCAACGGATCTAAAGAATATAAGTCCGTGAAAGTAGAGTTATTCCCCTGGGAAAAACTCGATAAGATGGATGCTGTGAAGAAGGCGTTTAAACTGAAATGATCATTAGATCTTAAGGATAAGAAGGCTGCTTGTGAGAGCGGCCTTTTTTAATGTGCAGATGTGCAAATGTGCAGATGTGCGGATGAGCGTGATAGCTTTAAAAAAATTAGCACATCAGCACATTAGCAAATCACCCCAGATAATTCTTCAACGCACTGCTTCCTGTTGCTTTGCGGAGGCG
>DAIMYJ010000063.1:0-18603 GCA_036734545.1 Chitinophagales bacterium
GTTCATTATTTTAATTTATCTGCCTTTACTTTTTTTATAAATAAATATTGAACATTTCTCTAATCGGCTAATCGGCTAATTAGCTAATCGGCTAATCCTACTCATCCACCCACATATGCAAATGGTGCATCTCTGATACGATGAGGGTGTAAGCCTGAAAGCTTTCTTGTATTTTCCCTTTGAGGAGATAGCAGGCCTTTCCTTTGAAGCGATATTGTTTGGCTACAGCAGGGAAATGTGCCGTGTCGAGCCAGTTGCCGTCCTCATCGATGAAGGTGCCCAGATACATGGGTTCTCCGTTCTTGGTGCTGGTGCGTTTGGTGGTGATGAGGTAGCCGATGATCTCCACGGTTTTGCCAACATACTTCGGAAATTCGGCCGTGCGCGTAAATGTCTTGTCGCGGATCATCGGATCGTCGATGAGCAGGAAAGGGGAGGAGAGGGGAAAGCCCAGTAATTTGATCTCATCCCAGGCATCGGAACGCACATCGTGATGCAGGGCAGGGAAGGTGTATTTGGGTGGAGCGGTCTTTTCGAACAGCGTGCTTTCAGGAATGGTCTTTTTTGTTTTGTTGAAGCGCGTATACGCCTCGATCAGCAATTCGCGCTTCGGGATGCCGGTAAATCGGAAGGCATGGATGGTGATAAGTATCTCCAACTGTTCCAGGTTGATGGATACGCGGTCCAGAAAATTATCCATTGATGTGAAGGGTCCATGCCGTTCGCGTTCGGCGAGGAATTCTTCTGCCAGTGCCGATTCGAGTCCGCTCAGGTGCACAAAGCCCACATAGATGGTGGTGCCGCGGATGGAGGTGTTGAAGTGACTGTTGTTGACACAGGGTGCTTCGATCTGCGCACCGCTTTTGCGCGCTTCGTGGAAATACAGTTCGGTGCTGTAATATCCGCCGAAATTATTGATCACCGCCACCATGAATTCCAGGGGATAATAGCTCTTGAGATGCAGGCTCTGATAACTCTCCACAGCGTACGATGCGGAATGCCCCTTCGCAAACGAATAACCGGCAAAACTTTCTATCTGATGCCACACATCCGCAGCCAGCGCTTTGTCGTAACCCAGCTGTGCGCAGTTCTCGAAATACTTTGTTTTGATGCGCTGGAATTCATCCCGGCTTCTGCTTTTTCCGCTCATGCCTCTGCGCAATACATCGGCTTCGCTCAGCGATAGTTTGGCGAAATAGTGCGCCACCTTGATCACGTCCTCCTGATACACCATCACCCCGTAGGTGTCGGGCATGATATCGCCCATCACCGGATGTATGCGCTTGCGCTCTTCAGGGAACCGATGCCGACGAATGTATTCGTCCATCATCCCCGATTGCGCCACGCCCGGACGAATGATGGAACTCGCGGCAACGAGGGTGAGGTAATTATCGCACAATAATTTATTGAGCAGACTGCGCATGGCGGGCGATTCGATATAGAAACATCCGATGGTGTTGCCTTTTAGCAGGTTGCTATTCAGCACTGGATCTTTTTTGAATTCCTGTACCCGGGTGATGTCTACCTCCACCCCCCGGTTCTCGCGTATGATCTCCACGGATTCTTTGATGTGGCCGAGTCCGCGCTGGCTCAGGATGTCGAACTTATAGAGCCCGATGTCCTCGGCCACATGCATGTCGAACTGTGTAGTGGGGAATCCTTTGGGCGGAAGGTGTGTGGCGGTGTAATAGTACACCGGCAATTCAGAGATGAGCACACCGCCCGCATGGATGCCGAGGTAATTGGGGTTGCCCTGCAGATAACTGCCGAAGGTATAAATGCTGCGCGCGATCTTATCGGGAATGTGAATGGCATCGCCGAAGATGGACTCCCCGTAATTTTTGATCATCGCATCGATCTCATATTTCGGCAGTCCGAATGTTTTGGCTACTTCGCGAATGAAGGAGCGGCTTTTGAATGTGGTATAGGTGGCCAGCAGAACGGTGTGTTCGGTGCCGTAGCGTTCGAAGATGTACCGCGTTACGTCATCGCGGTCCTTCCATGAAAAATCGAGGTCGAAATCCGGCGGTGTTTCGCGGAAGAGATTGATGAAGCGTTCGAAATACAGGTCAAGCTCTATCGGGTCTACATCGGTGATGCCCATGCAATAGGCGATCAGGCTGTTGGCGCCACTGCCCCGGCCGATGGTGAAATATCCGCGGCTGTGTGCATATCGGATGATGTCCCAGTTGATGAGAAAATACGATACGAATCCTTTCTGTATGATGATCTCCAGCTCTTTGTTGATGCGGTCCTGTATCGTTTTGGTGAGTTTGCCGTACCGCAGATGCACGCCGTCGTAGGTGAGCTGCAGCAGCTGATTGATGTCCTCGGCTTCGTTGCCGCTGAACGACTTGATGTTCTTATTGGTGTGATAGGTGAAATCGAAGGTGCATTCCTCCAGCAGAGCGCGGGCGTTCTCCAGCAGAAAGCCGTGGTCGCCGTAATCTTCATACAGGCGCTCGTAGGGCCTGAACACTTCAGCAGCATCTGCCAGTGTGGAAGGGGAGAGCTTGGTGATGATGGTGTTGTGATCGATGGCCCGCAGGATGCGATGCGCGTTGTAGTCTTTTTTACTGATGAAGGTGACCGGCAGCATGGCCACCATTTTTTCCTGTGCCAGCCCGTTCTTTCCTACGCGTAAGCGCGACAGGTCCTTCTTTTGGATGCCCACAAATTCATTTTCCTGCAGGTCGTAGTGTTTATCAGGCACAAAGGGATAGATCACCGCCGCATGATCAAAGACCGGCGCTTTTTCGGGGATGGGGGCTTTGCTGTTGAGGAACTGCGACAGATACCGGTTCAACTCGGCAAAGCCGTGTTCGTTGCGGGCGATACCCGTAAACAGGGGCGTGTCGCCATTTCTGAAATCTATGCCCGGCACCACATGGATGTTGTATTTTTTGGCATCTGCCAGCAACTCGAACCACCCCGAACAGGTATTGATGTCGGTAAGCGCAAATGCATGCACCCCGCACCGCTGCGCCTCCTGCAACAGTCCCTCCGGCGATAACACCCCGTAACGCAAGCTGTAGTATGAGTGGCAGGATAAATACATGTTTGATTAGCCAATTAGCTAATTAGCCGATTAGCCGATTGTTTTGGTGGATATGTTTTACTTTATCGATCAGCAATTCGCTTCATGAATACCTACACCACTTGTATTCCCATTGGCTAATTGGCAAATCGGCTAATTGGCTAATTATGATCGCTCTCCTTTAAAAGGATTAAATCTTCTCATCTTATATCCCATTGCCGAAGCGCGCTGCACGATGGTGTCGCCGAAGCGTTTGCGCACGTGGTCCATTTCCTGGTAGAGGCGGATGGTGTGTTCGGCGTCTTCCAGCAGATTGATCTGGTAGCCGCCGCTCACCAGCCCCGACAGGCGCACGCCCACCAGTCGTATCAGCACCCTGCGGTCGTAAAGTTTGTCGAACAATTCTTTTACCACCCGGATCAGCGTATGATCGGTAGAGGTATATGGGATACGCATCTGCTTCGTGTGCGTGTCGAAGTCGGAATACCGGATCTTCACCGCCACCACGGAAGTGAGTTTTCCCTCCCTGCGCAGCTGGAACGCCAGTTGCTCGGTCATGGCCGACAGGATGGTCTTGATGCGCACCACATCTATCGTATCACTCTCAAAGGTCTCTTCGCTGGAGATGGATTTCCGTTCGCTGTACGGTTCCACCGGTGAGGTGTCGATGCCGTTCGCCTTGCGCCAGATGACCCTGCCGTTCTCGCCCAGGATGTTCTCCATCACCTCCTGCGGCATGTCCTGTATGGTTCTGATCTGCACGATGCCCATCTTGCGCAGCAACTGCCCCGTGGCTTCACCCACCATCGGGATCTTGCGCACGGGCAGGGGAGCCAGAAAGGGTTTCTCCACCCCGTGGTCGATCTTCAGGTGATTGTTGGGCTTGGCCTCGCCGGTGGCTACCTTCGATACGGTCTTGTTCTCCGACAACCCGAACGATATCGGCAACCCCGTTTCCCGGATGATGCGCTGCCGAACCTCCTGCATGTAACGATAGGTGCCGAAGAACTTATCCATCCCGGTCATGTCGATATAGAACTCGTCGATCGACGACTTCTCATACAACGGCACACTCTCCTGTATGATGTCGGTGACCATCCGCGAATACTGTGTGTAATGCTCATGATCGCCGCGCACGATGATGGCGTCCGGACACAACATACGCGCCTGCCGCATCGGCATGGCCGAGTGCACCCCGAATGCCCGCGCCTCATAACTGCACGACGCCACCACACCCCGGTCGCCGGTGCCGCCTACCAGCACCGGCTTGCCGATCAGCCGACCGTCCTTCAGCCGCTCCACCGACACAAAGAAGGTGTCGAGGTCCATATGAACGATCATCCTGCCGCTGTGATCCATTGACATCCGCATACAAGTGTCAAATATAATGGCATTTTGTATGAAAAAACAACAATAATGTCAATTATTTTGTCACAAGTGTTTCATGCGGCAGGTGAGTAGCAGGGGTTTTGATTCAGTCAGGATAAGTATTCCAAAGAAAAGGAGGCATTCATAGCTTTGAGAGGTGCGAGCGCCTAAACCTGTCATTTATAATGACAAAAGGGGCGGACAAACGTCCACCCCCTTGAGTCGCAAGTAAGAGCCGGTCACGCAACCGGCTCGGCTTCTTTAGCGGCTTTGCGCTGCTCTACGAATTTTTCGAGGATGTCAGGCAGTTTCTCAAAAGCGGCATTCAGCCCTTTGGAGGTCTTGGACGGCACAAAGGTGATCTCGGCGCCCCTGGAAACCAGGAAACCCATGGGTTCGATGCCAAATCCGGCACCGCCGCCACCGCCTTCGCCGTGTGCGCTTTTAACATCACCGCCTTCACCGCTGCCAAAACCCATGCCCATACCCATACGGATCACGGGAACACAGGTGAATTCACCCAGCTGGAAGGGTTGGCCTACTACGGTCTCGGTCTTGGTCTCGCTCTTCAGGAATTCGGTGAGCCGGCCGACCATGTCTTCATATTTTGTTGTCATTGTTAAAAGGATTGAAGTGAAATGAACTTATGTACGCACAAAAGCCCACAACAATCGCGCAGGCACCGCCCGCACGTAAGCGTGAACAATATTTTTTCCGGAGAAATTGATACGCATTTTGCGGTTCTTCCGCGAGATCATGAAAAATAACGGGAAAAGCCACGCATTGCGCACATAGGAACCGGTATCCAGATCCAACTCCAGTTTTTTGAACTCTATCGCCCGCCACACGGCTTTGATCTTTCTCCACGACATCTTACGCCGTCCGCCTTTTCGCGGTGCACGCGCAGGGGTAGGCGTTTCTTCAGTTTCCGGTTTGGACTTGCCGCGCATCGACATCACCAGATCTTCAATGCGCTTCTGCCATGTAAAACCGAAAATGCGCAAGCGCACCGCCAGATCCCCGTCTATGGCCCGCAAACTGCCGATCACCCACCACCCATACCGCACCACATAGCGATCCTCCTCACTGTCAACATCAATGACCACCGGTGAGAACAAAACGACCATCACCAGTAATATCAAGATCCCGAGGATGATCCAAAGCCATAACATAGCACCCTAAAATTAGCGTGCGCGAATGCGGAAAACAGTGATGGATATCTGCAGTCAGGGTGACAAATGTTGCACATCTCCTCAGGGGTCTCGAATAACTTGGATGCGAAAAGGAAAGTCATGTTACGCAAAACAGTAACGGTATTGCTGATATTCAATGCAGTAAGTGGCATGGTGGGTGGTCTGGGGTTATTGGTATACCCCGACGGGCGGCTGTTTCAGCTTCCGGCAGAATGGCTGATACACACCCCGTTCAGTGACTTTCTCATACCCGGTTTCATTCTGCTTTCCGTAAACGGTATACTGCCGGTGATCGTGGCCAAACAATTATGGCAGCGTAAAAAATATGCCCCCAGATGGTTGTGGTTACAGGGCGTTTTATCCATGGGATGGATACTCGTGCAGATACTGATGATCCAGCAGTTGCATTTTTTACAATTGCTGTACGGCGGACTCGGATTCGGTTTTCTTCTGGCCAGTCATCTCATCCGCGAAAAGAAACATGCGCGGCATACGGCAGGATAACCCTGTGTATCACATCACACTCGGCAGCAGCAATTGGATATCGGTGTATTTGATCTCCATTTTTTGCGCGAGATACTGATTGGTCAGATAACCCTTGTAGATATAAATGCCATGACGGATGCCTTCCAGTGAGCGGATAAGCGTATCCAGTCCGCCATACTCCTGGAACTGCATCAGCGTTCTGCTGGAGATGTTGCTGATCGCATAACTGGCCGTTCTCGGAACGCGCGAAGCAATATTGGGCACACAGTAATGGATCACATCGTGTTTGATGAAGGTGGGTTGCAAATGCGTGGTCACCTCGCTGGTCTCGATGCATCCACCCTGATCGATACTCACATCAATGATCACACTGCCGGGCTTCATTTCCATCACCATGCCTTCGGTAACGATCACCGGTGTACGGCCGCTCTCCGCATGAATAGCGCCCACTACAACGTCTGCAGTACGAATATCATTGAGTAGTCGTCTGTTGTTGATCACGGATGTATAAAATCGTTCGCCGATATTGTTTTGCAGACGCGATAATTTATACACGTTATTATCGTAGATCTTCACCGTAGCGCCCAGACCTAACGCCGCACGTGTGGCAAATTCACCCACCACACCGGCACCCAGGATCAACACCTGTGTAGGCGGAATACCGGAGAGTCCGCCGAGCAGATATCCGCGGCCATGTATCGAATCAGCCAGCAATTCACTGGCGATCAATATCGCACTCGAACCGGCGATCTCACTCATGCAACGCACAAAGGCGTAAGTATTACTTTCATCTTTGATATACTCGAATGCCAGCGCCGTGACCTGTTTCTTCATCAGGTCGTGGATCACTTCGCGCTTGAGTGTGGGAAGATGTAATGGAGAGATCAGCGTTTGTCCATGACGGAATAACTCCATCTCGTCCATGGTTGGCGGTGTCACCTTCAGGATGATATCTGCTTCGAATACCTGCTTGCGGTCGTACATCACCTGCGCGCCCGCATCGGCATAATCCTTATCACTGAATCTGGCTCCTTCACCGGCTTTGGTCTCGATCACGATACGGTGTCCCTGAGCCACAAGGGTCTCTACACTGTCAGGGGTGAGGGGCACCCGATTTTCCTGGAATGCAGTTTCGCGTGGAATGCCTATAAAGAGGCGTTGTTTTTTATGCTCTACCTCCGCATATTTCTCCAGGGTTTGCAGACCTGCTGCTGCAGCTAATTCCGACAATATCTTCTTCTGGGTAGGGTCGCTCATGCACTAAAAATACAACGCATGCCCAAATTGACAAAATCAACCGGTGGTATCCGTGTGTATCGTCATCCTGAGCGTGCGTGTATGGGCATCGGGTGCGGTAAGTTCGAGCAATACATACGGCATCCCCGCTAACATCGGCATCGCCAGCTCCGGCCACTCAATGCATACGGGGGCGCCGCTGTCAAGATATTCTTCAAACCCTATGGCCTGCAATTCCTGCCCATCGCGAAGCCTGAACAGGTCAAAATGAAATACACGGTGTCCGGCTCCCTGATACGTATGCACGATCGCAAAAGTGGGGGAGGAGGTGGTCTCTTCAACTCCCCATACCCGGCACATACTTTTTATAAGCGTGGTCTTGCCGGCACCCATCTCTCCAATAAATAAAAAGATCCGCTGTGCTCCGGCTTCTTCTATTATTTGCCGCGCGATCGCATCGGTATCTTGGAGTGGATAGGTCCAGGTGTGCATGTGCTGAATGAGGCGGTTATGGGTTGAGGGTTGAAAGTTGTAGGTTGTTCGTTATAAGTTATAAGTTGTAAATGAAGAAGGGTAGCTTCATTCATTCAATGATATATATTGAATAGCCTATCTTATAACCGCCTGCAAACATTCTTCGTTAAACAGCACTTTCAAATACAGCGAAAGGAACGATCATTTCCTCGAGACTGATGCCGCCGTGCTGAAACGTGTTCTTGAAATAATTGACGTAATAATTGTAATTATTCGGGTAAGCGAAAAAGGCGTCTTCCTTGGCAAAAATGAAGGTGCTGCTCACATGCTGCCTGGGCAGTCCGGCATCAGCAGGGTTGCGCACTTCCAGCACATCTTTCTTGTTGTATTGCAGATTCTTTCCGCTCTTATAACGCAAATTGGTGGTCGTGTTCCTGTCGGCCACCACCTTGCTCGGCGCCTGAACACGCATGGTGCCGTGATCGGTGGTCACAATGATGCGCACCTTCTTGCCGGCCAGTTTCCGCAGGGCATCCAGCAACGGTGAGTGGTCGAACCACGAACGGGTGAGTGAGCGATAAGCGGTCTCATCACTGGCGAGCTCGCGCAATACTTCCATTTCAGTGCGGGCATGCGAAAGCATGTCCACGAAATTATAGACGATGGCGTTGAAGTCGTTATTCAGCAAGTTCAGGATATTATCTTCGAGCTGCTTGCCCTCGGCATAATTCAGGATCTTATTGTAGCTGTAACGGATGTTCAGTTTATGCCGTACGATATTGTCTTTCAGGAATTCCGATTCATGCATGTTCTTGCCGCCTTCATCCTCATCATTCAGCCACAGCGAAGGCAATCTTTTCTCGATCTCTGCAGGCATCAGTCCTGCGAAAATGGCGTTCCGCGCATACTGCGTGGCGGTGGGCAGTATGCTGAAGAAATAATCCTCCGTGCGCAGTTTGAATGACTCGCTGATCAGCGGTTCGATCACTTTCCATTGATCAAATCGCAAATTGTCGATCAGGATCAGGAAGGTCGGCACTTTGTCCTGTAGCAAAGGGAACACCTTTTCTTCCAGCAACGTGTTCGACATCACCGGTTTATTGCCTTTGCCGGCGATCCATTGCGTGTAATGCTTATCAATGAATTTCCCGAATTCTACATTGGCTTCTGCCTTTTGTGAGGTAAGCACCTCTTTCATACCCGCCGTTCCGGTCTTGTCGAGCTCGATCTCCCAATGCACCAGTTTCTTGTAAATATCGAACCACTGCTTGTGGTCGCTGGCGTCCTGGAGGGTAAAGAATATCTTTTGGAATTCCTTTTGATAATTGCTGTCGGTCTTCTCCGTCACCAAACGCTTGTTGTCGATGAGCTTTTTCAGCGTCAGCAGGATCTGTTGCGATTTCACCGGCTTGATCAGGTAATCGCTGATCTGCGAGCCGATGGCTTCTTCCATCAAACCCTCTGTCTCATTCTTGGTGATCATCACGATCGGTACTGAAGGGCGCTTCTCCTTGATCATCTGCAGGGTCTCCAGCCCCGAAAGTCCGGGCATGCCCTCATCGAGGAAGATCAGGTCCACCTCAGGGTCAATGCACCGGTCAACGGCATCCAGTCCATTGGTTACCGCCAGCACGTCATATCCCTTTTCCTCGAGGAACATGATCTGCGGTTTTAGCATATCTATCTCATCATCAGCCCATAAAATGGTGATCCCGTTCTTCATAAATCCCTAATTTTGCAGTTTTCAGCGTAAAGATACTCCGATATCCCTGTAGCAAGTGTCGCAGCGGCCCGGATGATTCAAAACCACGGCAAGTGAACAAAAGAAAGATCATTAACGATCCCGTACACGGATTTATTACCATCCCCTATGAGATCGTATTCGACCTGATAGAACACCCCTGGTTTCAGCGGTTGCGGCGTATACATCAACTGGGCTTAAGTCACCTGGTATACCCCGGTGCGCTGCACACCCGTTTCAATCACGCTTTGGGTGCCATGCATCTGATGGGCAAAGCCATCCATGTGTTGCGGTCGAAAGGGCAGGAGATCACCGAGCAGGAAGCGGAAGCTGCCACCATCGCCATCCTGCTGCACGACATCGGCCACGGCCCCTTTTCCCACGCCCTCGAAAAGACCATCCTCACCAATGTGCATCACGAAGAGGTGTCCATCCGCTTCATGGAGCGCCTCAATGCACAATTCAACGGCCGCCTGTCCCTGGCCATTGAGATATTCACCGGCAACTATCACAAACAGTTCCTCCATCAACTGGTAAGCTCGCAACTCGATGTTGACCGGCTCGACTACCTCACCCGCGACAGCTATTTCACCGGGGTGCATGAGGGGGTGATCGGTTACGACAGGCTTATTGAAATGATGGATGTGGCCAACGATCAGCTGGTCATTGAACACAAAGGCATTTATTCGGTGGAGAAATTCATCATATCGCGCAGGGTGATGTACTGGCAGGTATACCTGCACAAGACCGTGATCAGCGCCGAGCAGATGCTCATCAAAACGCTCAAGCGCGCCCGGTATCTGGCTAAAAGCGGCCAACAGCTGTTCGCCACACCGGCGCTCCAGTTCTTCCTCTACAGAGATGTGGCCTCCCGGGAATTCGAGGAGCAGCCCGACATTCTGGAAAAATATGCACGATTGGATGATATTGACGTCTATACGGCACTTAAAGAGTGGCAGCACAGCGATGACAAGGTATTGTCCTATCTGAGCCGGTCCATCATCAACCGCGACCTGTTCCGCATCGAGCTCGACAGCGAGCCGATCAGCGCCCAGCGCATCACGGAGGTCACCGACAGGGTGCGTAAGGCCTTTCATATCAGCGACGCCTTCGACCTCCAGTATTTTGTTTTCAATGATGTGACCACCAACAGCGCCTATAACCTCGATGCCAACACCATCAACATCAAATTCCGCAACGGACGCCTCCTGGATGTGGCCAGCGCCAGCGATAACCTGAACCTGGCGGCATTAGCGGGAACGGTCGTAAAGCACTATATTTGCTACCCGAAAGAAACCTGACCGGATGGAGTTTACCGCGCGTGATCTGTGTGATTTTTTACAGGGGACCCTGGAAGGGGATCCCGCGGTAAAAGTTCGCAAACCCGCCCGGATCGAAGAAGGCCAGGAAGGGGATGTGTGCTTTCTCGCTAATCCCAAATATCTCCCATACGCTTATACCACAGGCGCTTCCGTGCTCATCGTGAATGCCGACCAGACCTTCGACCAGCCGGTCAAGGCCACCCTGATCCGTGTGAAAGATGCCTACACCGCCATTGCCAAGGTCCTTGACCAGTATCAGGTAGTGACGAACGGGCAGTCGGGTGCCGGCAATGCCGTTGAGTCCTCCAGCTTCGTGCACGCCACGGCTACCTTGGGCAAAAACGTGCATATCGGCCATTTTTCTGTTGTGGGTGAGGACGTGGTCATCGGCGACACTTCATACATAGACGCCCGCGTTTTCATCGGCAAGAACGTAAGAATAGGCCGCGGCTCCCGCATATACCCGGGCGTGGTGATCCTCGATAATTGTGTGGTGGGCGATAATTGCATTATCGGCTCCGGCACGGTCATAGGCAGCGACGGCTTCGGCTTTGCTCCGCAGGCAGATGGTACCTACAAGAAGGTGGCGCAAACGGGTAATGTGGTGATCGAAGATTCGGTGGAGATTGGCGCCAATACCACCATCGACAGGGCCACCATGGGCAGCACCATCATCCGCAAGGGCGCCAAACTCGACAACCTGATCCAGATCGCCCATAATGTGGAGATCGGCGAGAACACGGTCATCGCCGCACAAACCGGCATCTCCGGGTCCACCAAGATCGGTCGTAATTGTATTATCGGCGGACAGGTAGGCATCGTTGGGCATCTGACCATTGCCGACGGCACGCGCATCAATGCGCAATCCGGCGTTTCCAAGTCCATCGCCGAACCGGATCAGTCACTCACCGGTTCACCGGCATTTGATTATAGCGCCAGCATGCGCAGTCAGGTCATTTTCCGCAAGCTGCCGGATATGATGGAACGCATTCGTCAACTCGAAGAAAAGATCCGCAACTTAGAAAAATAAATAATCGGCTTTTTTATACCGCAGTGTGAAAAAGCAATAGCTATGAACAAAGAATACCAGCATACCATCAGGCAATCAGTCACCGTTTCAGGTGTGGGATTGCATACAGGAAAAGATGTTCAGATGACTTTTCACCCGGCACCGGTGAACCACGGCTATAAATTTCGCCGCACTGACCTGCCCGGAGAACCCGTGATCGAGGCGGATGCCGACCTGGTGACAGATACCGCCAGAGGAACCACTCTTACTAAGAACAGCGCCAGTGTCGCCACGGTAGAACATACATTAGCCGCATTGGTAGGCCTGGGTATTGACAATGTACTGATCGACCTCAACGGTCCGGAAACGCCTATCATGGACGGTTCATCCCGAGAGTTCATCAAAGCACTCGAATCCGTTGGCGCCGAGCAGCAGGATGCCGAGCGCGAATACATCGTGATCGGTGAGAACCTGAATTTTAAGGACGCAACGCGCAAAACCGAAATGACGGCCATGCCGGCGGATGATTATCAGGTGACCGTGATGATCGATTTTGATTCCAAGGTTCTCGGTAAGCAGCATGCCACCCTGGATCACATCATGGATTTCAAAGGTCAGATCGCCGACAGCAGAACGTTCTGTTTCCTGCACGAACTGGAGATGTTGTATGAGAACAACCTCATCAAAGGTGGTGACCTGAATAATGCCATCGTCATTGTCGACAAAGAAGTGTCCGGCGATGAAATGGAGAAACTGAAGAAGATGTTCAACAAGGATACCGTGAGTGTGAAAAAAGAAGGTATCCTCAACAATCTGGAATTACACTGGAGCAATGAGCCTGCCAGACATAAATTGCTGGATGTGGTAGGCGACCTGGCCTTGGCCGGACGTCCGATACGCGGAAAAGTGATCGCCACACGTCCGGGACATCCCTCCAATGTGGCATTTGCCAAAAAATTGAAGGCGTATCATAAACTGCGTCGTCAACAACTCGTGGGACCGCAGTATGATCCCAACTCAGAGCCGCTCATGGATATCAATCGCATCTATAAGATGCTTCCCCACCGATATCCTTTCCTGCTGGTCGATAAGATCATTGAGATGGGAGAGAATCACATCGTAGGATTAAAGAACCTCACCTTCAATGAAACATTCTTCCAGGGACACTTCCCCAATAATCCGGTGTTCCCCGGCGTGCTGCAGATCGAGGCACTGGCACAAACCGGCGGTATCTTTGTGTTGAGCAAAGTGCCCGATCCGGAGAATTACGACACGTATTTTTTGAAGATCGATAAAGTAAAATTCAAGCGCAAGGTATTACCCGGTGACACCCTGTTGCTGAAGATGGAGTTGATGGCCCCGATCCGCAGGGGTATATGTGAAATGAAAGCCACCGCTTATGTTGGCAATCATATTGTAACAGAAGGTGAATTAACAGCACAAGTTGTCAAGCGAAGCGTTTAAGCATGAATCAGCCATTAGCGTATGTACATCCCCAGGCTCAGATCGCCGATAATGTCGTGATCGAACCGTTTGCTTCCATCGGGAAGAATGTGGTGATAGGGGAGGGATCCTGGATCGGGCCAAATGCCAACATTATGCCCGGTGCCCGAATCGGTAAGAATTGCCGCATATTCCCAGGCGCCGTGGTCTCCGGTGTGCCGCAAGACCTGAAATACAAGGGTGAGGATACCGAAGTGGTGATCGGCGATAATACCACTATCCGTGAATGCGTGACGGTGAACAGAGGTACAAAGTACGCCTTCAGGACCGTGATCGGCAGCAATTGCCTGCTGATGGCTTATTCGCATGTTGCCCATGATTGCGTGATCGGCAACAATGTGATCCTGGCTAACTCTGTGAACCTGGCCGGACATATCGAGGTGGGTGACTGGGCGATCCTGGAAGGTCTGGTGGCCGTGCAGCAATTCATTAAGATCGGTGCACACGCATTTATTGCAGGTGGCTCTTTGGTGCGTAAAGATGTACCTCCCTTCGTTAAGGCAGGCCGCGAACCGCTGAGCTATATCGGCGTTAATTCTGTAGGCTTGCGCCGAAGAGGATTTACGGCAGAAACAATTCAGCATATTCAGGAAATATACCGACTCCTTTTTGTACGCGGATACAACGTGACCAAAGCGCTCCAATTCATTGAAGCAGAATTACCGGCATCCGCCGAGCGCGACAACATCGTTACCTTCATTCGCAACTCCAAGGAAGGTGTCATGAAAGGCTTCCGGCATATCAACGAATGATCCTGACGGTACACGATATCTCCAAGCGTTTCAATTACGAGTGGATCTTTCGTAATGTGCAGCATACTTTTACCGCAGATACCGCCACGGCCGTGATCGGACCTAACGGGAGCGGAAAATCTACTTTATTGCGTATCCTGGCCGGACAACTAACTCCCACCACCGGCAACCTTACCTACACCATACAGCAACCCATCCCAACAGAATCCGTTTACCGGCATGGGAACTATGCCGCACCCTATCTGGATGTCCTGGATGACCTGACACTGGATGAGATGCTCCGTTTTCACGCCGGATTCAAGGCCTGGGCCGACCCGGCAGGACACGAAGGGGTAGTGGAACGCTCAGGACTTAAGGATCACCGACACAAACAGATCCGCCAATTTTCCTCCGGTATGCGGCAACGCGTTAAGCTCGTACTTGCCGTTTGCAGTGTTTCCGAACTGCTGATCCTCGACGAGCCTACCACCAACCTCGATGTCAAAGGCGTGGATTGGTACCTCAACCTCATCCATGAACATCAACAGGGCCGGATCATCATCATTGGCTCTAATCAGGAGAAAGAATACGCTTTTTGCAACCACTTGCTCAATATTCAGGATTTCAAACCTGAAGGCCAGCTTCGCGCATGATTGTTTTATTTCCTTACCTGAAGGGGTGATTTCAGGGTACACCTATTAACATATTTTTAATTTTATAGTGCCTGAGAGTAAGCGACTCAGTTTTCTTTATTTCATAATTTAAACACCTTCTTATGTTTATTACACATCTACCCTGTGTTATGAAGCGCGGTTTGGTGCTTGCCGGTGCAATCATGGCAGGAATGGCCATGTATGCTCAGGTAAGCGCATATTCCTTTTCAACGACTACCGGAGTGACGCTGGTGGATATGACAACGGCGACCACTTTTGGAATTTCCGGTGACGACGTGGCCTCACCGGTGACTTCTATCGGATTCACATTCAATTTCAATGGTGTGAATTACACTCAGTTCAGCTCCAGCACGAACGGCTTGACCTCACTAGGTGCAACCGCTGTAGCAACAGCATGGACAAATTCATTGAATTCCGGATTGTATAATCCGAAGATCGCCGCCTGGTGGGATGACCAGCATACCGGCACGGGTGGAACCGTAAAGTATAGACTCACAGGTGCTGCACCTAACAGGCGATTGGTGGTGCAATGGAACCTGGTGAACTGCTGCGGCGGTACACCGGATAAGACCTATCAGCTTTGGCTGAATGAAACAACCAACACCATCCAGTTCGTGTATGGAACCATGGGAGGTTTAGCCAGTTCATCTGTAGGACTTTGTTCTGCTTTGGGAGACTTTAACGCAGTGAACACTTCTACCAATACCAATTATACAACTGGGGCAGAGGTGATCAATTCGGTGCTCCCGACTTCCGGACGTCAGTATACGTTTACACCGTCCGGTCCTTGTGCAGGAACACCGGCTGCGGGCACTGTTCCTGCATCAGCTTCCATCTGCGCAGGTGCTGTCACAGGGGTAGTGATATCAGCTTCAGGTGTTACTGGCGGAACAGGCATTGCATACCAGTGGGAAGAATCAGATGATAACGGTGTGGCTGATACATGGGCAAACGTCGTGGGCGGTGCGGGAGCAACTACAACCAGCTATACCACCCCTGTATTGGTTTCTACACGGTATTACCGACTGAAAACAACCTGTACAACATCCGGATTATTTAATTATACCGGTTCCTGTATGGTTACTGTGGGAGCCTCACCGCTGGGGGATGTTTTAGCGAATCCCATCATCATTGGTGCGCTCCCTTATACTGCAGCAGGCAATAACCTGTCTTCTAACTGTTTTACCAATAATATCGGCCAGTCCTCACCTGACGTATATTACCGTGTTGTGCCTACCTGTAACGGAACCCTCAATGTAAATACCTGTGCCGGTGGAGGAACTTTAACAGATACCTATTTGCATATTTTAAATGCAGCTGGTACTATTTTGGCCTCTAATGACGACAACGGCCCTTCATGTGCCGGCTTGCTTTCCTCTATCAACTATACAGTATCCGCAGGCACTACCTACTACATTGTTGCTGAAGGATTCAGCACCAATCAGGGAACTTATAACCTGAGCGTATCGAATACCGCGTTATTCGCTACCTGGTTCGCAGATGCCGACGGAGATACCTATGGTGATCCTTCTGTAACCACTAATACTTGCGATGGTATCGCTCCTGGAGGTTACGTTGGTAACAACCTTGATTGTAACGACGCCGATGCTGCCGTGAACCCCTCAGCAACAGAGATCTGTAATGGTATTGATGATGATTGCGATGCCCTTACCGATGATGCCGATCCGGGTGTGACCGGTTTGAGCGTGTTCTTTGAAGACGCTGATGGTGATGGTTTCGGCAATGGCGCAGTTACCGTATTTGCCTGCGCACTGGCTCCCGGCTATTCTGTCGATCCTTCTGATTGCGATGATACACAAAGCACCGTTTACCCGGGCGCTACAGAGATCTGTGACGGACTCGATAACGATTGTAACGGAGAATACGACGAAGGTGTAGTTACCGCAACTGTTACACCCGCTGTTGGTGCTTCTACCTGTAAGCCGAACTTTTTCACTTTCTCAGCTAACACGGGTGTAGGTTATACCTATCAGTGGTTCAAGAACGGTAATATCATTACCGGCGCTACCAATTCCACTTATGCAACCAATAAACCGGCCTATTATCAGGTACAGGTGAATGTTCCTGGCGGATGCTTCGCTGTTTCTACAGAATCTTTCCTGGCCGTGAACCCCGGACCTAATGCCAATATCTTCGCACCCAATGGTACCAGCCTCTGTACTACCGTGAAACTGAAGGCGAGTTATGACGCTACCTATAGCTGGCAGTGGTATAAGGATGATGGTGCAATCCCAGGCGCAACAGGTTACCTGTATTTCCCGACTACTGCAGGTGTTTATTACTGCAGCATAACAACTGCAGCCGGTTGTACCCGTAATACGGCAACTTTAGCAGTTTCTGCCTGTCGTGAAGATGAACCGGTGGCTGCCGCTTCCGCACTGTTCGAAGTATATCCTAACCCGAGCGCCGGTGATTTCAACCTCAGTATGGAACTGAATTCAACAGAAACCAATGCACAGGTTGCCGTGCTGAATATGCTCGGTGAGCAGATCTACAGTGGTAATATGACGATCGCTAATGGCACAGTGAACGAAACCATTACATTGCCTGAAGCAACTTCAGCCGGCATGTATATCGTTCGCGTGGTTGTTGCAGGTCAGGAATTCACTAAACAACTCAGCATTGTGAAATAAGGTCACTCTTAACCTTCACATACAAATGGTCGCTCCGCAAGGGGCGGCCATTTTTTTTGTGTGGCAGTCGATTCACGGATACTTGGTCATCCTTTTTTATATTAGCGCATGCAAGCAACAAAACTCTTTCGGGATTTCTTTCAGAGCGAACGGGCCGGAGGGCTCATCCTGATCGCCTGTGCGCTGCTTTCCATGCTGATGGCAAATAGCGGAGCAGGGGAGTCCTATCTCCATTTTTGGCATATCGATATCGCCGGACATAGCCTCACCCATTGGATCAATGATCTGTTGATGGCCGTATTCTTCCTGTTGGTAGGCCTCGAGATCGAAAGAGAGATCTATGTGGGCGAATTAAAGGAGCCGGGAAAAGCGGTATTTCCGATTTTTGGCGCTCTCGGCGGAATGATCGTGCCGGCACTGGTATATGTGGGATTTAACGCCTCCACCGGCAACATCGCGGGTTTTGGAATACCCATGGCCACAGACATCGCCTTTGCACTAGGCATCTTGTCACTGGCCGGCAGGGGAGTGCCTTTGGCATTAAAAGTCTTTCTTACGGCGCTGGCGATCATGGACGACCTTGGCGCAATCATCATCATCGCCATCTTCTATTCACAGGAGTTGAATACCACTTACCTGTTTGCAGCTTTAGGCATTTTCGCCTTCCTGATCCTTCTCAATCGATTGGGATTCAGGAGAGTGTTCATTTATATCATTCCCGGTCTGGTCATGTGGTATTGCATGCTCCAAAGCGGAGTGCATGCCACGATCACAGGCGTGTTGCTGGCATTTGCCATTCCCTTCCGCGATGGAGGAACTTCTTCTCCCAGTTACAAAGTGCAACATGCCCTGCATGTGCCGGTGGCATTCGGCATTTTACCGTTGTTTGCACTCGCTAATACCGCGATCGTTTTGGATGCAGGTATCCTCCAAGGCTTTATTCAGCCACATACATTGGGCGTCTTTTTTGGGCTTGTGGCCGGAAAACCTATAGGTATCCTCCTCTTCACCTGGTTGGCTGTGAAATTGAAATGGGCAACTCTTCCGGAAGAGGTGCGCTGGAAACAACTGACGGGCGCAGGAATACTGGCAGGGATAGGATTTACCATGAGTATCTTCATCAGCCTGCTCGCCTTTCAGGATCCAAACCTGATCGCCTTATCTAAGATGGCTAT
>DAIMYJ010000064.1:0-18174 GCA_036734545.1 Chitinophagales bacterium
CATAGGGGCGACATTATCGTAGAAAAAAATGCGATGCGTGAATAATCCAAGCCCCATAGGGGCGACCGATCTGTAGAAAAATGATTAGGAAACGATAATTTTTCAAGCCCCGTAGGGGCGACCGAAACAATGCCGTGCAGCGGCTGTCAATGTCCTCGCTACCGGGCAGGGGTTTTGATGGAGAATGCCGCGACCACGCGCCGGTCATTTCCCCCTTATAATGTTTTCTTCTCGAAACGGAATTCCTCTTCGTATTCGCGATCGCCTTCGTAGAGCAGCAGTTTGATGATCAGCGTATTGCCCGTGCGCGCATAGGTAAGGCCGTTGAAATAGGCGGTCTGCCCTTCGATGGCTACGAGCGGAAAGGTGGTCCACTCGGCCTGCTCTTCCCATCCCGACAGATCGCGGCTGAAATGTTTGAGTTTGATGGAGAGTGTATTATCGTGAGCGAACACGTGCATATACTCGGTGAATACCAGCGTGTCGTTCATCACAAAACGAAAAATGCCCTGCATGGCATTGTCTGCTGCGGGCGTCCAGACCTCAATACAATCGCCGCCGAATCCGCTGCCTTCCCAGTAACCGGTGAGCCATTCCATTTGCTGCATGGTGGCGGTGGCAGGCTGCTGCCCTTCCTCCAAAGTGCGCACTTCCTGTGCCTGTGTTGCGGTGCCTGCGGATAGGAGCACGGCCATGCACCAAATGTGTAGTTGCATAACGGTTGTTTGAACAATGATAATTAAATCCATCTACATCACTCTGTCATTTTCGGGTAAAACGGGGCCATTCCAGGCCGCAAACGGTGTTAATATGCCGCAGAAGCAGCGCCATCCCTCTTTTTTTCGTAGTTTTAGTGTGGGTTGGTGTCTCCGCCACCCCACATTCGATCAGGTCGTGAAACCGAGATTGACCATTAGTACGCTCCTCCTTCCGGCATTATTGTCGGCATACACCCTGGCCTCTGCCCAGCAGGTGAAGGTGCCGCATGCACAGCCCGTAAAATATATCGAGAACAAAAACCAGTGGCCGGAGCAGGTGTTATTTTCTGCTGAGACCGGCGGGCAAAAAGTGTATCTAGAAAAGCACGCGTTCACCTTTGACCTTGTGGATGTCGATCATCTGCGATCCGCCCTGCATGCCCACAAGGGACCATCACAACAACCGGCGGATCCTATATATATTCAACGTCACACCTATCAGTTGCAATTCCTGGGTGCGCGCGATGAGGTGCAGGTGACACAAAACGGACGCTCACGGGAATATTACAATTATCTGTTAGGCAATGATCCGCAACACTGGGGCACGAAGGCCTATGGATATACTGACATCACCTATCATGCGCTGTATCCGGATATCGACCTGCACGTGTACAGCTCCGGCACCAACATCAAATATGATCTCATTCTGGAACCCGGTGCAGATCCTGCCGACATTCAACTGTTTTATGCAGGCGCCGAAGTGCTGCTGAACGAACAGGGACAATTGTTGATCGTGACTGCCGTGGATACTCTGCGCGAAATGCGTCCTTATGCCTATCAGAAGATACAGGGACAGATCGTGCCCGTGGAATGTCATTATGTGGTAGATGGTAATCAGGTGTATTTCGATCTTCCCCGCGGCTACAATAAGAACATAGAACTCATCATCGACCCCGAGCTGGTCTTCGGCTCTTATTCCGGCAGTTCGGCTGATAACTGGGGTTACACGGCCACCTATGACGACGATGGCAATCTGTATGGCGGCGGCATTGTTTTCGGCTCGGGATATCCGACCACCGTTGGTGCTTACACCACGACGTATCAGGGTGGCACCACCGATATCGGCATTTCGAAATTCACGCCGGATGGCACAGACCTGATCTACAGCACCTATCTGGGTGGCAACAGTTCAGAGTTACCGCACAGTCTGATGGCCACCTCCGGCAGTGCACTCGTGATCTACGGCACCACCGGCAGTGCGGATTTTCCGATCACCCCCGGCGCCTACGACAACAGTTTCAACGGCGGCACCTTTGCCGTTGTTGACGGTATCATCAGCTTCAACTCCGGTATTGATATATATGTGGCCAAGTTGAGTGCTGACGGAACGACACTGCTCGCATCCACTTATATCGGCGGAACGGATAACGACGGCATGAACCTCGCCTCCGGTTTCACCACGCAATACAACTACGGTGATTTTGTACGCGGTGAAGTGATCCTCGATGCATCAGAGAATATTTATGTGGCCAGCAGCACCACCAGTGATGACTTCCCCACTACACCCGGCGTATTCCAACCCGCTTTGAGTGGCGATCAGGAAGGCGTGGTATTCAAGTTCAACAGCACACTGAGCACGCTCACCTGGAGTTCTTATATCGGCGGCGATCAGGAAGACGGCGCCTATTCCATGAAGCTCAACAGCCTCAACGAACTGATCGTAGGTGGCGGCACGGCGAGCAGCGATTTTCCGGTCACCGCAGGCGTGTGGGACAACACTTATTCCGGCGGTGTTACGGATGGCTGGGTAGCGCGCATTGCAGCAGACGGCTCCTCGCTGATCGCCTGCACCTTTGCGGGCACCAATAATTACGATCAGGTATATTTTGTTGAGACCGACGACGCCGATAATGTGTATATCACCGGACAGACACGCGGCACCTGGACCGTTACCGCCGGTGTATATGAAGAAACCAACGGCAGACAGTTCATTACCAAACTCGAACCCGATCTCAGCGCCGTTATTTATTCCACACGATTTGGCAGCGGTGGTTCTGCCGTGAATATTTCGCCTTCCGCATTTTTAGTGGATGACTGCGAAAATGTATACGTCTCCGGCTGGGGCGGTACAGTAAATACGGGTTACAATGTTGCCACCGGGTTTACCACGGGCATGACCATTACTGCCGATGCCCTGCAGACAACTACTGACGGAAATGATTTTTATTTCTTCGTCGTCAGCAAAGACGCGATCGACCTGTTGTTCGCCAGCTACTTTGGCGGGCCGAGCAGTCCTGAACACGTAGACGGCGGCACCAGTCGCTTCGATAAAGAGGGTGCTATTTATCAGGCCGTGTGTGCCGGTTGCTGGGGACTGGATGACTTCCCCACCACGGCAGGTGCGTGGAGCGAAGTGAATGGCAGTGCATTGTGCAACCTCGGTGTCGCGAAGATCAATATGAACGTGGCCGGTGTTTATGCTGCGGCTGTGGCCGATCCATCGTTCATCGGCTGCGCGCCATTTGATGTGAACTTCATCAACACCAGCGCTGATGCCGAAGATTATATCTGGGACTTCGGCGATGGCAGTCCGCTCAATTACAGCTTCGAACCCTCCCACACCTATGTGGATCCCGGCACCTATGAAGTGATGCTGGTGGTGATCGACTCCACTACATGCAACATCGCCGATACAGCCTATCTCACGGTGGAAGTGCTGACCGACAGCATTGATGCTACTTTCGATGCACTGTATGATGAAGACTGCGACAGTCTGGTGGTAACACTGAATACATTAGGCACCTTTCTGCCTTCGGCCACCTTTACCTGGGATTTTGGCGATGGCACCACCTCTACCGAACAAAACCCGGAACATGTTTACTATGATCCCGGTGCATACACCATAACACTGATCGTGGAAGACCCGACTAGTTGCAACGGTCTGGACACTTTTGAATTGACCATCAATTATCTCTACGAATTCAATTCCGGATTTGAGTACACCGCAGTGGGCTGCCTGCCGATTGAAGCCACCTTCTCCTCCAATTTCACGGAAGGGGATGATTACATCTGGCTGTTCGGCGACGGCACAACCGGCAGCGGTCAGGACACATCGCATGTATATACTGAGCCGGGCACCTATACGGTATCACTGATCACGGTCAATTGCGGTATCCCCGATACGGTTTCACAGATCGTGGTGATCGATGGTTTACCGGAAGCGTATTTCGATGATTATCCGGAAAGAGTGATCATGAACACGCTGGTGGAATTCACGAATCTGAGTACCAATGCTGTCACCTATCTCTGGGATTTCGGAGATGGCGGAACGTCAACCGACGTGAACGGTCAGCATATCTATACAGAATTGGGCACCTATACGGTATGTCTGACAGCGACCAACAGCAACGGATGCAGTGATATTTATTGCCGGCAGGTGATCGTGGAAGCATCCGGCGCAGTTGGTGTGCCCAATGCCTTTACACCGAATGGTGATGGCGTAAATGACATTTTGATCGTAAAGGGTTTCGGTTTTGCCGATATGCAATTCCTGGTGTTCAACCGCTGGGGTGAACTCGTATTCCAAACAGATGATCCGCGCATCGGCTGGGACGGCAGCTACCGTGGCAGGGAGCAGGAGATGGAAGTATATGTGTATGTTTTGCAGGGCAACTTCGCCGACGGCAACACTTTTGATCTGAAAGGCAATGTAACGTTATTGCGATGAGAAAACAGCTGTTCATAGCGATGCTTTTCTGGCCGATGCTGATGCGCGGGCAGGATGTGCATTTCTCGCAGTTCTTTGCCGCACCTATGCTCACCAATCCTGCGCAGACCGGCAATTTTGACGGCAGTGTGCGCGTGGGCGGCAACTATCGCGATCAGTGGGGCAGTGTTACCGTTCCCTATCGCACGTTCTCCACTTATGTTGACGCCGCCATACAGCCAAAGAAATCAGTGAATCGCTTCGGTATCGGATTAGTGGCCCTGAATGATCAGGCCGGCGACGGTTTGCTTACGACCAATAAAGTATATCTCAACACCGCCTATCATATCGGATACACCGAAAAGGACGCTGTGCGCTTTGCCGTGGGGCTGCAGGGCGGATTCGTGCAAAAATCCTTCGACCTGAGCAAGCTGATCTTCGACAGTCAATGGAACGATTACACCTTTGACCCGAACATCAGCAATAATGAAACCGGACTCACCGAACAGCTGGATTATGCAGATGTGGGGGTGGGTGCATTACTCTCCATTATTCCGTACGAAGGCGAACGATACACCTTTGGTGTATCTGCCACCCATATCAATGAGCCGACCGAATCTTTTTTCGGCAGTACGAACCAGGTAGGTGTTCGCTATACCGCCACAGCAGGCGGATTCTTTGCAGTGAACGGTATCGCTACCGTGCAGCCGCAGATCTATGTAAGCACGCAAAAGAAAGCGCTGGAAGTGATCGCCGGCAGTAATTTTTCCGTGCCGATGGGGCAGGACGGCAGTTCCAGCGCCTTGTTCGCAGGCGCATGGTACCGCTACAATGATGCCCTATGGCTGGTGGGTGGTGCACAGATCGATAAATTGACATTCTCGCTGAGCTATGATATCAATATCAGCAGGCTGCGCACGGCGAGCAATAACCTCGGCGGACTCGAGATCGCCGCGGCCTATATTTTCGGATCACCCCAGAAGAGGGATCCGTTGGTGTGTCCGGCTTATTAAT
Organism: Chitinophagales bacterium; assembly: GCA_036734545.1. Lineage (GTDB taxonomy): Bacteria > Bacteroidota > Bacteroidia > Chitinophagales > BACL12 > UBA7236. Next base: position 5,419 of record DAIMYJ010000064.1, read on the forward strand.
GGGTGAGTGGGTGAGTGGGTGAGTGGTGAGTGGTGAGTGGTGAGTAGTGAGTAGTGAGTGGTGAGTGGTGAGTGGTGAGGAATGTATTTGTGTAGGTAATTGCTCAATCGTGTGCCAGGAACCAATGATATGAAATTAGCAATTCAGTTGGCAGAAACCTGCAACCTTCAACCTTCAACTTGCAACCTACAACCTACAACTCTCAACCCTCAACAGCACAACCGGAGAGATACTCCATTAAGTGAACTACCCGCTTATCTTTTTACTAAGGGTAAAGTGGAAAGCAGAGCCTTTGCCGGGTTTGGATTCTACCCATATCTCGCCGCCGTGGCGTTCGATGATCTTGCGGCAGATGGCGAGACCGATGCCCGTGCCGGAATATTCTTCCACGGTATGCAGGCGCTGGAAGATCACGAAAATGCGCTGAAAATATTCCTGACTGATACCGATACCGTTGTCGCTGAATATCAGCTCCCATTTGTCCTTACGGTCGATCACGGAAACTGTCACTTCCGGTTTGCGTTTCTTCGCCTTGAATTTAATGGCATTGTCTACCAGGTTCTGGAACACCTGCGTAAGCTGCACGCGGTTGCCGTACACTTCAGGAAGATGTTCGGCCATGATCAGTGCATCATGCGTTTCGATCTTATCCTTTAACACACGACTTACGGTGCTGAACACATCGTTGAGGTCCACCTTCTCAAATCCGGTATTGAACCTGTTGATGCGGCTGTACTCCAGCAGGTCATGGATAAGTGTTTGCATCCGCTTGGCGCCGTCTACAATAAAGCCCATGAACTGCAGCGCTTCTTCATCGAGCCTGTCCTTGTATCGCCGTTCCAGTATCTGAATGAAACTGGTAATGGTACGCAGCGGTTCCTGCAGGTCATGCGAGGCCACGTAGGCAAAATGTTCAAGTTCCTGGTTGGTATGTGTAAGCTCGATGTTCTTTTGTTCCAGCGCCTCTTCCGCGCGCTTTTTGGCGTCGATATTTTCGATGATGGCCACGGTATACATCGCATCACCCACATGAAAGAGGCTCGACATCACTTCGCGCGCCCAGAAACTGGTGCCATCCCTGCGCATGAAGCGCTTTTCTATACTGTAATGCTCCACTTCGCCGCTGTAGATACGCTGCAGTTGCTCTTCGGCGTGCACACTATCTGCCGGGTGGGTCACTTCCAGAATGTTCTTTCCATGCAGCGCCGCTTCAGAGAATCCGAGCATTTCGGTAAATGCTTCGTTCACATCGTGGATCATACCCGGTTCGGAGGTGATGACGATACCCATGGGAGAACTTTCATATATGGCTCTGAACTTCTCCTCGCTCTCCACCAATGCCTGCTCATTGCGCTTTTGCATGTCGATATCCTCCACGATGGAAAGTATCAGCTGTTTACCATCTGCACCATGCATCAGGTTGCAGGTCATCTTTGACCAGGTGGCCGTGTTGTTCTTGCGCAGCCAGCGGCGTTCACAGAAAATAGTATTTACCTCACCGGACAACAATTGCTTGAAGTACGCTTTGGTGGACAGCTGTTCTTCTTTCTCCATGAGTGAAAAGATGGAGCGGTCCTTGAATTCATCGAGTGTATACCCGAGTCGCTGCAATAAAGTGTAATTGGCTTCGAGTATCTTGCCTGACTTATCGGTGAGGATGATACCCAATGATGCATTTTGGAATACAGCCGTGAAACGCGCTTCACTTTCCTTCACCTTTTCCTGCATGCGCCTGCGCTCATCCAGGTCGCGCACGACCGATATGCGCACCTTCTGATCCAGATGCTGGAGGGTTTTTCCGGTAACCTCCACGTTCCGTGAGAGTCCGTTATCCAGGCGGATGATACGCGAGGTGTACAGCTCTTCAGAATTGGTTTCAACAATGCTGTTCACCTTTTCTTTATAGGCGGGATCAACGAAATCCAGAAAATGCTTCCCGATGATCTGCCCCACATGCTCAGCCCCGAGAATGCGCAGAAATGCCTTGTTGACCAGCTGATAATGACCATCCACGATGATCGTCATCCCATCGAGGGCATTATCAAAAAAGAACTGCAGCCGCGCCTCTGTTTCGTCGGCCGTTTGTGCATGCCTCCGCAGGGTGGTCGCATGTCGACCGATCGCGTAAATATGTCCCGTGATCTGATTCACGGATGCATCGTAGGAAAGCGTGCGGATATCCCCTGAGGATGTCCGGATGCGTAACTCATAATTGATCAATTCGCGCTTGCCTTCACGCAACAGCCTGACCTGTTCCATGGCATGCGGCAGGTCTTCAGGCAATACGATATCCCAACCGCCCTTTAACTCAAATAACTCGTCTCTTGAATAACCGCTGATCCGGGTGATGGCATTATTGAAATCGAGTATGGTCCCATCCAATGCTGCCACGAGCATGATATCCGCCGACATGCGAAAGAACAACTCAAAATCGGTGGCGATCTGAGGTGACGAAGTGATCGGTTTAATTCGGGCGGGCATTGAAGAATAATACTATACGAATCTACCAAAAAATACCGGTTCATCCATCTACTCGCCGATCGTGACCGGCGGAGCGGCTTTATCGCCAAAGCGCCGCTGGATGAAGGGATTGATGAACACCACGGCGAGGAGCATCAGCGTACCCAAATAAAACTGCGGTTCCAGATGGGCATTCTCATTAAAGAATACGATAGCCATGGCTATGCCATACACGGGCTCCAGATTCAGCGTGATGGACGCTGTGAACACAGAAATATGGCGCATGCAATACAGCGACAGGGTGAACGGCACCACCGTGCACAATCCGGCAAACAGGATCAGGTTGATCACATCCACCGTTGAGGGCGTGAGGTCTACCTGCTCCGTAAATGAAAGATATACCGGCATGAGCAGGCTCAACAGAACAAATCCGGTGGCGATCTCCACGAAAGTGATATTGAGCGGTTTTGTCCTGCTGATCATTTTTTTATTGAACAGAGAGAATATGGTCGCGAAGAGGGTGGATAGCAACCCGAGTATGATGCCTGTGCGGTAATCACCGCTGAACCGGAAAATGAGATACATGGCTGGGATCACCAGCACGGCCAGCAGCAATTCATGCCAGATGAATTTTCTGCCGAAAAACAACGGCTCCAAAACAGAAACAAAAAAGGAGGTAGTGGCCAGACAGGTAAGTGCTACAGAGATATTCGATGCTTTGATGGAACCGTAAAACGTGAGCCAGTGCGCCGTCACGATCACCCCTACCCCAACCAGCTGCCAGAAGGTGCGCTTGTCCATATTCCGTATGGTGCGCCACAGCGCCGGCAGGCATAACAGGATCACCGCCGTGATACCCATGCGGTACCATACCAGAACCGTTTCGGTAAGATCGATGATGCGTCCGAATACTGCGGTAAAGCCCCACAGAAACACACAGAGGTGATACAGCCAATACGCCTTGCGGTATTCGGGATCCATGCCGTAAAGGTAAGCGGTATCGCAAACATACCGGCCTCCATATGTATTCGGTTAAAACATTGCAGAGTGCCGTGATCAGATCACAACAATCCGTTATCGGCAAAACTGTAGTATGCACTATCACCCACGATCAGATGATCCAGAATATGGATCTCCATCAGCTTGGCAGCTTCCTTCAGCTTGCGGGTAACGGAGATATCGGCATCGCTCGGCTGCATATTACCGCTGGGATGGTTGTGTGCCAGGATGATCCCCGATGCCAGTTTCTGCAACGCCTGTTTAAGAATGATCTTCACATCCACCACCGTTCCCGCCACACCGCCGGCGCTCACCCGCTCCTTGTCGATCACACGATTGCCCTTATTCAGATAGATGACCCAAAACTCTTCATGCTGAAGGTCGCCCAGCAAGGGCTGCAGGTGTTCAAAGATGTCGGTACTGGAGCGGATGACCACTTTTTGTTCGGCTTCGAACAGATTGCGCCGTCGTCCGAGTTCCAGGGCTGCGATGATGCTGATGGCCTTGGCCGTGCCGATGCCGCTGAACTGCGTGAGATCGTTCACCTGCAGTTTGCCCAGGGTATGCAGGTCGTTGCGGTAATGCGTCAACACGCGTGCTGCCAGTTCGACAGCCGTTTCCCGGGCATTGCCGCTGCCGATCAGGATGGCGATCAGTTCTGCGTTGCTTAAACTTTGGCGTCCTTTGGCGAGTAGTTTTTCGCGTGGACGATCTTCCTCAGCGAGGGATTTCAGGGTATAGTTCGATATCGGTTCCATCACACATCATTCTGCACCTCCCTGTTCCAAAAATAAAAAAACCCGGTTACATAGTAACCGGGCAAAAAAAAATATGCGTTCAGCAATTACTTCACTGCTGTCTTCTTCATCAGAGAAGACTTCAGGTTAGCTGCTTTGTTCTTGTGGATGACGTTGCGCTTAGCCAGTTTGTCGATCATGCTCACCACCTCCGGTAACATCTTGTCAGCCGCAGCCTGATCGGTCAGGGCACGGAGTTTACGGATGGCATTACGGGTGGTTTTGCCATAATAACGATTCGCAGCGTTGCGTTTTTCCGACTGGCGGATGGACTTCTGAGCGGCCTTATGATGTGCCATTGTTGTTCGTCTTACTTTTTAAAATGGAGTGCAAATATAGGGCGGTTTGTGGATAATTCCAAAAAAAGTGGTCATCTGCGGCGCTTCGGGTGCCAAATCCTGCATTTCAGGGCTCCGAAAGCGGGATTTACCGCCCAATGACCGGATCTGCCCATTTAGGACCGGATCATGGCCAGGAAGGCATCCTCGTCGATGATCTGCACCGTTCCCAGGGACTTGGCCTTATCGAGCTTGGAGCCTGCCGACTCCCCTGCCACCAGGTAGTCCAGATTCTTCGACACCCCACTCAACAGCTTGCCACCGTTGGATTCCACCAACTCCTTGGCCTCGTCGCGCGTGAATCGGCTGAGGGTGCCGGTGAACAGGAAGGTCTTGTTGGCCAGTTTGGCGGAGGCCGGGGTGGCCTTTTCATTTTCCATATTCAGGCCCAGCTCCTCCAGTTCCTTCAGCATCGCCACATTGCCGGGGTTGCTGAAGAACTGCTGCAAACTGGCTGCCACCTTGGGGCCTATGCCTTCTACCGACTGGAATCGCTCGGCATCCCAGTCGAACAGCTCTTGCAGGTGCCCGATGCCCTTTACCAGGTCTTTGGCTGTCTGAGTGCCGATATGGCGAATACCCAGGCCGTTCACCAGCCGCCACAGCGGTTGCTGCCTGCTGGTTTCTATACCGTCGAGCAGTTTGCGGATACTTTTTTCCTTCCAGCCTTCCAGTCCGGTGATATCCGCCTCCTTCAGTCGGTAGATATCAGGTATGGTTTTGATCAGTTGCCGGTTATAGAATTCGCTCACCGTTTCCCTTCCGAAACCGTCGATATCCATGGCATCCTTGCTCACAAAATGGATGAGGCGTTCTTCGGCCTGAGCGGGGCACTCGGAGTTCATGCACCGGTATACCGCCTCGCCTTCGGGTTTTACGATGGGGGTGTGGCAGGACGGACAATTTTTCGGGAAATGTATCTTTTTGACCTTATGTGCATCGCGCTTGGCAAACACCACACGGTCAATGTAGGGTATCACATCCCCAGCCCGCTGCACCACGACAATGTCATGCAGATGAATATCCTTTTCGTTGATGATGTCTTCATTGTGCAGTGAGATGGACGACACATTCACGCCACCGATATATACCGTTCTCACTTTCGCCACCGGTGTGATGGCGCCGGTGCGGCCCACCTGATATTCGACATCCAGCAGTTCAGTCTCCTGTTCGCGTGCCTTGAATTTGAAAGCTATCGCCCAGCGCGGATGGTGTGCAGTAGCGCCGCATTCCTGTTGACGGGCAATATCATCCAGTTTGATCACCATACCGTCGATCTCATAGGCATAATCATCCCGCTTCTCTTCCCACCCCTGAATGAAACGATGCACCTCTGCAATGGTATCACAGGTTTTCTTCTCTTCCTTCGGCACCTTGAAACCCAGCTTGCCGAGCATATCGATATTGTCTGAATGGTATTTCAGTGTATTTCCCAGTATCGGGTTGCCATTCGCATCTTCAGCGTAGGCTACGTGATACATGAATGCTTCCAGTCCCCTGCGCACGACCTCTTCGGAATCTTTCACCCGCAGTGCACCGGCTGCGGAGTTCCGCGGATTTTGCAGGATCTGCAGCCCTTCCGATTCACGTTTTTCATTGATGCGTGCAAAGGTCTCCTTATGGATGACCACCTCACCGCGTATCTCCACCTTTCTGATGCCGTACTTAGAGAACTCAGCTTTGATGGGCAGGGTACGCATGCGGCGTGCGTTGGTGGTGATCTCTTCACCCTGCAGACCGTCGCCGCGTGTGGCAGCGCGCACCAGCATATCGTCTTCATAGATCACCGCGATGGAACTGCCGTCAAATTTCGGCTCCACACAATAGGTGATATGATCCTGTCCCGTGAGTTCCTTGATCCGCTTGTCGAATGTATTCAGGTCATCCTCGTCATAGCTGTTCTCCAGGCTCAACATGGGCACGGAGTGGGTAACGGTAGGAAATTCCTCGGTGAGTGTACGGGCAACGCGCTGTGTGGGTGAATCAGGCGTCAGGAACTCGGGAAATTCTTTTTCCAGCTTTTCGAGACGCTTAAATAGTGCATCATAATCCGCATCGCGGATCACGGGCGACGCATCTACGTAATATTTCCAGTCGTGGAAATGCAGTACCTGTTTCAGGTCATCCACCGTATCTCTTACCGTGTCGCGGTCATGCGGCAGGGTATCGCCGGCCTTGAGGAGTTTCGCGGTAAGTGCGAGCAGATGCGATTGCGTTGCAGGATCGTACTTCATACACTGCAAATTAACAGAAAAGTATGGGGATGCGCAGGGTCTTAACGCTTCACACCAGACGGTCGATGGCTGACGCCAGTGCGTGATCCTTGTCGGTCACCACATTCCCTGCATCATGGGTGGTCAGGTAGATCTCCACCTTGTTCCACACATTCGTCCAGTAGGGATGATGCTGATGCTGTTCGGCCAGCAGTGCCACCCGTGTCATAAATGCAAACGCCTCAGAAAAATCTTTGAAGGTGAATGCCTTGTAGAGTTGATCGTCTTTATGTTGCCACATGGTAATATGCTGATGTGCTGATTTGCTAATGTGCAGGCACATTAACAGATCACTTATAATATCTGCGAAATTTTCAAGGTATTCGTCCTCGCCATTTCTTTCACCGGCATGGTGCCGAGGTTAATAACAACATCACCTCTTTTCAGTCGGCCGATCTCTACCAGATGTTGCTGCACTTCGCGGAAGGTGTTATTGGTACCTTTCATACCATCGTAGTAAAAAGCCTCCACGCCCCACAGCAGGTTCAGGATATTCACGACCTCCGGATTATTGGTAAAGATGTACACCGGTGCTTTGGGACGGCAGCTGGAAACCATGAATGCGGTATATCCTGATTTGGTCATACCCATGATGGCGGCAGCGTGCACATCACCGGCCATATTGGCGGCGTTGAAACAAATAGCGTCGCTCAGATACGTTTTTGAACGTTTATCCGGTACGTTCTTCCTGTCGTAGATCTTCGGATCTTTTTCTGCCTGTTCGATAATGCGCACCATGGTCTTGATCACCATTTCCGGATATTTACCGGCTGCAGTTTCGGCACTCAGCATCACGCAGTCGGCACCATCGAGAACCGCGTTGGCTACGTCGGTCACTTCAGCGCGTGTAGGATGCGGATTTTCGATCATGCTTTCCATCATCTGGGTGGCGATGATCACCGGTGTTGCATTGGCGAGGCACTTGCGGCATAATTCTTTTTGGGTGAAGGGCACGATCTCTACGGGCATCTCCACACCGAGGTCGCCGCGGGCAACCATCACCGCATCGGTGGCATCAATGATGGCATCAATATTTTTCAGCGCCTCCGGCTTCTCGATCTTGGCGATCACGCGGGCATGGTAGCCATGGTGGCGGATGATATTTTTCAGGTGGATGATATCCTCTGCCTTACGCACGAACGACAGCGCGATCCAGTTGGCGCCTTCCTGCAGCGCAAACATGAGGTCGGCATGGTCTTTTTCGGTAAGAGAGGGTATGGAAACCTGCGTATCGGGGAGGTTCACGCCTTTTTTGGAGGAGATGGGGCCGCCAAATACAACCTGGGTAACAACCGTGTCTTTGCGGTTGGTTTCGATCACTTTCAGTTCTATCCTGCCGTCGTCGATCAGCACGGTTTCACCGGCTTTGACATCTTTCGGGAAGTTCGGATAGGTGATATAGGCCATCTGGTTGGTGCCTATCCCCGGGTGGGTGGTGAAAGTAAAGGTGTCGCCTTCCTTCAATACCGTAAGCGGGAGCACCTCTCCCAGGCGGATCTTAGGGCCTTGCAGGTCGGCCAGGATGCTCACGTGGGTATTGAGTTCACGATTGGCCTGCTTGATCAGGTCTATGGTTTGCTTGTGCACTTCATGTGATCCGTGGCTGAAATTGAGCCTGAACACGTCAACACCGGCATGGATAAGCCGTTTGATCATGGTCATGTTACTACTTACGGGGCCCAGGGTGGCAATGATCTTCGTCTTGTTATGTCCTCTTTTCATATGTTCTTGTATGCCTTCAGGGGGCAAAGTTCATCAAATATCCGTTGCAGGGGTATCAATAATAAGGTTATTGCGGTTACGGAGTTGTTCCGGGTCTATAATGGCCACGGCCTGCATTTGTTCAATGGAGCGCAGCTTTCTGGCCATGGCGTTCAGGCGGGACCGGTAGTAGTCGCCCTTGATCAGCAGCAGGAAGTCCACCTCCCTAACCTCGGGGAGCACACATACACTGCCCTGGCGGTTCTGGAGGAGGTGAAACACTGTTCTGGTAAGGTCTTCACGGTAGTCGAACCGTGAAAAACTGGTCTGTTTCCGGCTATCCGGGTCAGTGATAATGAGGTCGTCGACCCGCGCCAGATCCTTATGCAGCGTGCGGTTCACCCACCAGGCCAGCCGGTAGTCCTGCAGGGGGGTGGCCAGGCCTATGAGTAGGAAGTTGAAATCGGGGGCTATCTTCAGTTTCCTGCGGGCCATCAGAGGCCAAAGGTAAGAAGGGGCGGGATTATGTCCCGCTGCATTTGCACATTCGCCCCCTGTACCTTTATCTTTGCACTTTATTTTTAAACAACCACTCCGCATCGCCTCCGGGCTGGGGGTGGCATTAAAACCTACAAACAATGTCTGAAATCGCAGAAAAAGTAAAAAAGATCATCATTGACAAGCTTGGTGTTGATGAAAGCGAAGTAGTTCCTGAAGCCAGCTTTACCAACGATTTGGGTGCTGATTCACTGGATACTGTTGAACTGATCATGGAATTCGAAAAAGAATTCAACATTTCTATTCCTGACGAACAGGCTGAAGGCATCACCACTGTGGGTGACGCAATATCTTACCTGGAAGAACACGTAAAGTAATTTCAGATCCGTCTCATGGCCTTGAGAAGAGTTGTAGTAACCGGATTAGGAGCGTTGACCCCTATTGGCAACTCTGTGCCTGAGTATTGGGAGGGGTTGGTAGCCGGCAGGAGCGGTGCTGATTTCATCACCCGTTTTGACGCTACCAACTTCAAAACCCGCTTCGCCTGCGAAGTCAAGAACTTCGATCCCACCACTGTCATTGATAAGAAGGAGGTCCGTCGTATGGACCCTTTCCTGCATTATGCCATGGCTGCGGTAGAGGAAGCGGTGAAGGATGCGCGCATCGACGCTGCTGCGGTGGATGTTGATCGCGTTGGGGTGATCTGGGCCAGCGGTATCGGCGGACTGAAAACTTTCGAAGAGGAAGTATCTTATTTTGCGAAGGGCGACGGTACGCCGAAGTTCAATCCTTTCTTCATTCCCAAAATGATCAGCGACATCGCTGCGGGGATGATCTCCATCCGTTACGGATTCAGAGGGGTGAACTTTGCGACGGTTTCTGCCTGCGCATCTTCCACACATTCTCTGATCATTGCTGCTGACTGTATTCGCATGGGCCGCGCCGACATGATCGTGGCCGGCGGTTCAGAAGCAGCCGTTACTGCTCCCGGTGTTGGCGGTTTCAACGCCATGAAAGCACTGAGTGAGCGCAACGATGATCCTAAAACAGCCTCCAGGCCATTCGACGTTGACCGCGACGGTTTCGTTCTCGGTGAAGGCGCCGGTGCGCTTATCCTCGAAGAATACGAACACGCTGTTCGCCGGGGCGCCACCATCTATGCCGAATACTGCGGCGGTGGCATGAGTGCAGACGCTTACCACATGACGGCTCCGCATCCCGACGGTCTAGGCGCTCAGCTGGTTATGAAGGATGCACTCCGCGATGCAGGTATGCAGGCAACCGACATTCAGTATGTGAATGTGCACGGTACCTCAACACCCATCGGCGACCCGCAGGAGATCAAAGCCATTCAGGCGGTATTTGGCGAGCATGCCTATACCATCAACATCAGCTCCACTAAATCCATGACCGGGCATTTGCTCGGTGCAGCAGGCGCCATTGAGGCGATCGCCAGTATCATGGCCCTGCGCAACGGTATCATCCCACCTACCATCAACCACTTTACGGATGATCCTGTATTTGATACTCGACTCAATCTGACCTTCAATACGGCACAAAACCGCACACTCACTGCAGTGCTGAGCAACACGTTCGGCTTCGGCGGGCATAATGCCTCTGTCATCTTTAAAAAAGTTGAGTAACCTTCTGCTTGCTGCCGGCCTTCCGAAAATTCTATAATTGCTATCTCGGCTCAGAGACCGTATTCTGCCGGAAGTTAAAAAGTATGACCGGACATGTGCCTGTCAACCACGCGATCTTTAAGCTCGCCTTCCAACACAGTTCCATTCACAATTCAGTGCACGCTAATAATGAGCGACTCGAATTATTGGGCGATGCCGTGATCGATCTGGTGATCGCTGATTTTTTGTTTAAGAAATATCCATTCCGCACGGAGGGCTTTCTCACCGAGATGCGCAGTAAGATCGTGAGCCGCGAACAACTCAACCGCGTGGCCATGAAGATCGGCATCGGAGAACTGATGCAGGTGCGCAAGGGCGGTACCGACCTCACCAAGAGCAACGTACTCGGCAATGCCCTGGAAGCCTTGGTGGGCGCCATTTACATGGATGCCGGGTATGAGCGTGCCGCGCATTTTTTCCTGCATAAGATCCTGATCCCACACTATGAGATCGACGAACTCGAAAGCCTCGTCGTGAATTTCAAAAGTAAGATCATCGAGTGGTCACAAAAAAATGGTCATGAGATCCGATTTGAATTATTGGAAGAGCACGAACAAAAAGGCAAACGCCTCTACAAGATGGGCCTGATGTTCAACGGCGAACTCATTGCCGAGGATGTAGACTACTCCAAGAAACGCGCTGAGCAAAAAGCCAGCGAAGCCGCCTGCCGAAAACTCGGCATTCACGAATAAGTAACACAACACACAAAAAAGCGCATAACCACACAAAGCAGTTATGCGCAAATATGGTATTCCGGATATCCGGTCAGTCTTCTAACATGAAGTTGATCGGTATGGTCGTGCGCACACGCACATTTTGTTTGTTTTGCATACCGGGTTTCCATTTAGGCATGGATGCCACCACTTCAGCCGCAGCTTCATCACATCCGAAACCGATACCGCGTATCACCTTTACATCGCTCACGGAACCATCGGCATTGATCACCATGCTTACATATACGATACCCTCTACGCCCTGAGAACGTGCAATAGATGGATAATCCACGTGCTCTGCGATATAGATCTGCATAGCTGCGAATCCGCCAATGAACTCAGGGGTCACTTCAGAGAACTCATGAATGGTGCCTGTGGATCCGGTATTCGGGTTACCACCGGTGTTGCCGGCAGGGAGCATACTGCCTTTTATTCCCGGGGGAAGGTCATTCGTACGGGTACTGATGATGCGGTCCTTCAGATCCTGAATGGTGGTAGGTGAAGCCGTCACGGGCGTGGTGTTGCTCACTACGCGCATCTCTGTGTATTGCACTTCCGGCTGCGCCTGGCTTTGTTGTGCAGCAGGCGGCTCAGGCTGCGTGGTCTGCACCTTGGGCAACTCAGGTAGCTTAGGCACGGTCACCTCTGTCACCTTGGAAATGATCGTAATTACCGGCTCATCCGTCGCAGCAGCACGTTCGCGCAACATCCATAATGCCATCAGGCCTACCAGCGCCAGGCCTATGCCCAATGCGCGCAGCATGTAGGCGTTCTCATGTGTGCGCAGGTAGTAGGCGCCATAGGTTTTGTTGCGGCCTTCGAAAACGATGTCATTGATCGTTGATTCGAGATAGTTTTCAGGTCTGGTCATAACAGTGGATTTAAAAGAGTGATGCAATCGTACCTGTCATTCCATAAGCCGGGGGTTGGATTTTGCACATAGAACGCCCATTGCCGGTTCAGTCTGATGACTGATGGCTATTTATGATAGGAAGATGACAATGGGTGAGTGGTGAGTGGTGAGTGGTGAGTGGGTAATATATCAGATCACCTGACCGGTTAGGTCAGGACGAAAAAATTGCGCTTGCATTTGTCTCGATACCCTCCCGATAGCTATCGGGACTCGCTACTTGATACCAATTTTATGAGCAGATCAATGAGGGATGAGGAATGAGAAATGAATGCCGGAAAGTGGGCATGGAGAAGCACAGGTGCATATTAACCCTGGCATCCAACCCACAACCTTCAACTCTTAACCTTCAACCTTACTGCTTCTTCTCTGCTTTGGTTTCTTT
>DAIMYJ010000065.1:0-6469 GCA_036734545.1 Chitinophagales bacterium
GTGGGTGAGTGGGTGAATGGGTGAGTGGGTGAGTGGGTGAATGGGTCTCGTGTTGGTTTATTTGCCGTTGATCTCGATCTTCATTGGGCGGCTGAAGGATTCTTCGAGGGAGATGAAGGTTTCTGTGCGGTCGATGCCGGTGATGGGCTGGATCTGGTCGTGGAGGATCTTTTTGAGGTGGTTGGTATCGCGGCAGATGATCTTGATGAACATACTGTAGGTACCGGTCATATAATGACAGTCGACGATCTCGTCGATCTTCTCCAGTTCTTTTACCACTTTGTCGTACATGGAACTCTTGTCGAGATACACACCCAGGAAAGCGGTGATACCATATCCCAGCTTCTGGGGGTTCACCATGAGGTGTGAGGACTTTATCAGTCCCATGGCATCCATCTTCTTCATACGGACATGGATGGTTCCGGGGGATACGCCGATCTTTTGGGCGATCTCTGTAAAGGGCATCATGGCGTCCTGCATCAGCAGATGGAGGATCTGGATGTCGACTTTATCAATTTCGTAATTTTCTGCCATAGGCCTTGTGGGTAATTAGATAATCGTCAAATCTATATCAAAAATATTTGGATTTCAATAAGTTTTAGAAATTTTTGTTAATTTATTTGCAAATTCCGTCAGGGGTTGTATATCTTTGTTTCAACCTTTTACAGGTTATTGGTTAGGCAACATACCCCTTATGAATGCTGTGCGATGAGGAGCGTGCAGCATTCTTTTTTTTGTACCTACCTGATCCTTAAGGCAGGACAAGGCAGCTGCCCGGTCCCTATGACCATCGGCAGCGGCAGACCGGAACTGACATTGATACTCAATACCGTCGTTCGAGGAGGGCGATGTTCTCTACGTGGTAAGTTTGGGGGAACTGGTCGAAGGGCTGGAGGGTGGTGACGGCGTAATCGTTGATGAGGAGCTGGATATCGCGGGCCTGGGTAACGGGGTTGCAGGACACATACACGATCTTTTCGGGGGCGAGTTTCAGGATCTGTTCACAAACATCTTTGTGCATACCTGCACGTGGCGGGTCGGTAATGACCACATTGGCCCGGCCGTTACGGGCGATGAATTCATCGGTGAAGATCTTTGCCATATCGCCGGCATAGAACGCGCAGTTGGTGATACCGTTGAGCACCGCATTGCGATTGGCGTCTTCGATGGCCGCTTCCACTAATTCGACGCCCACCACTTTTTTGCAATGTTTGGCAGCCAGCAGGGCGATACTGCCGAGGCCGGTATAGAGGTCATACACCTCGTCATCCGGTTTCAGGTTGGCCAGTTCGAGTGTTTTTCGGTACAGGTTGCGCGCCTGTTCGGTATTGGTCTGGAAGAAAGCACGCGGTCCGAGTTGGTATCGTACGCCTTCGATCTCTTCGATCATATAGGGTTCTCCCGAGAACAGGTTGACATCGATATCATAAATGATATCGTTCTTCTTGGTGTTGACGCAATAATAGAGGGAGGTGATCTCCGGAAATGTTTGCTGAATGTGCTCCATCAGTGGCTGCAGCCAATCAGGCCTGTCCTGTGCCACCACCATGATCACCATGAGGTGACCGAGGGAAGTATTGCGGATGATGAGGTTGCGCATGTATCCGCTGTGGTCGCGCAGGTTATAGAACGGCAGTTCATGCATGAGTGCATACGCCTTTACTGACAGGCGTATCTCATTGGAGAGGGATGCCTGCAGATAGCAGCGTTCGATATCGAAGACGTGAGCGAACTGTCCTTTCACATGAAATCCGCAGCCGGGTTTACGGGCCGGGGGATTAGCCTTATCAAAATTCGCATCATGCACGTAAGCACCGGAGGTGAACGTGTATTCCATTTTATTGCGGTAATAGCGATCGTACGGGGAGGCGATGATAGGCAGTGTTTCGGGAAATCCCGGGGTGCGCTTCAGCAGGCGGAATGCATCCTCAACGAGTTGTTGCTTGAACTGCAGTTGTGTGTCGTACTCCACATTCTGCCACGTGCATCCGCCGCAGATGTCGAAATGCGAACAAAAGGGTTCTACGCGCAGCTTGCTGTAGCTGTGAAATTGCGTCACATATCCGGTATCATAGCCATTGCGCTTGCGCGCCACCTGAATATCCACCACATCACCCGGCACTACGCCTTCGGTGAACACTACTTTTCCTTCCACCTTTCCGAATGCCGAACCGCTGTTGGCAACGGATTCGATCAATACCTGTGTATGGATCTTCTTTCTGTTACGGGCCATCGCTACAAAATTACGAAAATACGGGTGCGGCCCGGTGTTACGGGCGCACTGCATAGGCAGGGGCTTACCGATGTATCACATTTTTACTACCGGCTGCGTATCCAGCAGCGAGCCATTCAACTGCACCTGCAGATAATAATTACCGGCGGGCAGAGCGGCCGTGTTGAATTGAAACACATTGTTCCCGGCTTTCGCTTCAGCGCGCAGCAGATAATTCACCTGGCGTCCCTGCGCATCGAAGAGGTAGAAATCGATAACACCGCCTTCTTCCAGTTGTATCTCCGTGCGGAAATAAGCCGGAGCGGGGTTGGGATAGATCTGCATGGATGCCGGTGTTGTGTTCTGCACCGAAACTGCGGGTTCCACTGTGCTGCGCAGGCTGGCGATCCAGGTGGCATTGTTGCGGAGGGTGAAGGGGAAAGCATCGATGTATTTGCCGAACGTTCCGCTCATCCACACCACACCGGGTTGATTGTATTTACGTTGTGAGCCGGTGTAATCCCCCCAGCGCTCATATCCGCCTGAGAGTACGTTCACCCAGGTATCGCCGGTATGAATATTCACCAGATCGGAATAGCCGCCCCAGTTATAGAACACGCCGCTGACGCCGGCAAACACCGTAGGTGCGGTGTGATCGAAGGTGATGATGGACTGGTCATCGCCGGGGAATTTTCCGGTGTAAGATATATTCGGATAGCCGAGGTCGAGGGTGTCATCACCGATAATATTCGCTTCGATCGTATAGTCGCCATCGAGGTTGCTGATCACGCCGTGATATATACCGCAAAAGCCGGTGGCCGGATCGAGGGTATTGGATACGAATTGTATCTGGCCGTTCTCGTAAAAGCTGCCGAGTACACGGCCGTCGTTCGTATCGAAAATATTGGTGGTGTATTGCCGTGCCTGTGGTGGCACACCGTAGGGAATATTGCTGCGGGCAAAATCGACGGTCACCTCCGTTGAGGGATCATCGAGTGTGCCGGTTATGCGTACTATGAAAATGGTGTCGTTGGATACATCGAAGTTGCGGTTCGACAGGAAGTACATGTCCGGACCATATGTAGTGGATCCGCCTTTAACGGGGTTGAGGTTGCGCAGGGGTTTTCCGGCGAAGAAAATGCTATCGTGAAAAACGGCATCGAGTGTGTCGCCTGCATAACCTTTATCCAGGCTCATCTGCCAGATCAGTGTTTCAGAAAAACCGGTCTGCCAGGGTTCATCGGGGATGATGAGGTTGATGGTGAGGAACAATTCCGTTTCGGTGAGTGCGAACATCGGGAAATCTGTCCAGCGGTCGTTGTCCTTCGGATTGCCCGGCAGCGCATACAGGTTCCAGGCGCCGAGAGGATCGGAGGTCTGAGAGAATGCGATGATCACGTTCGTATTTTCCGGGTCGAAGCCTGCGAGGTAGAGCAGCACGAATTTATCGGCACGCGGGTCGTACATCACTTTGGGATCGAATTTTGAATCGGGGATACCCAGTGTATCAGCAAATGCCTGGAGGGAGGTCGTGAACAGGAAGGTGCCGAGACTATCGTACATGTAAATATTGGAGTTCATCACCGAAACGATATAGCCGTCGTTGCTGATGGCCAGGTCGTTATCGTTGGGCACGAAGGAGGTCATGATGTTACCCTCCCACTCTACGAGTACTTCGGGCGGGGTGATATCAGTGGTTGTTTTTGCGGAGGTGGTGTAGCCGGGAAATGTTCTTCCGGCATAGAGTGAATCCTTCAGGTCGATCAGATATCTCCGGTAGGAGCCTGAGCCGGGTGCCGGCATTTCGAGAGAATAGAATACCGGTGCGAGGTCGTTGGTGATCTGCTGCATATGCACCACGCCGGCAGGAGCAAACCGCCGTATCTCTTTTCCATCATTCACCTGCTGAGCGCCGGCACACAGTGCAGAAGTGCATGCCACTGCAAATAAAAATCCTTTGAACATACCCGAAGACATTTGTCTACGAAAGTACGGTACAATGTTGTGATATGGTAATACTTAAGCCCTGTGTGCTATGACTGCAGGCCTTTCAGTGGTATTACGCATCGACATCATAGCGCGATAGATATTTTCTGCGGATGCATCCCAATTGAACAAGGAACGCACCTGAGCATCGGCCTGAGCGCGCTCAATGCGCACCGTGCGCTCTGCTAAGAATTGCTGCATCGCGGCTGTAATGGCCTCCGGTTGTTGCGGATCGAAATAGATCGCGTTGGGTCCGCCTACTTCGGGCAGACTGCTCTGGTTGGAGGTGATCACCGGCACGCCGCAGTAGCGGGCTTCCACTACCGGGATGCCAAAGCCTTCAAATAAACTGGGATAAACAAAAGCATCAGCAGAGGCCATTACCCTGGTAAGCTCTTCGAGCTGGAGGTGGCCGGCGAACACAACGTCCTGTTTGAACTGCATATTCTCATACACCTGACGTGTTTCCTCCGTTTTCCATGCCATGCGGCCTACGATGAGCAGTTTATGATCGCAGGTATTTTCCCTGCGGAGGGCATCATAGGCCAACAGGAGATTTTGCACATTCTTACGGGGGTGTACCGAGCCCACGTACAGGAAGTAGGGTTTACCGTTCGTGTATTGCTGCAGCACCTGCTTTTTTTCTGTTTCCGGCAGCGGCACATACTGTTCATGAGCACCATTGTAGGCCACGTCGATCTTCTCCGGATCGATGTGATACTGCTGGATGATATCCCGCTTGGAGAATTCCGAGACCGTAACGATGCGAGTTGCTTTACGCGCATAGATCGGGGTGAATTTCCGATAATATTTGCTCACGATGCCGGGTGTATGTTCCGGGTAGTGTTCAAAGCCCAGGTCGTGGATCACGAGGAGTGTGGGGATATGGGTGTTGAGCGACAGGAATCCGTCGGTAGAGATGAACAGGTCCGGTTTATATTTACGGAACACGCGTGGCAGTGCCTGATCGAACCAATACTTCCAGAGATAGGGGTGTCGGGCCGGTGGCCATACCCTTACCGGTGTGATATTATCGGAGAACAGGAACTCCGGGTCAGGCTCCCTGTCGAACAGGAACAGGAACCGGTGTTCGGGATGTTCGCGTGTGAGGCGCTTCATGGTTTCGTAGGTGAACCATCCTATGCCTTCCAGTTTATCCTTAATAAGGAAACGGGTATTAACAGCTATAAGCATGTTATACGAGTTGGGTTTTGCCAATAAACAGTAAAAGCGTAGAAGTCTGACGAAACACGAGTCTTTAGAGTAGAAGTGGGGTCGCTAGCGTCGAATTTGAAGCAATAATACCTATTTTTAGCACGCCAACAAAAAAATGCGCAAAAATTTTATTGCCAACATCAGTTTCCTGCTGTTGCTGAACCTGCTGATCAAGCCCTTCTGGATACTGGGCGTTGACCGCGGGGTGCAGAACGCGCTGGGGCCTGAGGTGTATGGGGTATATTTTGCGCTGTTCAACTTCTCGTATCTGTTCCAGGTGATCCTGGACTTTGGCATCAACAATTACAACAACCGTTTGATCGCCCGGGCGCCGGAGAAGCTGGGGTCGCAATTATTCACCACGCTGGTCCTCAAAGTATTGCTGGGTATTGTGTATACCCTGCTCTTATTTATAGCGGCTGTGGGGGTTGCTTTCGATGCGGCTTCGCTGCAGATCTTAGGGCAACTGGCGCTGATGCAGATCGGGTTGTCGTTCTATAGTTTTCTGCGCAGCAACGTGAATGCCCTGCATCTGTTCCGTACAGATGCCATACTATCGGTGTTGGACAAAGGCATCACCTCTATTCTGTGCGGATTGGTATTATGGACGAATGTGACCGGCTGGGAGATCAGTATTCCGTTGTTCATACAGATCCAGATCGCCGGGTATGCTATAGGCATTCTGGTGGCCTTTATCATACTGGGCAGTCGGCGGATCGCTATTCGCATGCAGTTTGACCGCGCACTGATGGTGCAGATATTCCGGAGCAGTTTTCCGTACGCCTTGCTGGGTTTTCTGATGACCGCCTATTACCGCACCGACGGTGTCATGCTGGAGCGCATGCTGGGCGACCAGGGTGATTATCAGGCAGGGGTGTATGCCTCGGCATTCCGGTTGCTGGATGCGCTGAGCATACTCGGATTTTTGTTTGCGGGGCTGCTGATGCCCATGTTTGCGCGTATGCTGGAGGATCGGGAGCCTATTGCACCATTATTGCGGTTAGGATATACCCTCACGCTGATCTTCAGCGCCGGTGCCGGCATTGCCTTTCTGTT
>DAIMYJ010000065.1:6569-17084 GCA_036734545.1 Chitinophagales bacterium
CAGGTGCTGATACTGATGGCGCATATCTTCATAGCCGGTCAGTTGTTTCCCGATGCCATGAGCAGGCAGATCTGGCTTCGATCCCTGGTATTTCTTGTGCTGGTAACGGGTATCAACTTCGGCTGTCTGTTGCTGCCCCTCGGCTGGGGATTCCAATTGCTTACGGGCATGGTGTGCGGCGCACTATTGTCGGTACCCTCAGGCCTGATACAGCCACAGGAACTGAAGCACATGCTCGGTTCCCTGCGGGATGCGGTTACGCGGCGGGCGGGGGCTTAGGCTAATTTTCCTACCTTTGCAGGCTAAAATGCCAACATGGAGCAACGGAACGACCTGATCAGGTTATTGCAGATCATTTTCAAGTGGAAAAAGGCTATCATCATCACCACGATCGTAGTGGCCCTTCTGGCCTGTGTCGTGACCTGGTTCTTCATGCCGAACTATTACAAATCGTCTGTCACCTTTTACCCTTCCAACCCGATCATGACCGATCGTCAGGTGCTGTACAGCCAGATCGCCGGTGAGATCGAGATCGATTATTTCGGTTCTGCGAGTGATGTGGACAGGATCCTGACCCTTGCGTATACCAGCAGCCTGGTTGATTATGTGATCAACCACTTTAAGCTGATGGAGCATTACGGCATAGACTCCACCAAAGAATTTGCGCGGTATAATGTGAAGAAGGAATTCCTGAAGAACTACAAAGCCATTGAAACAGAATACGGCGCAATCGAGGTCTCTGTTTGGGACCAGGATAAAATGCTGGCCATGGAGATCGCGAATCATATCGTAGAGACCATCGACAAGCACAATAAGGAATTATTACTGCGCGACAAGCGCATGGTAGTAAAAACCTTTCAGGATCAGGTGGTC
Organism: Chitinophagales bacterium; assembly: GCA_036734545.1. GTDB lineage: Bacteria > Bacteroidota > Bacteroidia > Chitinophagales > BACL12 > UBA7236. Next base: position 7,443 of record DAIMYJ010000065.1, read on the forward strand.
AAGAAAGAGGCTTATGTGAGCACGCTTACTGACAGCATAGCCCAATTGCGCAAAGCCGGCGCATCGCCGGAAAAGCTGCTCGTTCTGGATGAGCGTCTTGAGTCAGCTGTTGAAGACCTGAATACCAACCGCAAACTGCTGGAGCAAAACCAGACGGCCGTGAATACTGATTTTTCCACGGTTCACATCACTGAAGCTGCCTACCCTGCCCTGCGCAAGGATAAGCCCGTTCGTTCGATCATCGTTATTGGTATCACGCTGGGTACTTTCGTATTCATGATCTTACTGGCGGTGATCACCGAGAACTACAAAAAGATCAAAAACAGGCTGCAGGATGCTTAATGCACAGGCCACAAAACCTGTAGAGATCTCTGTTTACTGGACCGCCACCGTTCTGGCGATAGCTTCTTTATTTGCCGGATTCATCCTGGAGGAACCACTTTTCTTTACTGTTCCGGCAGCATTCCTGTTCGCTTACCAGATGATCGTGAATTACAAGGTCATATTCTGGTTACTGGTACTGGCGACCCCCTTCTCGATCGAATATTATGCTGAATCGGGATTAAGCACCACTTTACCCACCGAACCGATGATGATCATATTCATGTTCACCTTCGTGTTCTTTATTTTTTTGAAGCGGGATGACTTTGACCGTGACTTTTATCTGCATCCGCTGAGTATCATCCTATATGTGCATTTCGGCTGGTTGCTTTTCACGACATTGTATTCTGCCGACATTGTGATCTCCCTGAAGTACATGCTGGCCAAGACCTGGTATATCACTACCTGGTATTGTATGGGCGGTTTGGTGGTACGTGACCTGAAGACCTTTAAAAAGGTATTCTGGTTGTTGTTCGTTCCTACATTCCTGCTTACGATATATACGCTGATCAATCATGCGGGATACAACTTTGCCTTCAGTGAAGTGAACAAGACCATGGTGCCCTGGTTCCGCAACCACGTGAACTATGCGGTATTCCTGGCCCTCGTGCTTCCGTTCACGTTCATTGCCTATCGCTGGTATCCGCAAAACACGTGGGAGCGAATGCTCATTCGCGTGGGGATAGCCGTGCTGTTGGCCGGTATCTATTTTTCGTATACCCGTTCCAGCTGGCTGAGTGTAGCCGGCGCCGGTCTAGCCTTTTTTATCATTCGGCGCAACTGGCTGATGCCCGCCACGATCATGGCCGTGATCGGTGTCATCATTTTTACGGTATCGATGTTGCACAACAACCGCTATCTGGATTACGCCCCTGATTACACCAAAACGATCTACCACAGCAATTTCTCTGACCACATGGAATCAACCATGTCGCTGGAAGATGTATCCAGTGCCGAGCGTATTTACCGATGGGTAGCGGCGATCCACATGATCGAGGACAAGCCTTATCTGGGATTCGGTCCGGGGCAGTTCTATTTTAATTACAAGGAATACACGGTAAATAAATTCGAGACCTATATCAGCCGCAATCCGGAGCGTTCCACGGTGCACAATTATTACCTGCAGGTGACCGTAGAGCAGGGATTTCCGGGCACGGTGATCTGGGTGATATTACTGGTATACCTGATGTATCTGGGTCAGCGGTTATACACACTGTATAGCGATCGTGCGCACAAACATCTGGTGATGGCACTGACGCTTTCCCTGATCACCATTATCATCAATATTGCGCTGAGTGATCTGATCGAGGCCGATAAGATCGGCACGAATTTCTTCTTTTTCATGGCCATACTGGTGAATCTGGACCTGCATGCGCGCAGGCATCCTGAACTTACGCATACATAAGGTTATTTCCCCGGCAGCATCTTCACGGTAAGCACCGTGATATCATCGCTGATCTCGCCATCGTGCCCTTTGAAGTGCATGATCTCGTTGATGATCTTTTTATTGATGGCTTCCACCGGCTCGCGGTAGAGTTTGCGTATCAGTGCCGTGAGTTCATCGAGCGGGAATACCTGACTGTGTTCATTCACAACGTCGGTGAGGCCATCGGTATAGCAGACCACTACAGTTTCTTCGGTGAGTACGATCTGGCCCATTTTCACAGAAGGCAGCGCATCGAACATGCCCAGGATGGTAGTACCGCGGTCGAGTACCTTATATCCTTTGCTGTCGACCAGGATCGGCGGGTTATGTCCTGAGTTCACATATTTGAGCACACCGGTGGTGCGGTCGTATTTCGCGAGGAACAGGGTGATGAACTTTTCCCCTTTTGTGCTCATGAGTACGCCTTTGTTCAGTTCCTGCATGTATTCCTCCACTGTGGGGGGATTGCGCTTGGTGAGCTCACGTATCTGCGCCTGAAAATTCGCCATGAGGATGGCGGCCGCGATGCCCTTGCCGGAAATATCGGCGATACAGAAAAATGTTTCGCGATTATTCAGCTCGAGACAATCGTAGTAGTCGCCACCGATATTCTGATGCGGCAGATAGATCGCCGCCATCTGTACCTGTTCGTTGTTGGGCAGTTTGTCGGGGATGAGCATGCTCTGCACCTGGGCGGCCAGTTCCAATTCGCGTTTGAATGCCAATTGTTGCACCTCTTTCTTAAAGAGGCGCTTATTTTCGATGGCTACGGAAATGATATTGGAGACTGTTTGTGCGAACTTGACCTTATCCTCGAGCGGCTCATAGCTTTCCACCTTAGGGTTGCTCATGAGCAGGAAGGCCAGTGGTTTATCCTTATGATACACCGGGATGAGGATGTCAAAATCGCGCAAAGCCGTGGGCAATCCGTTTCCGAGTTCGCCCAGGTAGGTGAGCTTTTTGAATTGCAGCAGGATATCCTTAAAACCCGGGTTGAGCTCAGCTACGATCTTATTTCCGATCACCGGCTCCCAGTCGTCGCCATTATTGCTGAACAACAGCATTTTTTCGACGCCGATCTGATCGCGCAGTGTGCGGTGGAACAATTCGAAGAGTTCAGAGGCCGAGCGGTTGGAGTTGATGGCCTTGGTGATCTCCAGAAATGCGTCGATCTCCAGTTGTTTTAGCTTCAACTGGTTACGCAACATTTCCATTACATTGAGACCTGCAATTGCCATAACTTTTCTCCGATGCAAATTACGGAAATAAAAAGAGTATCGGGAAACCGGATCCGTGCATCAGCGTGTTGATAGTTCTCTTACCAGCGGCTGCGGATGTCCAGTGCATCGCGCAATCCGTTGCCCACCATGAAAAAGGCGAGCACCAGCAGCGTAATGGCGAATCCCGGCATGAGGGCGAGGTAGGGATCGGTGATGAGGTTGTCTTTATACTTGGCGATCATGAGTCCCCAGCTGGGTGCGGGCGGCTGTACGCCGATACCCAGAAAGCTCAGTCCTGCCTCGGTAAGTATGGCATAGGCAAAGTTGGCTGCCGTGATCACAATGATGGGGCCGGAGATATTCGGCAGGATATGCCGCCATATGGCTCTGTTGTCACTGTAACCGAAGGTGCGTGTTGCCTGCACGAATTCCATTTCGCGCACCTGCATCACCTGTCCGCGCACCATCCGCGCAATATCCACCCACATGGTCAACCCCACGGCAATAAAGATGGTATAGAACTGCTGACCAAAAGCGAATACTATTGGGAACACCAGCAACAAGGTAGGAATGGACCAAATGATATTGATCATCCACATGATGCTGTTGTCGACCGGGAACTTCCATCTGCGTTTTCCGGGCAGTCTGACCACCGGCGGATAGCGCTTATAAAATCCCGCCAGCGCACCGAGTGGTATGCCGATGCAGAGCGCGATGACGACCGCCACGATACCCACGGAGAGCGAGACACGCGTACCCAAAATGATACGGCTGAGGAAATCCCTTCCGAGGTCGTCGGTGCCAAGGAGGAAGGTTTTATTGCTCAGGTGTGCTGCACGTATCTGCTGCACCTGCTTTTCTGTTGTCGCCTGCACACCCGTGATCTCGTGCATGGCGAAAGCAAGCTGCATACCCTGTACGCCTTCGCCGATGTAGCGCATAACGTATAGCGAATCACCTTCAAAACGATGGCCTGTGATGGGGATGGTGCGTGAGCCGGATGGACGGCCGTATAACAATGCGCGCACGAAACCCACTTTGGCGGGTTTGAGTTCAAGCGGCACTTCCAGTACCTCAATGCGAAATCCCGGCGGTTTATACGCAAGTTCATTGATCTGATCGCCGGCATAGGGTGATGCATCCGGTGCAATGAGGTGGGCAAAAAAAGCGATCAATGTGGCATATCCGATCGTGAGCGCTCCGGAGAGTGCGGGCGTATTGCGCATAAACCGATCGATCACACGCGCGCGCTGATCATTTTCCATATCGCGCCGTTGTTTTACACGGTGCCATCGTCGCCTCAGAAAGAATACCGGTATCGCGTAGAAGGCGATCATGACCAGGAGTGCGCCGCCCACCACACGTGCCGATCGCGCAAGTGCATCGGCGATGGGCTGATCACCTGCTGTTGTTGTGCATACCGTTAGGAGGAGAATCGCGAGGGCACTTATGACCAGTGTGCGCAATATGAGTTTCCGGCTGATCATAGGCGTGTTAAACGGTGCGTCCTTTCCATTGATAAGTGCCGAACACACCGGCCGGTGCTATCAACACGATGTATATCACATGCAGTGCCTGAATGGGCAGGAACCACCACAATAAATTCTCGCGGTGAAAGAAGCGCGTAACGGAATATGTGAAAACGGTATCCACGCAAATCTTAAGCAGGAACATCCACATGGATAATTTCAATAATCCCGGGATCGCAAATCCCAGCGCCATGATGATCAGGATAAGTGCGTTGTAGGCATATACGAATGACAGGATGGCGGTGATGCGTTTATCCTCGTAATGTGTGGATTTGCTTGTCCACCGCACCCGCTGATGCCAGAACGTGGCCAGATCTTTTTCGGTATGCGTGTATACGATGGCATGTTTATTTTTCAGTGATGCGATGCGGCCGGGATACTGCCGGGCCATTTTATGCATGAGCATCATATCATCGCCGCTGGGAATATGATCAACGCCGCGATAGCCATCCACTGCCAGGAATGCTTCTTTGGTATATGCCAGGTTAGCACCGTTGCACAAATTGTAAAAACCATTTTGGATGCACGCAGCACCGATGCCCACCAGACTGAGAAAGTCGAGCGTCTGAAATTTTCCGAGGAAAGAGGTATCGGGGAAATAGTTGACCAGTCCGGCGATCATCACCGGTTTATGCTGCACATAGTATTGCACCAGTGTAGAAATCCATTTACCGCCCATACGGCAATCGGCATCTGTGGTGATGATCAGTTCTCCGGAAGCCTGATGTACGGCCTGTTCGATGCCGTACTTTTTATTGGCTTTACCGGGCAGGGGACTCAGGACTTCAGTGCCAAGCGGCAACACGCGGACATTCTCCCACCGAAAATTGCGCACGGCCTGTACGGTTCCGTCGGTAGAATGATCATCTACCACGATCACTTCCAATTTATCATGCGGATATTCCTGATCGCGGAGGTCGCGGAGGAGGTTGGTGATATTGCGCTCTTCGTTGCGCACCGGCACGATGATGGTAACGCGGATCGATTCGCGTGCAGGTTGCTCCTGAAATTCGGGGAGTTTAAGCCAGCCGTACAGAAAAAAAGCGATGAGCGCGGCGTAGGCGATCATGCACAGTACGACAATAATGGCAACCGGGAGCATGCAGTGCAAAGCTATGCATTGGGTGGTAATATATACGACAGGGCTTCGGTAATGACCGGGTTGAGGCGGTCGTCGATAAAATAGTGTCCGCGTTCAATGGGAATGAACACGGCTTCGGGCAGGTCTTTGGCAAATTGTGCGCCCACATCGGGACGTATCACTTCATCGCGTTTGCCGAAGATGAGGAGGGTGCGGATATGGTGTTCGCGGATGGTGGCTTTGACCTTGGCGATATCCGGTTCGAACCCGGCCATGGTGATCCAGGTGTCGTAGAGCCGTTGTCGTTTTTCGCGGGTAGCCATGTGGTTGCGGGTGAATTTCTGCAGCCAGGGGGTGATGAGTCTGAGTTTAACGGCGATGTTCACCACGGTGAAGAGCCAACGCGGGTGACGGATGGTGGTCTTAAATAATTCGCGTCCCCAGGCGGGGTATACAGCCACATTATAGATGCGGTTGGTTTTGATGCCATCGCTGGCGAGGAGCCACAGTGCATCGATCTGCGGGGCGAAGTATTTTGTCGCATACATGGCACATTTCCCGCCCATGCTAAACCCGAAGACAGAGAAGCGGGTGATGTTGTATTCGGCGAGCAGGAGGGTAAGGAGGTCACGGAGGTCGGCTTTGGTGAAATGCCGGCTTTCGCGCCATTGTGTTTTTCCGTGGTAGGGGATATCGATGGCGTAGACGGTGTATACCTCGCCCAGCGCCGGCGCCAGGGGCAGGAAGCTGCGGCCGTCCTCGCTGAAGCCGTGGAAGGCGATCAAGGTTCGGGGACCGCGGCCGAAACGCACGAAGTGGAACACGGAATTCCGGAAACTGAGGTAACAGGACTCGGCCATTGCAACAAAATTACCCACAATTGTGGGGTGCGGAGGGCTGTGGCAGGCGATATTATCTGCTCACACCCTGTTGATAAACCCCGGGCGATGAAAAAAGACCGCGGCGGTACCATATATTTGCATCCTGAAATGCACTTTCAGGCCCGCCATTCGCTTTCTTCCTTCCCCTGCGGCCTTTTTATTTTCCTTACCGAACCCTTTCATGTAACTTATGCCAAAGGATACATCCATTAAGCACGTACTGATCATTGGATCAGGTCCCATCATCATTGGTCAGGCCTGCGAGTTTGACTATTCCGGTTCTCAGGCGAGCCGAAGCCTCAGGGAAGAGGGTATCACTGTATCGCTGATCAACTCCAACCCGGCCACCATCATGACCGATCCGGTGACGGCAGACCACATCTATCTGTGGCCGCTGAATGTGGCTTCGATAGAGAAGATATTGCAGGAGAACATCGCCAAGGGTACTCGTATAGATGCTGTATTGCCAACCATGGGTGGGCAAACCGCGCTGAACCTGGCGAAAGAGGCTTTTGAGCTGGGTATCTGGGAAAAGTATGATGCCCGTCTGATCGGGGTGGACATTGAGGCCATTGACCGCGCCGAAAACAGGGAGTTGTTCCGCCAGCTGATGGTGGAGCTGGGTATCTCCGTGGCGCCGAGTCATGTGGCGAACAGTTTTCTGGAAGGTAAGGAGTTTGCACAGCAGATCGGTTTTCCGCTGGTGATCCGTCCTTCGTTCACGCTCGGCGGAACGGGTGGCGGTTTTGTAAAATCGAAGGATGAGCTGGATGCTGCTTTGATGCGCGGACTAACGGCATCGCCCACGCACGAGGTGCTGGTGGAGAAAGCGGTATTGGGCTGGAAAGAATATGAGCTTGAGCTTTTACGCGATGCGAATGATAATGTGGTGATCATCTGCGTGGTCGAGAACCTCGACCCGATGGGTGTGCACACCGGTGATTCGATAACGGTGGCGCCGGCGATGACGCTGAGTGACACCTGTTATCAGAACATGCGCAACCTCGCCATCAAAATGATGCGTGCGATGGGCAATTTTGCAGGCGGATGTAATGTACAGTTTGCACAGGATCCTTATACTGAAAAGCTGATCGCGATCGAGATCAATCCGCGCGTTTCGCGTTCATCCGCGCTGGCTTCCAAGGCCACCGGCTATCCGATCGCCAAGATCGCTGCCAAGCTGGCCATCGGCTATAATCTGGATGAACTGAGCAATCAGATCACCAAATCCACTTCCGCTTATTTTGAACCTGCGCTGGATTATGTGGTGGTGAAGATGCCGCGCTGGAATTTCGACAAATTCCCCGGCGCCGATGATACCCTCGGCCTTCAGATGAAGAGTGTGGGTGAGGTGATGAGCATCGGCCGCAGTTTTCAGGAAGCGTTGCAGAAGGCGTGTCAGAGTCTGGAGAACAACAAGATCGGTTTGAGCGGTGAGAAAGGATTTTATAAATCCAGCCAGGAGATCATCGACAGTCTGGCGAAGCCTCACTGGGACCGTATTTTCAATATCAAAAAAGCGATGGACCTGGGAGTGCCTGTGCGCACCATCCATAATCAGAGTCTGATCGACCCGTGGTTCCTGATGCAGATCCAGGACCTGGTGAAGCTGGAGAAAGAGTTGCGTCGTTATCAGTTAAATAATATCCCGCGCAAGCTGTTGCTGGAGCTTAAGCAAAAAGGCTACAGCGATATTCAGATCGCGAACAACCTCGGCAATTGCACGGAAGAAGAGGTGTATGAGCACCGCAGGGCATTAGGCATCAAGCGCACCTATAAGATCGTTGATACCTGCGCGGCAGAATTTGAAGCGAAGACACCATACTACTACTCTACTTTCGAAGATGAGAATGAGAGTGTGGTGAGCGACCGCAAGAAGGTGATCGTACTGGGCAGCGGTCCGAACCGCATCGGCCAGGGTATTGAGTTCGACTATTGCTGTGTGCATGGTGTCCTGGCGATCAAGGAGAGCGGATATGAGGCCATCATGGTGAACTGTAATCCGGAGACGGTATCTACCGACTTCGACATTGCCGACAAGCTGTATTTCGAGCCGGTGTTCTGGGAACATTTGTGGGAGCTTATCGAATTTGAAAAGCCCGAAGGAGTGATCGTGCAGCTGGGCGGACAAACCGCATTGAAGCTTGCGAAGCAGTTACATGAAAAAGGCATTCGCATCATCGGCACCTCCTACAATGATATGGACATAGCCGAGGACCGCGGCAGGTTCTCCGACCTGTTGAAAGAACTGGGTATCCCCTACCCTGAATACGGTGCGGCAACGACCGTTGAGGAGGCGATAGAAGTTGCGCATCGCATCGGTTATCCGGTGTTGGTGCGTCCGAGTTATGTATTGGGCGGACAGCGCATGCGCATCGTGATCAACGATGAGGAGCTGGAGCGTTCGGTGATCGGTATCCTGAAGCACTTCCCCGACAATCGTATTTTGATCGACCATTTCCTGGATCGTGCTGAGGAGGCGGAGATCGATGCCATTTGCGATGGCGAGCAGGTGCATGTGATGGGCATCATGGAGCATATCGAGCCTGCGGGCATCCACAGTGGTGACAGCAGTGCGGTACTGCCACCATTCAACCTGAGTGCACGGGTGCTGGAGCAGATGCAGGAATACACGGAGAAGATCGCGCATGCGTTGAATATCCGCGGACTGATCAACATTCAGTTTGCTATAAAGAATGAGAAGGTATATGTGATCGAGGCCAATCCGCGTGCTTCGCGCACCACGCCATTCATTGCCAAAGCCTATCAGATTCCTTACCTCAACGTGGCCACCAAGGTGATGTTGGGTGAGAAGAAGCTCAGCGATTTCACGTTCGAGAAGAAGCTCACCGGTTATGCGATCAAGGAGCCGGTATTCAGCTTTGAAAAGTTCCCGAATGTGAACAAGGAGCTCGGCCCAGAAATGAAATCAACCGGCGAAGCCATCCGCTTCATAGCTGACCTTCAGGATCCGTTCTTCAGAGAGATGTATTCGAAGAAGTCGATGTTCTTGTCGAGGTAGTGAGTGGGTGAGTGGCTGAATATATGAAAGTTTGACTATAATAAACATAAACACTTAGAGTGTTATTATAATAGATAATAAACGAAAATGAAAAAATCAGAA
>DAIMYJ010000065.1:17094-18133 GCA_036734545.1 Chitinophagales bacterium
TTGAGTCTTTGTCTGCTTTGTTGTTTGTGAGTGCGTGAGTGGGTGAGTGTCGGAATTTTTCTTAGTTAGCCTATTATTGCCAGAGACAATTTGTTTGTGATTGTATAAGCGGTTAGACACCCATGAGAAAATATTTGTGATTTGGATTTATTAGGATCTCATGATAGATTTCGGTGAGCATACAATATTCCCAAACCGAATATCTATCCACCTGAGTAAATCCAATGTACCTTAAGTTAGCCCATACCAAACTAGAGGTCTACCCTATTGCCCGTCAGTTAGTTTCAGAAGTTTATAAGTTAACTAAATCATTCCCTGCAGATGAGCGATTCGGCATTAGCAGTCAAATTCAACGCGCTTCAGTCTCCGTCATGCTTAATATCGCCGAAGGTTCAGCCAGAAGGTCGGGTAGTGAACGCTGCCGCTATTATGAAATCGCAAGAGCTTCCTTAGTTGAATTGGATGCAGCAATTGAAATTGCGCATACACTCTGCTATTTTCGGACAGTCGACCACCCAAAGTTGGAACCATTGATAATCAATACCTTTAAAAAATTAACCCTACTGATAAAATCCAATAGAGACCAGATTGCAAACGAATAATTAACTTTACAAAAAAATTCACCCACTCACCCACTCACCCACTCACCAATCACCACTCACCGTTATGAGCGATTTTGCCTGGATAGCTTTGATCATTGTTGCGTATATGGTTTTGATCAAACCGTTGGTGGAGGGTATTATGCAGGGGGGTAATTCGAAGCCGGGGGGCAGTAAGGCTCCGGAGGGGATGCGGAAGGGGAAAAATGAGCGGGATGATTATGTGGATTACGAGGAGATCAAATAGCGGAGACGCGCAAGCATATAAAAAAAGCCGGTCATCGATGATGACCGGCTTTTTTGTGTAAGTTCTATTCTATATCAGATCAAAGTCCGAGTGTAACACCTGCTTTGAGGAGGGCGATATCCCAGCCCAATTCAGCAAAGGCGCCGAGTTTCTCAGTGAACATGTAACGGGCACCCACACAACCGGCGTAGTA
>DAIMYJ010000066.1:0-10240 GCA_036734545.1 Chitinophagales bacterium
CAGGAGCAGCACTGCCATTACCTGTTCATACTTTTTCAGGCGATGACCCAACTCGTGGGCTACGTTGATGCCTATCACCCCGCAATTGATGCCCATTGCGGTAAGCATTCCGGCCTTTTCCCACCACAACAGTCCAGGCTGCGCCGTCTGATGCAGGTACCACCACAGGGTAAGGTATTGCAGTGGCACATGTAAATAGAGCAGCCAGTCATACAGGGGATCTTTTTTAACCACTTCCTCCTCCAGCGCCGAGAAGTTGCGGGCATCCGGAGAGATCAACCACTCCAGCAAGGGAATACATATAAAGGCATAGATCAGGGAGGTGAACACCCAAGGCCCCTGCACTGTCAATGAGACCCAGGCAGAAAGCGGCACCGTATAGCCGATCAGATATTTCCCCACCCTCGCCAGTCGCATTCAACAAAATTACAAAACCACGTCATTTTCCGGTATGTGACCTTCGTCACGATTTTGCTCACGAACTAAACGGAATTTTGTGGTGTTTACCTTAACATCGATTACTATGATCAGCGAAACGACCTTCAGCAGCAACATCCCCTACTCCATCAAGCAGGCCTATACCTATCCGGAATTTGTGCAGCTCACCGCCGACCAGGTTGCCGCCAACACTACCACCGGGCCCGTTAAAAGCGAGTCGCGCATCCAAGCCACCAAGCTCAACCTGCAGCGGCTGAACAGGATAGCCAAAACGATGCAGATGCTGCCGGAATGGGAAAATCTGGATACAGAAGCCGTTAAGCATCTGGAGTTCCTCGTGATCACGGAGACGTGGTGTGGAGATGGCGCTCAGATCGTGCCGGTATTCCATCGCATCGCTGAGTATTTCGGCATACCCATGCATATCATCCTCCGCGATGAATATCCGGACATCATGGATAATTACCTGTTCAGAGGCACGCGCAGCATTCCCATCCTCGTTGCCTATGATGCCCGCACCGGAAAGGAACTGGGGCACTGGGGACCTAAACCGGAAACAGCACAGCGACTGCTCGATGACGCCAAACAAAGCGGCGTATCGCACGACGACTATGTGATCACCCTGCAGAACTGGTATAATCAAAATAAAACCGTTAGTTTGCAAAAGGAATTGCTGACATTCATTCAGCAGTGCCTGTAAGCAGAAATGGCCTTTTTTTCGTTCGAACATATCACCAGCAGCAATAACCGTCCTGCCATGAGCAGGGAGGAAGAAAATCAATTGCTGTATCTGAGCATCTTTATGCCCATGGTGTTCATCGCGCTCATGTGGATCGTGCATGTGTTCAGCTGGGTGGCTGAGGTTGACCTGGCCGTGTGGGGGATATTGCCTAAACACACTTCCGGTTTGCCGGGGATATTGTTCTCCCCTTTTATTCATGGCGACTGGCAGCATTTATTATCCAACACCATTCCCTTTCTGGTGCTGTCATTCCTGATGATATTCAATTATCGGAAGGTAGCCTTCAAAGCTTTTCTGTTCATCTGGCTGTTTGGTGGTTTACTGTTGTGGCTTACCGGTAGAGAAAATTATCATGTAGGTGCGAGCGGTATTATTTACGGCATGGCTTTCTTTATTTTTTTCAGTGGTGTTTTTCGGAAGAACATGCAGGCCATCGCCTTGTCGCTGTTTGTCGTATTCTTATATGGCAGTATCGTCTGGGGTTTATTCCCGCTTGATATCCGCATCAGCTGGGAAGGACATACCATGGGCGCCGTATGCGGAGCGCTCAGCGCCTTTTATTTCCGCAAGGTAGACTTACCTCCGCCGATCGTGCTGGAAGATGAAGAGGAAGAGGAAGAGCATTCTGAGGTGATGCCTGATGGCGATACTATCGATACGGATAAAACGGAGATCCGTTACACCTTCATCGAACCGGACAAACCGCGCACATGAGAACGGAATTGGTGATCACAGCCGACGGCTCTCCTACCCTATACATCCCGGAGTGGAAAGAGCATTACCATTCTGTTCACGGTGCCGTTCAGGAGTCCATGCATGTGTTTATCCGCGCCGGATTGCAGGAACGCTTACGCACGCGAAATACAATTCGTTTGCTGGAGGTAGGACTCGGAACCGGATTCAATGCCCTGCTTACCGCCTCGCATCTGCAGGCCTTTCCGGCCGTGGTGGATTATCATGCGCTGGAACCCTTTCCGCCTGACCCTGCATTGCTCGCCGGGTTCAACAGTGAACACCTGGCTCCTTTGGGTGCGGGTACAGATATGTTCCATACACTGCATGCCGGTGCGTGGGAATTTCCTTTGAAACTGAATGCACACATGACCCTTACGAAAGTGCGCAGCAGGATCAACAACTATACACCTTCTGCCCCTTTTGACCTTGTCTATTACGATGCCTTTGCTCCGCGTGTGCAGCCCGAATTATGGACGCCAGAAATATTTCAGCGCGTATACGAAATGATGGCCCCGCAGGGAATTCTCGTCACCTATTGCGCTAAGGGGGATGTGCGCAGGGCCATGCTCAAGACCGGGTTTGCCGTGGAACGACTGCAGGGCCCGCCCGGGAAACGCGAAATGCTGCGTGCCACTAAATTGTAACCTACCTTTGTGGCGTGAAGGATATACTCATTATTGGGGGAGGATTTGCCGGCATGTGTTGTGCGCAGGAAGCCCGTAACCGCGATTTATCCTGCACATTCGTAGATAACGGCGCACCCAATGCTTCAACGCGCGTGGCCGCCGGCATCATGAATCCTATCTCCGGCAGAAAATACAAACTGCAATGGGCGTTTGAAGAACTGTGGACAGCTGCACGTCATCTGTACGGCACTATGGAATCACGGTTCAATACTTCGATCATGTTGCCGATGCCCATCCATAAGATACATCGCTCGGAAGAAGCGCTTGAAGCCTGGATGATGAATCGGGCAGAGCCTCTGGCACAAGGGCTGGTATCAGAACATCCGCCCACTGCCGTGTGGCAAAAACACATCGACCAGCGTTTCGGCGCATTGCTGGTGCAGGATAGTATGCGCGTTGATACAGAAACTATGTACCGGTGTTTCTACAGCACAGATGATTGCCTGCAGGAGCAATTCGACCACCGTGACCTGGAGATGCATGATGATCATGTTGTTTGGAAAAACACAGCATACCGACATGTGATCTTTTGCGAAGGCGCCGGTGTGATCAATAATCCCTGGTTCAGCAAAATACCCCTGCGACCGAATAAAGGTGAATGCCTGCTCGTGCATATCCCCTATCTGAACTGTCCGCTCATCCTCCAAAAAAATGTATTTGCGGTTCCCATCGGCAACGATCGATACTGGATCGGTGGAACTTCTGAGAATGATTTTACAGATGCCGCGCCCACATCTAAAAAAGCGGCAGAGCTGATCACAGACCTGAGTCGGATGATCAGCTTGGCATTTACTGTGGAAGCACATCAGGCAGCCATTCGCCCCACCATGCGCGATCGGTCGCCGGTTGTGGGCACACATCATACTTCACCGCAACTGCATATCCTCAATGGCCTGGGCACGAAAGGAAGTATGCTGGCTCCCTACTATGCACAAAAGCTTTTTGCAAATATCTATGAACGGGAAGCGATACCGCCGGGTGCAGACGTTAACCGATTTACCTATTAAATTTGAACTGAATTGAAACATCTCTTTATGCGCCATATTCTTACAGCGATCACTGTATTTTCCATATCGATCACACTGGGTCAGACACCGGAACTGCAGTGTTACCTCCCTGATCCGAAAGGACTGATCCGTGAACATAACCTCGATTTTATTTCGCTTGACCTGCATGTCAGTTTTGTGCCGGAGGACAAACTGGTGCGCGGACGTGCCGAGTATGCCGTACAGTCCATTCAGCCGCATGCCGATTCGGTATTTCTGGATGGCCCCGGGATACGGGTGGATGACGTAACGTTGGATGGTGCGTCTACGCGATTCAGGACAGATAGTGCCGGTATAACTGTATTCTTCGATCCGCCGCTGATCAGAAATCAAACACATGCGCTGCATATCCTCTACTCGGCAAACCCGAAACGCGGATTGTATTTCAACGGCTGGAACGTAAGCCGCACAGATGATCCCAATGACCCCACGATCATCCGCAAACAGATATGGACTCAAGGACAGGGCATCGACAACAGACATTGGATACCTTCTTATGACGGCATCAACGATAAAGTGATCACTGCCATGCATGTCACCTTTGATGCCGACTATCAGGTTGTTTCAAATGGCAACCTGAAAAGTGTGCAGGATAATACCGATGGCACCAAAACCTGGCATTATTCCATGGAGCATCCGCATGCTATGTATTTGGTCATGCTGGGAATAGGAAAATATGATGTACTGGAATATACCAGTCGAAATGGGATCACATCACGTCAGTATTATTATCCCGGCACGCGAGCGCATGCTGAAAATGCCTATCAGTACTCAGCAGAGCTGATGGACTGGATGGAAGGCGAGATCGGATTGAAATATCCGTGGTCGACATACGCGAATGTGCCTGTGCAGGAATTTCTATACGGCGCCATGGAAAATACCACAGCCACCATATTCAGCGATTTCTTTTATCAGTTGCCGGCCAGCAATCCCGACAAACAATATTTTGAGATCAACGCCCACGAACTTACGCATCAGTGGTTCGGCGATTACGTAACGGCATGGGGCGGTTCAAGCCATTGGCTGCAGGAAAGTTTCGCCACGTATTATGCCAAAAAATTTGTTCAACATATCCAGGGCGATGATCAATATCATTGGAAACGACGCGATGAAATGCGTGCGGCCATCAACTCGGATAACAACGCCGATATCCCTGTAGCACATGGCGATGCCGGTTCATCACTGGTGTACCAAAAAGGCAGTTTTGTACTGGACATGATGCGATATGTGGCCGGGGATGCAGAATTCAGGATCACCATAAAAGAGTTCCTGCAAAGCTATCCTTATCAAAACGTGAACTCACAGGACCTCGAGATGCAGTTCATGCGTTCACTGGGCATGAACATGCATACCTTTTTTGATCAATGGTTGTATCGTGATGGCTATCCTGTTTATCAAGTACGCAAATCCGTGACAGGCGATGAGCTTCGCGTGCAGGTGAAGCAGATACAGGAGCAAACAGGCACCACTCATCTCTTCAGCATGCCCATTCACATACAGGCACATTATACTGACGGTTCCTTTGAAGATAAACGCGTAATGATCTCTGCAGCAGAATCGGAGATCAACTTCCGCATCCCGCAGGGGAAAACGCTGGCCTTTGTGTTGTTCGACCCCAACACCATGGTCATGTCAATCGTCGATTTTCCGAAGGAATATACCGAGCTGCGGTATCAGGCCTTCAACGCACCGAACATGATGGATCGCTACGACGCCATAACAGCGATGCGGGATATCGCCCTTGAACAGAAACGCGACGATCTGATCGCACTTTTCAAAAAAGAGCATTTTTTCGGTATTCGCAGTGAGATCGTATATCAGTTGAGTACGGACGAAAGCAAGCAATCGCTTGCGGTTTTGCGTGATGCGATCTATGACCCTCACCCGCTGGTAAGGCGCAGCGTACTCACTAACCTGAAATCCCTTCCGGGCAAGCTGGAGAAGGATGTGGAGACCCTGCTGCGGGACGACAACTACACCAATGTGGAGATAGCCCTCAGAAAGCTTTCCGAATGGCAGCCAAACAAAGTGAATGACTACCTGAAGGTGACCAACGGCATGATCGGCGGCACGAATAACATCCGTCTGGCCTGGCTCGAGATCATGTGCCGGCAAAACGGCAATGCGTCCATCGGCGGCATCCTGGATATGAGCAGCCCGCAATATGAGTTCCGCACCCGGGTGGCGGCCTTCAACGCCCTCAACAGCCTGAATTACTGCGATCAGCGCGCCGTAGAGAACCTCTTCAATGCGCTGGTGAGCACCAACCACCGACTGTCGACCCCCGCCCGCACCACTCTCATGGCCCTCAAAAAGACCCCGGAGTTCAACACGCTGATCAGGGACTACTACAAGTCTCAGCAATGGTCAGCCTGGGAGGAACAGCGCATCGGAACAGTGAAGGATTGAGCCGTTATGTACGTCCGGGTACCTTAGGGTACACAGATTTCAGAGGTTTTACACACAGTTTCAACACGTTATCAACAGATGCCGAATATTCTATACACAGGCCGCTCTGTACCTTGTACCGTCTACATCCTGTACGCTCAAATACAGTACTGACAAGGGTTTGACGTACCGGCCGTCGGACGTACATGTATGTGGATATTGTAGGTGTACCACATAAAATGCTCTGTACCAAAGTACTGTGTGCATTAGATTATTTCCGCCCGTACGTACTACAAACGAATTTTGAATGAGGCTGCAGACGGGTATTGTCCCAGGTTCAGGCAATATCCGGTAAACCGCGGTCCATTCCAGTATGAATGAAGAAAAGAAAAGCAGCAACCGGGGCAGGATACTGTACCTCGCGTTGATCCTGCTCCTACTCGGTATGAATGGCTGGTTGTTCTACAACGCCGTTCAGAACAAAGACGAGCGCGAAAAGAACGCCCGTTTGCTGGAGGAGGCTAAGATCGCCAACAAGTTGCTGGATGAACAATACCAGTCGGCAAAGCTGCAACTGGCCGAACAGAAAGGCGACTTTTCCCAGAAGGACTCTCTGATCGCCGTTCTTGAAGCCGAACTGGACAGCCGCAGGAACGAGATCGCTACCCTGCTGAAGACCTGTAACTTCTTTAGCGGCAATGCGAAGACCAATGAAAAGAAAATAGACGAGGTGAAAGAGGAAGTGAAGACCATGGAGGTGGACTGTAGCCAGTATAAGGCGCAATTGGACGAGCTGAATGCAAGGTACCTGGCCCTGCAGGAAGATTATGAAGAGCTTCAGTTCCTCTATGAGCAGGAAGTTGAGCGCAGCGAGCAGCTGCAGTACGATAAAGACTCCATCATGGATCTTGCCGGATTCATCCTGTCCAAGGACATTACGATCACCGGTGTGCGCAAACGCAATAACGGCAACGACGCAGAAGGACAGAACGCCAAGCATACCGAGATGTTGAAGATCTGCTTTGATGTGCTGCCCAACCGCCTCTCAGCCGGCAAGGATCAAACCTTCCTGCTGCGCATCATCGCTCCCAGTGGCAAGGTGTTGTTCGACACGCAGAACGGCTCAGGCGAGTTCGTGAACAAGGAGAAAGCGGAAGACAACCTGTACAGCAAAGCCGTGACCTTCAAGTATGATGGCGGCGAGGTGGAAAGCCACTGTGTGTATTGGGAACAGGAAGAAGAATTTAAAGCGGGTACCTATACCGTAAAAGTATATCACAACGGATATCTGAGCTCCAGAAGCTCCTTCACGCTGAAAAAGGCGGTCATGGAAGACCTGATGTCCAAGATGAACTAATGCATTCGCTGAGGCGATAAGTATGAAAAGAGAACCCTGGCCTGGTGCCGGGGTTTTTTATGCATTATGACAGCATATGAGCGTATGCGGTCAATCCTGCACCTGACTTTTGATGAACTTCCCCTCGCGGATATCGAAGCGCAGGAACAAAGCGTCCAGCGGGCCATTTTTCAATTGTATACGGGCCGAGGGTTTTAATCCGATGAATTTGGCGGCTTCCGGATTCCCGGTAAATATCCAGGCCGTCCAGCCGGCATATTTATGCTTCAGCACATTGCCGATCATCTGGTAGAAGGCAATGATATCGGGTTTCGAGATACGTTCTCCGTACGGAGGATTCATGATGATCATGCCTTTTTGCGGCGGCGGGTCGGCGAGCTGAAAGTCCTTTTTAAAAAATGGAATGCGTGCCTCCGGCAATGCCTT
This sequence comes from Chitinophagales bacterium, assembly GCA_036734545.1. Lineage (GTDB taxonomy): Bacteria > Bacteroidota > Bacteroidia > Chitinophagales > BACL12 > UBA7236. The sequence goes on from DAIMYJ010000066.1 coordinate 7,819, forward strand.
ACCCGCGTGAAACAGAGCGAGATCGACATTCCTGCCGGAAATATCAGAACCCAGAACCGAAAGTTTCACCGGTTTAACGGCAGCAGCGGCATCCAGCATGATCTGCCTGAACAAGGCCTGATCATAACTTCTCCAGCGTTGAAAAGCGAAATGCTTGCGTATCAATCCCGGTGCTGTATTCGTAGCGATCAGAGCCGCCTCGATCGGCAATGTACCGCTGCCGCACATAGGGTCGTACAGCGTCATTTTCTTGTCCCAGCCCGACAAGGCGATGAGACCGGCTGCGAGCACCTCGGTCATCGGCGCTTCGTGACTACCTGTCTTATAGCCGCGCACGTGCAGCGACTCACCTGAGCTGTCGAGCGATATCTGCACCTGATCTCTGCCTATGCGGAGATGGAGCGCATAATCAGGGTTTTCGCGTTCTACATCCGGCCGTTCGCCAAATCGGTCACGGAAATGATCGGCAATGGCGTCCTTTACCTTGAGTGCGGCAAAGTTGCTGTGCACAAAGATGTCGGACTGCACCGATTGCGATATCGCGAAGGTATCCTCGGTGCCGAACACTTCTGCCCAGTCGTACCGGTATACCAGATCATATAATTCCTGTTCATTGCGGGCGCGGCCTTCCACCAGTGGGATCATGACCTTTAACGCGGTGCGCAGATGCACATTGGCCGCGTACAGTAATGCGGTATCGCCGGTGCATTTTACCGCCCGGTTCAACACTTCCACATCCGCAGCACCCAATGCAAATAACTCTCCGGCGAGCACCTGCTCCAGGCCTTTGTAGGTTTTGATCACGATCGGGAACTGCATGCTGCAAAGGTAGAAGAATAAACACAATGGAATGCGATAGACTGATGAACACCTGCAGCAGAAAGACCTAGTTCAAACTATCCATCACACTTACCGTTGGTGTAACCACAAACAAAAAGGCCATCCGCAACTGCGAATGGCCTTTACATAATATCTGGCTATACTTATTTAGCGGGAGCGTAGCAGTTAAAGTCTACGTTCTTATCCAGCTGCATAATAAAATTGTTCAGCAGTCCGGCGTACAGCACATCAGCGGTACCTTTTTGATCACCGATGGTATAACGATCCCAAACAGGCGGCGTTTGGCGGTTGCAGCCTTCGTGGGGTGAGTATTTCACACGGCCCCAGCGCAGGTCTTTCTTGAAGATCAGTGCTGCTACCTTCACCTGATCGCCTTTCGGCATGCTCACGTCGATGTAGTAGGTCCAGTTGAGGTTACGCATCAGCACATCAAAGCTCATCCAGGGATTGCTCATACCGGCGTCTTTGTAGAGATGCAGTTTATAATTGATACGCGCACCTTCTGTGTTCACATATTCAAATTTGTAGTACAACGGTTTGCCGTTGTTGTTGGCCGCTTTAGCCACGTTTCCCTGGTGGTTGGTTGAAAGGAATTCTTTCATCACCACCTGTCCGTTAACCTCGCCGGCGACAAAACCGATGAAGGCAACCATCAGACAGATATGGAATATTTTTTTCATTGTTCTCAGTTTATTGGATTTGGGTTATTCTTCTTTCTTGGCATCACCGGCAGGCGCAGATTTGCGATCGGCATGTGTCTTCAGGTTCTCGAGGTAGAAATTACCTACGCAACGTCCCTGCTCAACACCATCCAGGATATCGCAATCGAAGTGGATACCGCCATACATACGGCTGTAAGCAGCTTCGTCGGCAGCAGCCTGGAACGACTTAAAGTTGCGGGGCAGGAGGCCGATGTCTACATGTGAGCTATCGGTGAACGCCAGGTTATCGCCGATCAGACCGGTCATGATGGTAGCGGCTGCACCGGAGAAACCGGAGTGACCTGAGGTATAACCGGCGAACGGAGGTGTTTCCACGTAAGGTTCCCAGGTAGGCTCGATGTTCTCACGGATAACGGTCTTCGGACGCACCAGGTTCACACGGTATTTGGTGTGCCATACAGTGATACAGGCATCGTTCATGGAAGTGGCCACCAGCGCATACAATTCCGCTGCGCGGTCCAGTTTCATGTCTTCAGACTTCACGAAGTTGCCGAGGATCTCCATCCAGTGGCCGGGAGGCGTGGAAGTTTCGCTCGGATCATCTGCCCAATACTGAGCGATGGTGCGCTGTTCTTCGGTCAGGGTCTTGTCAACCTGCCATACCTTCTTGGCCTGCTTGTACAACTCGCCGGTGGTATCGCCAATGCCATTGTAAGCCGGTGCCTTGTCGATATCACACTGTGTACCATCCTTTACAAAGAAAGTGCGGTGTGTGCCCCAGAAAGGCTCCAGAGCGGTCTGGTTGAAGTCGGTAGGCTCCCAGTAAGAAGGATGACCTTCGCGTGAAGGCGCCTTATATTGCATATAGCGGGTCTTCACATAGTTGTCGTTCTCTGCCCACTCAAGGATAGCGTTGGCCA
>DAIMYJ010000066.1:10340-13823 GCA_036734545.1 Chitinophagales bacterium
AAACGCTCTGTACCAACAAATTGGAACATGGCATCCCACCAATCGAGCAGGAATTGGGCGCTTTCTTCGCTGGAGGGTTTAGAGGCGTCGTTATACAGCGGATTCTCGCCACCACCGGAGGATTTACCGCATCCGGCAGCAAAGAGCACCACGCCTGTAAGCATCACGACAGGTAAGTGTTTGAATTTCATAACTCTTGGAGTTTTGTAAGAGGTTGAGATGATTGGAATTTTGCGTGGCAAAAATAAGCAAAAACCGCCACCTCTGCTCCGTTAACAAAACATTTACAGAGCCTGTACTTAGCCCCTTTTTTATGGGGTTACCTTTGCAGTTCAAACCGTAATTAGGCATGAAATCTATCTTTTACAGCATCGTAGCCCTTAGTGTGCTCGGTATTTTGAGCAGTTGTGGCTCAGGCAAGAACAGCAAAGAGTATCTGAATGAATGGAAATTCACAGAAAACATCGACAAGAACAAGATCGTTAAAACCGACGTCGAGTCAGGTAAGATGTTCGACCTGCTGACCAGCAAGACGACCGGCATCGACTTCAACAATGAACTGCTCGAGACCTTTGACCTCAACTACTACCGCTACGGCTACTCCTACAACGGAGCCGGCGTGGGTGTGGGCGACTTCAACAACGCCGGCCTCGAAGACCTCTATTTCTGCGGCAACGTGGTTCCGGACCGCTTATACCTGAACAAGGGCGACCTGAAGTTCGAGGATGTGAGCGCAAAAAGCGGCATCAACGCTAAACCGGGCTGGAGCACGGGTGTTACCGTGATCGATATCAATGAGGATGGCTGGAAGGACATTTACGTGTGCCGTGCCCGCTATGAAGATCCCGAAAAGCGCCGCAACCTGTTGTATGTAAACAACGGCGACGGCACCTTCACCGAAAAGGCGAAGGAATTCGGCATCGATGACGACAGCTACTCTACCCACGCCAACTTCTTTGACGCGGATAACGATGGCGACCTCGACCTCTATATTGTTACCCACCCTACCGACTTCAAGGATAAGAACAAGCAAAAGAACTACCAGAAGATCGAGGAAGGCACGAATATGAGTAACCGTTTCTACCGCAACGAAGGCAACGGTAAATTTACCGAGTGCCATAAGGAAGTAGGTATCAACAACCACGGCTTCGGTCTTTCAGTTACCACCGGCGACATCAATGATGATGGCTGGATGGACGTATTCGTAGGTAACGACTACATCATGCACGATTACACCTACCTCAATCAGGGCGACGGCACCTTCAAGGAATCCAGCCGCGATATCCTGACCAAAACTGCTTATTACGGAATGGGTACGGATGTGGCCGACTACAACAATGACCTGCTGCTCGACATGTTCACGGTAGATATGGACATCGAAGGCAACTACGGAACCAAGACCTTCATGCAGTCGAACAAGCAGACCTTCCTCCGCACACTCGTGAACGGCGGTTATCTGCAGCAGTACGGACGCAACGCACTGCAACTGAACAACGGTGTGGGCAAATTCTCTGAAGTAGCCAACTTCGCAGGTGTTTCAACTACCGGCTGGAGCTGGAGCCCCCTGTTTGCCGATTACGATAACGACGGATATAAAGACCTGTATGTATCCAATGGCTTCCTCAAGGACAGCCACATGGATATCATGGAAGTATACGTGAAGCTGACCCGTGCTAACCGCCTGTCAGATTCTACCGAATATCATGAACTGCGCAAGCAGATCCCCGAAAACTCCGTACTGGAATGGCCGAACGCCATGTTCCACAACAAAGGTGACCTCACCTTTGATGACGTGCGTGAAGAATGGGGTTTGTATTTCCCTTCCACTTCTTATGGTGCTGCGTATGCCGACTTTGATAAGGATGGCGACGTGGATATCGTAGTGAGCAATGCTAACATGGAAGCGTATATCGCCCGCAACAATGCGAGCAAAATGACCAGCAACAAATATTTGCGTGTAGACCTCGTGGGTGAAAAATCCAACCCTGAAGGTTTAGGTGCCAAGATCTATGTGACCGCCGGCAACACCACACAGCTGGTGCAGATGGAAACCGTAAAAGGATATCTCTCCTGCTCTGAGCCTATCGCCCACTTCGGTATCGGTTCTGCTGAAAAAGTAGATCAGGTAGTTGTGCGCTGGCTGGATGGCAAAGAGAATGTGGTAAACAACGTTGCTGCCAACAGCACCATAACCATCAAGCACAGCGATGCTGTGAAGACTGCACGCTCTGCCGTTCCCAAACCGCAGGCGGTATTTGCCAAGGCAACTGAAGACCTGAAACTGGACTTCGTACATAAAGAAAACGAATTCGATGACTTCGACCGCGAATTCCTTATTCCCAAGGAACTCAGCAACCTCGGCCCCGGTATTGCCGTTGGTGATATCAATGGCGACGGCAACGATGACTTCTTCATCGGCGGTGCGAAAAATCAGAGCGGTGCCATTTACACACAAGCTGCTAACGGCACCTTCACCAAAACCAATTTTGCGGAAGGCGCTGAAGACATCCAGTCAGAAGACATGGGTGCTATCTTCTTCGATGCCGATGGCGACAGTGACCTCGATCTGTACGTTGTCAGCGGCGGCAGCGATTTCCCGAAGGATGACGCACATCTGCAGGACCGCATTTATAAGAATGACGGCAAGGGTAATTTCACCTGGGCACAGGATGCGTTGCCGAAAATGATCGCTTCCGGCTCAACAGTGGCTGCGCAGGATTATGACAAGGATGGCGACATGGACCTCTTCGTAGGCACCCGCATCATCCCCGGTAACTATCCCTACCCGACCAAGAGCTATGTTCTGCGAAATGACAAAGGCAAATTCACGGATGTGACCAAAGATGTTGCACCTGAATTGGAAAAAGTGGGACTGGTATCCGGAGCGCTCTGGACCGACATCAACAACGACGGCGACTACGACCTGATGCTGAACGGCGAATGGATGCCGATCACCGTATTCGAAAACAACGGCGGTAAATTCAAAAACATCACCGCACAGGCCGGACTCGGCGAATCTACCGGATGGTGGAACAGCTTGTCGGCAGGTGACTTCGATAACGATGGCGACATGGATTATGTGGCCGGCAACTTCGGTATCAACCTGAAGTATCGTCCGAAAGACAACAAGCCTGTTGAATTATTCTATGATGATTATGACAACAACGGCACACATGATATCATCATGTGCTACTGGCAGGGCGAGCATCTGTATCCGCAAAAGACACGCGAGCGTCTGATCGAACAGATGAAGGATATTGAGACCATATTCCCCGACTGGGACAGCTACGGACGTGCCGAGGTTTGGGATTTCTACGGCCGCAAGCGCATGGAGAACTCTCAGCTGCACTACAAAGCCAACACTTTCCATACCAGCTATATCGAGAACTTGGGTAACAACAAATTTGCTATCCGCAACCTGCCGAATGAGGTACAGGTTTCCACCACCTTCGGCATCGTTTCCATGGATGTGAATCAGGATGG
>DAIMYJ010000066.1:13923-17702 GCA_036734545.1 Chitinophagales bacterium
GGTCCGATCGAAGCCTTTAAACTGGTATCCGGCAACTCTATCGTTGGCGTAAATGCCAATGACGCTTATGCCGTGATCTCTTTCAGCGACGGTAAAAAACGTCGTCAGGAATTCCACACCGGATCAGGTTACCTGAGCAATAATACGCGCGGCGTGATCATCAACACCTCTGTAACGCAGGTAACCGTGTACGACTCCAAGGGTAACGCACGCACTGTTTATGGGAATCAGATCACAATGAACAAGTAACTATGAAACGAACCTTCTATAACCCTCTGAATATGAACATACGCAACACATTAATGATCGCCTGCGCGGCTACCCTCTCGGTATTCGCGTCGTGCAATCTGTTTAAAGGCGGCGACGTGGACACGCGCGGCTCTGCCATCATCGACAAGAATCGGGAGGTGAAACTCGATGGCGACAACGGTAAGTTGTTTGACATTCTCACCGACAAATCCACCGGACTGGATTTTGTGAATGACCTGACCGAAAACTACTCCGTGAACTGGTGGCGTTACAGCTACATCTATAACGGCGGCGCGGTTTGTATCGGCGACGTGAATAAAGATGACCTGCCGGACCTCTTCTTTACCGGTAACCTGGTACCCAGTCGCCTATATCTCAACAAAGGCAATCTGCAATTCGAGGATGTGACCGAAAAATCAGGCATTAAAAGCGCCAAGGAAAAATGGCCTTACGGTGCTTCCATGGTCGACTTCGATGGCGATGGCGACCTCGACGTGTATATCTGCATGAGCCGCTGGGACCAGCCGGAAAAACGCGCCAATGAATTGTGGGTGAACAACGGCGATGGCACCTTTATCGAAAAGGCCAAAGACTTTGGTCTGGATGATAAATCCTACAGCACACATGCCAACTTCTTCGACTACGACAATGACGGCGATCTGGATATGTATCTGGTTACCCACCCTGTTGACTTCATCGACAAGAATAAAACACGCTACTTCCAGAAGATCGAACAGGGCAAGAACCTGAGTAACATGTTCTACATCAACAATGGTGACGGCACTTACACAGAGTCACACCTGAAGGTAGGCATCAACAACCACGGCTACGGACTGAGCGCTACCGTTGGCGATCTCAATGATGACGGGTTTCAGGATGTATTCGTGGCCAATGACTATGCCATGTATGACTTCGTATACATGAACAATGGCGACGGTACTTTCCGCGATGAATCTCTCAAAGCGATCAAGAAGACCTCTATCAACTCGATGGGTGCGGATGTAGCCGACTTCAACAACGACGGCTTCCTCGACATCTTTGTAGTGGATATGGACATGGAGGACAACTACACGTATAAGACCTTCATGCTCTCCAGCCAGGTGGAAGTGATGCGCATCCTCATTAATGCCGGTTACGGTTATCAGAACCGTTCCAACTCCCTGCAGATGAGCAACGGCGACGGCACCTTCTCGGAGATATCCCGTACAGCCAATGTGTCTACCACAGACTGGAGCTGGACCACCTTCTTTACCGATTTCGACAACGATGGTTATAAAGACCTCTTCATTGCCAACGGTTTCCTCCGCGACTTCCATGTGGATGAGTCGGAGACCTATCACAAACTGCGTCGCGCAGTACGTATCGAGGACAGCACCGTTTACTATGAAGTGCGCAAAGAGTTACCGAACTACGTACTCGATCATCCGAACTATATCTTCCGCAACAACGGCGACCTGACCTTTGAGGACATGCGTGATAAGTGGGGTATCTATTATCCTTCCATCACCTACGGTGGCGGTTATTCAGACCTTGACCGCGACGGTGATATGGATATGGTGATCAGTAACGTGAATCAAAGCCCCTGGATCTACCGCAACAACAGCGAGAAGATGAATCAGGGTAACAACTATATCAAGTTCAAACTGAATGGCTATGCCAAGAACTCTGCCGGCCTCGGCACCAAAGTGAAGATCTATGTTGGTGATCAGGTGCAGTACATCCAAAACAGTTCTGCACGTGGTTATATTACCACCATCATCGATGACCTGCATTTCGGTTTAGGCAAGGCTACACAGGTTGATCTGGTAGAAGTAGAGTGGCTGGATGGCACCAAGCAGGTGCTTACCAATGTGGCGGCCAACCAAACCATTGTGTTGGATCATGCCAACGCTTCACGTTCAGTGAAATTCCCCGAACATCCTGTACCGGCTGCCACCTTTGCAGCTGTTGATCAGAAACTCGGCATCGATTACCAGCATAAAGAAGCTGATTACGATGACTTCCTCCGCGAATTCATGTTACCGCATAAAATGTCGACGCTCGGCTCAGGCATTGCCGTAGCTGATGTGAATGGCGACGGTACCGAAGACTTCTATATCGGTGGTGCTGCCGGTCAGAGCGGTGCACTGTATACACAGTCGGCCGATGGTAAGTTCACCCGTGCTGCCTGGGAACAGGGCGCCAACGATGGCCTCGCTTCTGAGGATGCCGGTGCGTTGTTCTTTGATGCCGACAATGATGGCGACAACGATCTGTATGTGGCTTCCGGCAGCAATGAATTCTCAGCCAATGATCCGCGTTATGCCGACCGCCTGTATATAAATGACGGTAAAGGCAACTTCTCCATTGCGAATGGTGCTATGCCCGGTATCAACACCAGCAGTTCAGTAGTAACCGGTTCTGACTTTGATAAAGACGGCGATATCGACCTCTTTATCGGCGGTCGCCAGGTTCCCGGACGCTACCTCGCTCCTGCCAGTAGCTTTATCCTGAAAAATGATGGCGGTAAATTCAGCGATGTTACCGCACAGGTGGCACCGATGCTGAAGGATATCGGCATGGTGACCAGCGGTATCTGGACCGACTTCAACAATGATAATCAACTTGACCTTATCGTGACCGGCGACTGGATGGCCATCACCTTCCTGAAGAACAGCGGCGGCAAGTTCACCGATGTAACCTCCAACACCGGCCTCGCCAATGCTACCGGCTGGTGGCAGAGCATCACCGGCGCCGACCTCGACAATGACGGCGACGTGGATTATGTAGTTGGCAACTTCGGTACCAACCGCCGATATAAGAATACCGTATCTGCACAGGGCAAGGCGCTGCCTCTGGAGGCTTTCCTCTATGACTTTGACAAGAACGGTCAGGAAGACTATATCATGTGTTATTATCAGCACGACAAACTGTTCCCGGTAAAGACCCGTGAACGAATGATCGAGCAGATCCCGACCTTCGATGAGCAATTCCCGACCTGGAACGATTACGGTATCGCTACGGTGCAGGATATGTTTGGTGAGGACCTGAATAAGTCGATCCACCTTGTGGCCTACATCTTCCATTCTTCTGTTTTGATGAATGAAGGCAACGGCAAGTTCACAATGAAATTCCTGCCGAACGATGCACAGATCTCTACGATGTTCGGTACCGTTGTGGATGACTTCAACGAAGACGGTATCATGGACATCCTGATGCACGGTAATTTCTACAACACAGAGATCGAGATCACCCGACACGATGCCGGTACCGGTATGCTGCTGCTGGGTAAAGGCGACGGAACGTTCGCACCACGCCGTGGTTATATCTCCGGCTTCAAGAGCGATGGCGATGCCAAAGCAATGGCAATGGTGCTCGACACCAAGACCAAGCAACCGGTATACCTCCTCGGTCACAGCAACGGCAAAATGCAGGCTTACGGCCTCATCAATGCCGCTAAAATGATCGAACTCGCCTCCAATGACGCGTATGCCATCATCACCTATACCGATGGCAAAACCGGCAAGCAGGAGTTATACAACGGCAGCGGC
>DAIMYJ010000067.1:0-17580 GCA_036734545.1 Chitinophagales bacterium
AGCCCTCCCGAGTACTCGGGATTGGCTCCACCTTTTGCCATCAAAAGGTGGAAAAGACCTTTCGAAGTATAATACCGAGACTATATAGAATAGTGTTATCAGAAAAATGCTCATCAAAAATGAAACTCGAGCACATCGATGGAATGGAGGGCGGCGAAGGTGGTGAGGAGTAGCAGGATGTGGCGCAGCATCTGCTGGTGCAGAGGCGTGTGCGCACTTCGTGCATACGTATATACCGATGAGATCGTTGCGATAGCTTCAGAAAAGTTGATCGAGATCCACATCAACGATCTGCGGCAGGGTAACGCGCAATTCGGGTGTGCGTTCCATTTCGCGGGTAATAGCGAACACGGCTTCCTTGTTCCGGGCCCAGCTTCTGCGGGCAATACCATTATTCACGTCCCAGAACAACATCATCTGCAGGTTGCGGTCAGCATCACTGCCACCATCGAGCACCATGCCAAAACCGCCGTTGATCACCTCTCCCCAGCCTACGCCGCCGCCGTTATGGATACTCACCCACGTGGCGCCGCGAAAGCTGTCGCCGATCACATTGTGGATGGCCATATCTGCCGTGAAGCGACTGCCGTCATAAATATTGCTGGTCTCGCGATAAGGAGAATCCGTACCGCTAACATCATGGTGGTCGCGGCCCAATACCACGGGTCCGGAAATACGTCCTTCACGGATCGCTTTATTGAATGCCTGTGCGATCCTGATCCTGCCTTCGGCGTCGGCATATAAAATACGTGCCTGGCTGCCCACCACCATGCGATTATCCATGGCTGAACGGATCCAGTTGATATTATCCTGCATTTGCAGACGTATCTCTTCCGGTGCATCACGATACATATTCTCCAACACCTCAGCAGCGATCTGATCCGTGATACGCAGATCCCGCTCATCGTTGCTGCAGCACACCCAGCGGAAAGGTCCGAATCCATAATCAAAACACATGGGGCCGAGAATATCCTGCACATAACTTCTGTATCGGAAATCACCTGTGTTGTCGAGAATGTCGGCACCTGCGCGTGAGGATTCCAGCAGGAAGGCATTGCCGTAATCAAAGAAATACATGCCATTGGCCGTCAGGCTGTTGATCGCTGCCACGTGTCGGCGCAAACTGGCATACACATGTTCCCTGAAGAGATCAGGCTGATCGGCCATCATGCGTTTGCTTTCCTCGAATGAAAGCCCTGCTGGATAATAGCCGCCTGCAAACGGGTTATGGAGAGAGGTTTGATCACTGCCGATGTCGATCGTAATTTTTCTTTCGGCCAGCTTTTCCCATAGATCCACCACATTGCCCTGATAAGCGAGGGATACGGCTTCTTTATTTTCTCTGGCGCGGAGCATACGGTCGATGATCTGATCGAGGTCGGTGTACACTTCATCTACCCAACCCTGTGCGTGTCGCTTTTGGGTTGCTTCAGGATTTACCTCTGCCACCACACATACGCCTTTCGCGATCACGGTAGCTTTAGGTTGAGCACCGCTCATGCCACCGAGTCCTGCGGTCACGAATATTTTTCCCGAACAGTCTTCTGCCCGGCTGTCGATCTTGCGCGCGGCATTCAACACCGTGATATTGGTACCATGTACAATGCCCTGCGGACCAATATACATGAATGAACCGGCTGTCATTTGTCCGTACTGTGTTACACCAAGCGCATTGAAACGTTCCCAGTCATCCGGTTTGGAATAATTCGGGATCATCATGCCGTTGGTCACCACCACGCGGGGTGCATTTTTGTGAGAGGGGAATAAACCCATCGGATGGCCGCTGTACAGAACCAGTGTCTGTTCATCGGTCATGGTGGCCAGGTATTGCATGGCAAGTCTGTACTGCGCCCAGTTCTGGAACACGGCTCCATTTCCTCCGTAGGTGATGAGTTCGTGCGGATGCTGAGCGACCGCGTGATCCAGATTGTTCTGCAGCATGAGCATGATGCATGCTGCCTGTACACTCTTATGCGGGTAGTCGCTGTAATGACGGGCTTTGATATCGCCATCAGGACGATACCTGTACATATAGATGCGTCCGTAACGCTTCAGCTCCTCGGCAAATTCCGGGGCCAGTGCTTCGTGCAGATGCCTGGGGAAGTAGCGGAGTGCATTGCGCAGCGCCAGCACCTTCTCCTCGCGGCTGAGGATGTCCTTGCGGCGGGGTGCGTGGCTCACCTCGGCGGCATACGGTTTTGCCGGCGGTAAGGCTTCCGGGATCCCTTCCAGGATCTGGCGGCGAAAAGCTTCAAGGTCCGACACGTGCATACTTCCCATTGGTTAAGATTTGTTGCAAAATTACCACTTGGCACGCTCTTCCGCAGGCTTGGCACGATGTTGGTTTTCAGGGTGGTATAAGCCTACAACTATGAGAACAATGCTACTTGCCGGACTGCTGACCACATTCGCTTTCGCCTCCTGCGACCGGGACGAGATACCTGACTATGACGTGCGGGATGAATATGTTGGCTTTTATACTGTCACCGATGCCTGTGACGCCATGCTGAACGATTATACCCTCGAGATATACTATGGCAACGACTACGACGAAGTGATCTTCGGCTGGCCCGGGCTTTATGAAGCCGGTTTTGAGGTAGCGGGTATTGTTACCGGCATGAAAATGATCATCCCTATACAGCAATTCTGGGTGAGCACGTATCCGGATATCTTTTATGAATTCAGTGGTACTGCCGCACTTGAAGATGGTGTGCTCACGGTGGACTATACTGTATATGTGATACAGAACGGTCTCATCGTTGACGAGAACAACTGCATCGCCACCCTCGTTCGCAATTAATGTATGTGCTGCAGGGGGATGAGTGAGTATCCGTCCTGAGCTGTGATCCACAGGTAATATGTGCCGGCAGGCAGATCATGCAGATCAAGCATCATTTCTGTATTCTCTGTGCGGTGCGCTTGCAGGGATTGACCATGTGCGTTCAGTAGTGTAATGGAAGAACCCTGCAGCAGGCCGCTGATGGTCACGTTGTCGGCCGCGGGATTCGGAAATACTGCTACCTGCTGTACTTCCATTTCTTCCACCCCCACCATCGAACGGTCGAATACACAGAGTCCGCCCGTTTCCATACCGATCCATATCCTGTTAAGCGCATCTACGGCCAGGGCATTGATATAATCATCGGGGAGATCGCTGTTGGCGGTGGTATAATTCGTCCAGTTGACATTGTCGAATATCTCCAATCCAAAACTGGACATACCGATGAGTCCGACATTCTCATTATCGATACATACGGCATCGAGCGACCAGTCGGTGATGGCAGAGGTGAGCGGTGTGAAACGAAGAAAATCGCCGTCTTCCGTCATTACGGTAAGTGCGCCGAATGAAGTGGCAAGCCATTTATTATTATAAGCATCCTCATCAATACTGAGAATGGTGTTATCGCCGATGGTTGAATTTGCGGTACGGAATATCTCGAAAACGCCATCGGTATATACGGCCAGTCCGCCGTTGAGTGTACCGGCGAACACCATATTATTGGAATCGATATACAGTGCGTTGATATTCGGTACGAGGATGGGAGAATTCACTTCCGTGTAGGTATGCCATTGGTCGGCGCCATCCCATTTGGTGAGGCCCCAGCTGGTGCCGATCCACATGGTATCGTTGTTGTCTTTGGTGATGGCCTTGATGTGATAATCCGGCAGGCCGCTGTTGAGGGGATCATAGGTTGTCCAACTGAAACCGTCCCATGCAGCCATTCCGCTCAGGTAAGTGCCCGCCCAAACGATGTTCTCCTCATCCACGTACACGGCGCGTATGGAATTATCCGGCAGACCATCGGCGGTAGTATAGGTGATCCAAACACCATCCGGGGCAATGCACACCAGTCCGCCATCAGTACCGGCCCAGATATTGTCGTTGCGGTCGCGATACACACAATTGACCTTGTCGGTGGGGAGCGGTGAGTTGGTCGAATTATACACGGTGAATGGCGACTGGCCGGCGCTTATGAGGTGCACGGCAAGGATCAAAACGCCTGTGATCCAGATGTTTTTCATACCCTAAAGGTAGGACTTGACCCGCATAACACTTTGCGGTGTGCGTATGATTTTTGTCATATACAGCCAATAGCGCGCGCACTTCAGGCGTTATAGTGGGATGTCTGCATACCCCTACCCTTTCCTCTGCGCCCTCGCCATACTGCTGGCCTCCTGTGGTGACAAGCAAGCCGGATGTCCGGCCGAAGGCGATATTCTGGACACCTTTCTGTCGGAGACCGGCGAGACCGGGATCATTACCCAAACCGGAGAAGCGTATGTGCAGGATGATCAGGGGTGTACTTTCATCGTGCAGTATTTTACGGAAGGATGGGACGATATTTATGTGCTCACCGACACCGGCATGTATGTGCAAACGGATGAGGGAGATCTGTTTCCGATCACCAATAGTTTTTATGATGACTTTGAGTCTTATTCCACATTCACTGACCTGATAGCGACCAGTGTGGAGGATACGGACCTGCACTGGAATTCATTCACCTTGCAGAGTCCGATGGCGCCCACTATTGAGTCGTATGTGGCGTTGCGCAACTGTATCATGGATGGCACCTGCGATTTTCTTGATAACCGTTTTGATGTCATCGCAGATCCTGAAGATCCAGATGACCAGGTTCTACAGTGTACCGCTGTTGCGCCATCAGCTGATATGGTGACATCGAAGAGCAGTATCGAACGCACATTCAATTATTTCACTGCGGGCATGGACCTGTGGTTTGAAGCGCGCTATTATATTGTGAGCGGGTATCCGTTCAGTCTCGCGGATTTTGAGAACAGAAGTTTTGACCAAAGTCCCGGTCCGCGGATCGTTTTATCCGGCAACAAATTGGCGATAGAAAATAAATTCGGCGACAAGCTGATGTATTATCCGCCTGCTGCGCCTGAGGTGCCTGTGGGTGAGTGGGTCAAGATAAAAGTACATTTCCGCTTCAGCACCACGGAAGATGGCGTGATCGAATTATGGCAAAACGATGTCCTCATCCTTTCCACCACCGGCATTAATTTACCGGTAGGTAATTCTGTGCAAAACAGTCTGGAAACAGGTGTAACGGCAACGGATATCGGTTGTGTGTTGCTCGTGGATGATGTGCGCCTCTCTCCCGAACCGTTCTAAAATAACAAAGCCGCTCATCCTAATGAGCGGCTTTGTTTAATTGTGAAGATCAGATCATTCTGCATCCAGCACACTGCCGGCAGGGGTAGTCTGGGCAGCTTCCGGACGAGTATCCGATACGTTATGTTTATATTTAATTCCGAGGAGGCGGAATACCCATGATTTAAATCTTTCGTTGAGCAGGTACATCACCGGCACCACGAGCAGTGTAACGAAGGTGGCGAAGCCGAGGCCGAACACGATGGTCCATGCCAGCGGTCCCCAGAACACTACGTTCTCACCACCGAGCCAAATGTCGGGGCGTCCTTCCGTAAACAATCCCACGAAGTCGATATTGAAGCCCACGGCAAGCGGGATCATACCCAGGATGGTAGCAGTTGCGGTAAGTACTACCGGTGTCATACGAATGCGGGCGGCTTCCACCACGGCTTCGCGCAGTGGCACACCTTCACCGATGAGTATGTCCGTAAATTCCACCAGCAGGATACCATTTCGCACCACGATACCGAGGAGGGCAACGATACCCACACCGGTCATTACCGCTGAGAAGTCCATACCGAAGATACCGTAGCCCAGCAGCACACCGATGATGCTGAACACCACTTCGGCAAAAATGATGAGCGGTTTACTGATGGAGTTGAACTGTGCTACCAGAATGATCACGATCAGCAGGAGCGATATGATCCATGCCACACCGAGGAAGCTTACCGTGTCTTCAAAATCCTGACTGGCACCGGTATAACCGATGGTCACGCCTTCCGGAGTCTCAAAACTTTCCAAAGCAGCTTTGATCTGGTTCATGATCACGGGTTGCTGATTCTCATATCCGGAGAGCAGGTTAGACGACAGCGTAACCACACGTTTCTGATCGATACGCTTGATAGCGGAATAGGTCGTTGAATATTCAATATCAGCGAATGCGCTCAGCGGGATCTGGCGGATCTGGCCGGTCATCATATCGCGATAGGTGATCTTGAGATCATTCAACTGATCGATGCTTTTGCGTTGTGCTTCATCGTAGCGAATGATGATCGGATAATCATCATTCCCTTCTTTGAATTTAGACACTTCCCAACCGTATACGGCATTCCGGATCTCGCCGCCCACCGTAAAGGTGGAGATGCCTTCGCGGTTCATGCGTTCACGGTCGAGGTCGATCACGATCTCAGGCTTGTTGGCCTGGAGGTCGGACTTCAATTCTTCCACGCCGTCGAAATTGAGGCTGTCGAGATAACGTTTGATGGCTTCGCTCGTGTTGATGAGGTCATCGAAGTTATCACCGCTGATCTCGATATTGATCGGTTTACCGGCGGGCGGACCATTTTGTTCGGCGCCCACGGTAATATCCACACCCGGAATATCCTTAACGGCTTCGCGGATCTTATCGAGATAGGGTTCTGTTTTCTGATGTCTGCGTTCGGTGGGGTCGATGAATGCGACGGCCACTTTTCCCTTGTTCGTGCTTGCACTCTGGTCGAATGGATCTTCGCTGGCGCCGATGGTCACGTTAGAGATCACGGATTTCACGAGCGGATTGTTGTCGCCGAGTACACCGTAAATTCTTTTCTCAACAAGTTGAGTAACTGAATCCGTGGTTGCCTGATCGGTACCGGTAGGCATTACCACATAAGTGAATATGAAATTCGGATCGCCTGTCGGGAATTGTTCAACACCCGGCTTGGTCACGACCATAGCTACGATGGCCAGGACGAGAGAAAGAACGATGCTACCGAATAATTTACCGGGGTTGCGGAGAGTCCAGCGCAGTATATTGGCATATCTGTTCTGGAAACCGGGCCAACCTTTGGTCTGGAACCATTTTACCGGGTGTATCAACACCAGGTTATACAACCAGAATAATCCCACGAAGGTGATGATGACATTACCCAGCAGTGCATTTCCGGCCAGTGAGATCAACAATCCGAATGTGCCGATCACGATACTCCAAATGATCTGACGACGACGGTTCGGGCGTTCACCTTCCTTATGCGGTTTCATGAATGCAGCAGCAAATACCGGGTTGATGAGGTAAGCTACGAGCAGTGAGGCGGTAAGGGTGATGATGAGTGTGATCGGCAGACCTTTCATGAATGAACCGATCATACCCGGCCAGAACAGCAGCGGGAAGAACGGCGCGAGGGTGGTCATGGTTCCGGCCAGTACCGGCAGGAACACTTCACCGGCGGCATTTTTGGCGGCCGTTTTAATTGGCACGCGCCCATTCGCAAAGATGCGGTGCGTATTTTCTATCACCACGATGGCATCATCCACCACGATACCCAATCCGAGGAGGAAGGCAAACAATACAATAAGGTTCATGCTGAGGCCAAGGAGGCTCAGAACGATAAAGGCGATGAACATGGACAGCGGCACCGACAATCCAACGAACATGGCATCGGTAGCACCCATGAAGAACATCAACACTACGGTCACGAGAATGAAACCGATGATGATGGTATTGATAAGGTCGGCCACCTGGGTACGAGTAAGCGAGGAGGTATCACCAGTGATGGTCACATCCACGTCAGAAGGAATTTCCCTTTCCTGAAGTTCAGCCAGTGCGGCATTGATATTATCTGATGCTTCGATCAGGTTCTCACCACTTTTCTTGATCACGTTGAGGGTGATCACTTTCTTTTCGTCGAGGCGGGCAAAACTTTCCTGCTCCTTGAAGTCGTCCTGGATCTGAGCGATATCTTTCAGATAGATGGGGTAGTTATTGGCGTTGTTCACCGTAAGGTTCCGGATCTGTTCGATGTTATCGAATTCACCGCTCACGGTGATACTGCGGCGCATGTTCTCCACTTTCATGGTACCGCCGGAGATGATCCTGTTCTCATTGCTGATGGCGGCATAGATATCATACATGGTGAGCTGGGCCGCCTGCATCTTATACATATCCACGTTGATCTGCACTTCGCGCTCCGGCGCACCGATGATATCGACGCGGGAGATCTCAGGCAGTTCTTCGATATGATCCTGCAGCAATTCTGCATACTTTTTGAGTGTGCCCAGATCATAGTCGCCACTCACGTTCACCTGCATGATGGGGATCTCGGAGAATTCCACTTTCGTCACATTGGGACCGAAGGTGGGGTCAAGGTCAGAGGGCAGACGCGGCTTGGCTTTGTCCACAGCGTCCTTCACTTTCTGATTGGCCTCATCGATGTTGGTGCCGGAAACGAATTCCACCTGCACACTGCAGAAGTCCTGTACGGAGTTACTGATGATCTTGTTCACACCGGTGATGGCTCCAAGGTCTTTCTCCAGTTCCTTGGTGATCAGGTTCTCCATATCGGCCGGTGATGAACCGGGGTATATAGTGGTGACATACACCGTTGGCATGGTGATGTCGGGATAGAGCTCCTTGGGCAACGCATTATAGGTAGAGATACCCATGATCGTTAAGATCACCGTGATCACAAATACGGTGGTCCGGTTATCGATCGCCCAGCTCGAGGGTTTAAACTCTTTGAATATATCTTTCATGTGATTGGTGTTGGTGGTGAGTGGTGAGTAGTGAATGGTGAGTGGTGAGCATTATCTGAACGATCGTTGCAGGTAAAACAACACACTTTCATCACTCATTTTTCATCCTTCATTCTTCATCTCTCATCCTTATTCCTTCATTAAAATACGATCTCCTGTCCGTCGATCAGGTTTTGATAGCCTGCGGTGATCAATTTGTCGCCAGCAGATAAACCACTGGTGATCTCGGCGTAACCATCATAGGTCTTGCCCACGGTAACCGTGCGACGCAGCGCTACTTTCTTACCATTCTTTTCGCCGGCCACATAGACAAAGGCGTTATCGGCAGAACGCTGGATGAGGTTGAGGTCAACCACCATGGCAGCATCAGCCGAATAATCAGCGATCTTGATAACGGCGATCATATTGGGTTTCAGAGCGGGGTCGCCGGGCAGTCTAGCTTCCACGCTGAACGTGCGGCTGCCGGGGTTGATCACTTTACTGGCGAAGGTGAGTTTGGTGTCGAGCTCCTTCTGAATATCCGTCAGGATGACCTTGGTCTCATCTCCTGCAGATACAACTGCGCTGTGTGATTCCGATACTTCACCTTTCGCTTTGAGGCTGCTCATGTTCACCACGCGGATACCCTGGAAGCCGGGGCTGCCGATCTGGCCAACTTTGATGTCGACCGCATCTACCAGTCCGGTGATCGGCGATACCATTTTACTCATGCTGAGTTGTTCGCGGGCGGCGGCGATATTCTTCTCGAGTGTCTCCACAGTATTCTTGGCTGAGAGGTACTGCACCTCACTGCCAATTTTCTGATCCCACAATGCTTTTTGCTTGTTATACATCTCTTTAGCAAAGCTCAGTTGTGATTCCAGTGTCTCGATATTCTTGCGCATGGCATCGTTATCGAGTTCTGCGAGCACCTGTCCTTTGGAAACGCTCTGTCCGGTGCTTACATATACCGCCTGCACCACGCCGGGCATTTGCGGTGTTACGAGCACGTTCTCATCGGCATCTACCTTGCCCTGTACTTCGATGTAGTGCGTGAATTTCTGCGGCTGCAACTCCGTGATCACCACCAGTTCTCCGGGCTTGCCGGCAGCGGTGTCGTTCTTGGCCAGTTCGATCTCGAGCGCTTTGATCTGTTTGTCGAGATCAGCGCGTTCTTTCTTTAATTTTTCGAGCTCCGCCTTCGGGTCGCCTTCTGTTTTGGATGCGCAGGAAGCGAGGAAGAGGATCGCCATCGCATATATCAATGTTTTTTTCATAATCCGGATATTTAATAGTTGCCTAATGCTTTATTGAGTGAAGTTTTGGTATTCAATACGTTGTAGAGTGCGCCGATAAAGCTACCCTGAGCCTGATAGAGCGTGCTTTCTGCACTGTTCAGTTCCAGGCTGGAGCCCACACCTTCGCGATATTTGATCAGCGTGGTGTTGTAGATCTTCTGTGCCAGTTCGATATTCTTTTGCTGCACCTCCAGATCGCTCATGGCGTTCTGATAATCTGTCTTCGCTTTTTCCACTTCGAGCAGGATGCCCTGGGTAGCGGTATACTGCTCCAGACGTACTTTCTCGAGTGCGATCTCCGCCTGCTGCACATTGGTGCGGCGCATAGTACCGGAGAACACCGGAACGCTTAAGGTCACGCCTACCAGTCCGATACCGAACCACGGCTCATCAGCGTTAAAAAAGTTGAACTCATTGCGCTGGGCATTCTGTGTATAGGAGCCGTAGGCCACGAGAGAAGGCAGATAGGCCGCCTTATTCACTTTCACATTCAGCTCGTTCAGTGTAACGAGTGTTTCCATGATGCCGAACTCCGGGCGACTCAGATAATTCGCGGCTGCGATATTTACCTCCTCGATGGGCCCGATGGTATCTGTCAGCTCGATGGTGGTGTTCATATCCATACCCATGCTGAATTTGAGAAACTGCATGGCCAAAGCGGTCTGACGTTGTGCGTTCGCCATTTGACCTTCGAGCGTGATCTTGCTGATGGTGAGACGATCTACATCGATAGACTCCACAAAACCCTGCTTATTCAATTCGGCCACCTCAAACAACACCTTGTTCAGGTTGCTGATGTTTTGTTGCAGCAGTTCTTCAAATCTCTGCGCCACGAGTACGCCGTAGTAAGCCGACTCAACGTTCTTACGCACATCGCTGGTGGCGAGTTTGGATTGCTGCTTTACCAGCGCAGCGTATTGCTTTGCCGCAGACACACCTACCAGCCAGGCGCCATTGAACAGGAGCTGAGAGGCTGAAATACTGGCTGAAACGTTTTGTTCGGTACCGAACTGCACCGGTTGAAAGGTGCCGGGTTCGCCGCCGAAGAATTCTGCCGGGATAAGAGAGGTGGGCAGTTCAATAAAATTTTGGTAATCGAGCTTCGCATCTACCTGCGGTAAGCCTGTGGCAATGCGATTGTCTACCGTAACCTCGGCGCTGCGCTCATTCAGCGTTGCCGTTTGCACCTGCGGGTGATTCTTCAGGCCATAGTCGACCGCTTCCTGCAGCGACAAACGCGTAGTTTGCGCATACTGGGTGGCCGGTATCAGCACACAGGTGATCAATAACCATTGGAGTTTATATATCATGATTTTCTGATTTGAGTTTTTCGAGATACTTGATGCCTTTTGCCGTGGCTACACCGCGGATGTGGTAGTCCATGAATACATTGAAGGTCTTTTGCGGCGGGAACTGATCGTAGGGGAATATTTCATTGTCGATGAACATTTCCATCCTGGCCACATAAATGCGCGAAAGGATCTCAATATCCAGGTCTTCCCTGTACAGTCCTTCGCCGATACCGCGACGGAGATTATGTTTGATGGAGTTGATGACCTCGTTATTCCGGTGGTCGACAAACACCTGCCAGCTTTCGGGGTGATATTTACGCAGGTCATATACCAGGGCAGGATTCAGGTTCTTGCTCATGGCGTTCATCCATGCTGCGATAGCGAACATCTCATCGATGGCCGTCTTGGAATGGCGGATCACCTGTTCCACCATATGGTTCTGACAGGCGAAGTGGTTGGTCGTTACCTTGTGCACGAGCTCCTCCTTGTTCTCAAAGTATTGATACAGGGTCTTTTTGCTCATGCCCAACTCGCGCGCCACGTCGTCCATGGTCACACTCTTGATGCCATACCGCATAAAGAGGCGCTCACAACGCTCTAATATTTTGGCTTCTTCACTCATTGCGGGTGCAAAGTTCACCTAGGAAACCGAGGAAACCAAGAAGTGTTCAATAGTTTCCATAGTTTTTTAGAAAATTTAACTTTTGGCGCAGGCGAAGGTCGGCCTGCCCCCGCTGAAAGTCAATGCAGGTGCGGTAAAGAGGCGATTTCCGTAGATGAATGGCCGGAAGAAGCAGGTAGAATGAAGGGCATGAATCCAGCCCATCGCCGGGGTGTTAGTCCAGACGAACCACTGTCGACAGCCCTTCCGGTCCTCCGGTCAGGAGCAGCACACCCGGTCGTTTTCCGGGGGCAAAGGAGCCGAAGCGGTCGTCAATACCCAGAAATTGTGCCCCATAGATGGTGGCCCAGCGCAGGAGGTGTTCTGTAGGGATCTCCGGGAAGGCTTTTTGTATCACCCGTATCTCGTCGAGTATGGATAACTGATAGTTGGAGGCGAGGCTGTCGGTGCCGAGAGTCATATAGCTGACATGCTGCATGAGCATCGGGATATCCGGCAAACGGTCTTCGATATACAGGTTGGCATTGGGACAGAAGCACCAGAACAGGTTCGGATGCCGGTCTTCGGCCCATTCGGCATCCCAGGCGGTGGCGATGGTGTTGTGCACCAGGAGGGTCTTCACCTGCGGATCGAACCAGGGGAGTACAGACTCGAGTGAGGTTTTTCCCGTGGGCGTGAAAAATTGATCGAAAGCCAGTCCGAGTTCACGGTAGAGTTTGCGGTAGAGGCCGGTGGACTGCACATAGAACTCATTCTCGTCATTACTTTCCAGCATATGGATAGTAGTGGGCATACCGGAATGCAAACACTGTTCAACGATACTCCGTACGAGCGGGGCGTTGACCGTATATGGTGCATGCGGTGCCAGTGAAGCTCGAATATTAAATCCGCGTGCCGCATTCAGCAGTGCATTACCCTTTTCCATTAATTGCGGTGCGCGCGACGGATCCAGAGCAAATAATTCAATAAAGGTATGATACCACAATTTGCTGTTCGCCTTTACGCCAAATGAAACTGCATCATTGGAAATATCGCCCACGGCCACGATACCTGCGCGGTACATTTCTGCATCGGCATCGATCATAGCCTGTTGTACGGCATCGGGATCAGCTGCGCGCTGTTGTGTAACGCGCATGAGAAAATCCGGCAGACCCGTTCTTTCCGGAAATACGCCGCGGAGATGAGAGAGCTCGAGATGGCAATGTGTATTGATAAATCCCGGAACAAGCATACCGGTATGACGTTCGATCAGCAAAGGATCGATCGTTGTCGCAGGAACAATGGCTTCCACTCGCCCATCGTCATGCAACACCAGCACATGTTCCTCCAGCGGAGGTCCGTGCATGGAATACAGGGTATCGGCCTGCAGGTAGCGCATGCAGCAAAATTACTTCTTCCACAGCAACATACGGCAGGTATTATCAGTAGCAGAAATGACGTGAACGCATCCTCTGTGGAGGAAAGGCAGGCTGCGCGGCAATACCACGGTCATTCTGCAAAAACAATTACTACATAGGAATACGGCACACCGATAAACCGCGATGCCGGATCAGCGGAGGATGCGTTTCAACGCTTATGAACAAGTATAATTAATTGATATAAAAGGCAACGCCCACCCTCACGCCAACGCCTTTGGTGTCCAGTGACTGGTCAATATAAGTGAGGTCCTGCACAACATCGTTGAGGGTGAGTTCCTTGAGTGCGAAATTGTGGCTGCTGTAATCCACCTGGAAAAATACACCGGCCACATTGAAGATATACCAGTTAAATCCGGTGAACAATCCGAGGTGCGGACTCGAATATTTATAGGTTGCATTGAGTGTGGTAGCAGGATCCACACGATTGATGAGGAGATTGGTGTATCCGCCCTGTCCGCCTACATACCAGTTGAATTTATCTTTATTCACGGGGTACAGTCGCGCATCGAAAGAAAACGTATTAAATGTATTTCCGTCTGCGCCTGCATCAGCGGTATCTTCTACATATGAACCATAATCAAAGGAGATACCTGCAGAGAACCAGGAGGCGAAGCTGTATTGCACGCCGATATTGAACATTTGGGTCAGTGCGCCACCGGTATCGGTATCGGCGATGCCGAGGATCTCTGTGCGTGTGAGTGTGCCGTGTGCGGCCACATCATAGCCGATCTGGAATCCCAGTGTGCCATTCTCCAGCGCCTGTGCGTGCATGCGCATGGTGCTGATCAGGATGGCGAGAAGGAGGAGTACTCTTTGCATGTGGTCTGCGTTTAGGTGGTAAAATTATCTTTCTCTTTTGGTGTGCGGAGGCCGAAATCCCCTGACTTAGGCGATGGTGCAGTCATTTGAGGACAATGCAAGGTCATACCGCATAAAATCCCCAGTAGGCAAATACCAGGCAGCACATGCTCCAAATGAACAGGTTGCCCGCGTACAGCCAACGTCCGCTCTTGCCTGCCGCTACCTTTCCTGTCACTAACAGATAAACAGCAAAAGCAATAGCGGGTACGAGCAGGAATGGCATATACGATAATATATTGATCCATCCCCTGCCGGCCTCGTGATAGGGTGCGGGGAAATAATACGGTGCCTTTTCATTCATCAATATCATCACATAGATCCCCAACAGTGCGTTCAGTACAGCAAACGCAATACGGAAATATTGCAGTCGCGCATCAGCCTGATGTAATTGCCGGAACCACTGGGTGGCGATGCCTGCCGCAAGAAACATCAACACCACCAGCACAGCCAGCATATACGGCAGTATCTGCATATGTGTGGCCGGTGTGATATAATTTTTCAACGTCACAAATTCTGCATTCGCCGGAAACACATCTTCCATCATGATGGTGTGCTCTCCTTTGGCAAGTTCCGCATCCAGCTGAAACGTGAACACCTTCGTGTAATCATGGTAGAAATACAGCCGCACTTCCCGGGTGGCCACATCATATAAAGTGGTATAAGTGGTGCCGTCGCCTTTGCGTGCGCGACATTCCGACATGAGCTGCATCAGATCGCGACTGAAGTCAAAGCCGGTGCCCTGTTGTTTGAGAAATTCCAGTCCTCGGAAATATCGTTCCTGAAAATGCACCTCCGGATCGGTGCGACGTGCGTAGGAGAAATTGGTGAGCACCATCTCCGGATCGTTACCGATGATCATGGTATCTGCCTCCATCACCAGGTATGCGCCGGTGCTGTCGACAAACATCATCATGGCGCGGTTGTAACGGCTTCTGTCGTACTGTATGGCATATTCATATACTTCCTGCACTGACCTGCATTGTTGCAGAACAGATACCAGAAAACGATCTAGGGATCCATAATAAGTTTTGCCGTTGGCCGCAACGTTCGAGGGATACATGGTGAAGGCATCATACACAAGTCCGGCCGTGTTCATGCCCCCCTGTGGCCAGCGATCCGCGTTGCCTACAAAACAACAGCCCAGTGTTCTTTCCGTCGCGGGCTCGAACCAGATCTGCGGCGTCGTACGCCAGCTGTCTTCATTGTTCCCGACGATGGTTGTACCATTGCGCGTGACCTTGGACATACTGCATGCCTGTGCAGCGATGGCGGATGCCAGCAAGAAAACAATGCAAAACAATTTAAGGAAAGTGCGCATGGATGGAATGAACGTTATGATCTTATGTAAAATTGCATTAATGAAATTGCAGATCAGCTTGTACCGGAAAATGATCCGACAACCATAAGCCGTTGGAGCGCCTGTTGTCTAAATGCCATTGCTCCAGCACTGTAAATCCGGTCGTAAAAATATAATCGATGCGCTTCATCGCGGCAGGATGAACATCAAAACCGTTGAATGTGCCTTCCGGTCCATGCGCCCCGGCTGTTGCCGATGATCGACCGTCCCGCATCGCGGTTGCGAATTGCTGATAGCATTGAGTATTCGGTTCCGCATTCAGGTCGCCCATGATAATGACCGGGTCATTTTGCATATTGAGCACAGGGAGCATATGCTGAAGTATCAATAGTGCCGAATTTAACCGAGCCGTATCACCCACATGATCGAAATGCGTGTTGAACACCCAGTATTTTTCGGCGGTGCCAAGTTGTTGCAAAAAGGCATACGTACATATCCGCGGCAGCGCTGCATCCCATCCTTTGGATGGGTACTCAGGTGTCGGCGACAACCAAAAAGTGCCGGAAGCCAGCACGGTGTATCGGGTGGTATCGTAAAAGATGGGACTGAATTCACCGGCATATTTTCCGTCATCACGACCTACACCGATGTAGCGGTAATTCGACAGTGCACTATCGAGATATTGCACCTGATGTATCAGGGCTTCCTGCATGCCGATGACTGCCGGTTGTTGTGTGATGCACAGGTCCACAATAGCTGCCTTTCGCTGATGCCAGTTATTGTCACCATCGGCGGGATTATCATACCTGATGTTGAATGACATCACGCGCAGCACATCCGATTGCGCGCCGGCGACGAGCGGATAGAACATCCATAAGCACAGATAAAGGATCAGGCGCATGTTGAGTGGCATTCCACCACGAACCTACTACATTTATGGATCAGTTCGAATTGCATGTGCGTAGCAACAGGATCAATAATTGATCACCTGTTCTTCAATATGCGCGGGTATCTCGCGGTCGGCATACTGCTGATCGCGGAGTTGCGGTGTGAAACCGGCTTCGCGGATGGCGTCCTGAATGGTCTTGTAGGTGAATCGGTGTGGTGCTCCTGCAGCGCTCACCACATTCTCTTCGATCATGATACTGCCAAAGTCGTTGGCACCGGCGTGCAGACAGATCTGCGCCGTCTTCTTACCTACGGTAAGCCAGCTTGCCTGAATGTTCTCGATATTGGGGAGGAACATTCTGCTGATGGCGATGGTGCGGATATATTCATCCGGTGTGGTAGCGTTCTTCGCTCTGCGGATCTTGCGCAATGTGGTGCCTTCATCCTGGAAGGGCCATGGAATAAAGGCGATGAATCCTTTCGCATCGGCAGGCTTTTCACTTTGCACCTGACGTATCTTTTCGAGATGTAAGAAACGTTCTTCGATGGTCTCGATATGACCGAACATCATGGTCGCGCTGGTCGTGAGTCCGAGTTGATGCGCGGCACGCATTACATTCAGCCACTCATCGCTCAAACATTTTCCGGTGCTGATGATCTTGCGCACGCGGTCGATCAGGATCTCTGCACCTGCTCCGGGTAAGCTGTCGAGACCGGCTTTCATGAGTTCCGACAACACATGGCTATAGCTATGACCGCCGAGGGTAGCGATGTGATGGATCTCCGGCGGGCCGAGGGCATGCAATTTTACGTTGGGGAACATCTCCTTGATACCGCGGAAGATGCCGGCATAAAAATCGAGGCCCAGTTCGGGGTGATGACCACCCTGCAGCAGCAATTGCTCACCACCGTAGCGGATGGTCTCCTCGATCTTCACCTTATAGGTTTCCATATCCGTGATGTATCCTTCCGCGTGGCCGGGTACACGATAGAAATTGCAGAATTTGCAATTCGCTACACAGATATTCGTGGTATTGAGGTTGCGGTCGATGATCCAGGTGACCTTGTTGCCCGGTTTCTTGCGCTTACGCAGCGTATCCGCCACGTCCATCAAGGCCGCTGTAGGTGCGTGTTCGAAGAGGAACATCCCTTCTTCCACGGTCAGGAACTCCTCGCGGAGGGCCTTGGCATATAAGGTGGAGAGCTGCATGCGGGTATAACGCTTGTACGGGTGAATCGTTCGCAAAGATAGTGAATGGTGAGTGGGTGAGTGGTGAGTGGTGAATGGGTGAGTGGGTGAGT
>DAIMYJ010000068.1:0-2571 GCA_036734545.1 Chitinophagales bacterium
AGTGTTTTTTGTGTTTGGTGTTTTGTCGTGTGGTCTTTTGTTCTGCGGGTTTTTTGGTTTGTTCTGCGTGCTATGGGGTGAGTGGTGAGTGGTGAGTGGTGAGTGAGGTGGGATAGATAGTTTGGCAGAGGATTCGGGACTGCCGGCACAGGATTCACGCCCCTCTTGTTATCTTTGCGCCATGATCGCGAATGATGCCGAAAAATTCAAGAAAGTAGTCAGCCATGCCAAAGAGTATGGCTTCATCTTCCAGTCGAGCGAGATCTACGACGGACTGAGTGCCGTATATGATTACGGCCCGTATGGCGCTCTGCTGAAGAATAACATCAAGGAATACTGGTGGAAGGCCATGGTGCAGATGCACGAGAACATCGTAGGCCTCGACGCCGCCATCCTCATGCACCCTACCACCTGGAAGGCCAGCGGTCACGTAGATGCCTTCAACGACCCGCTGATCGACAACAAAGACTCCAAAAAAAGATATCGTGCCGACAACCTGATCGAGGATTATATCGCGAAGCAGGACGAGAAGATCAGCAAAGAGGTGGAAAAAGCGCGCAAGCGCTTCGAAAATTTCGATGAGGCGATGTTCCGCTCCACCAATACCCGTGTGCTGGAGATCGCCGAAAAACGTCATGCCGTGCAGGAGCGATTCGTGAAGGCGATGCAGGAGAGCAACCTCGAGGAGTTGAAGCAGATCATTATCGACTGCGACATCACTGATCCGGAAACCGGCAGTCGCAACTGGACCGATGTGCGTCAGTTCAACCTGATGTTCAGCACTAAGCTGGGATCTGTGGCTGAGGATGCGGATACCATTTATATGCGCCCCGAGACCGCGCAGGGTATTTTCGTGAACTTCCTGAATGTACAGAAGACCACACGTCAGAAGATACCATTCGGTATCGCACAGATCGGCAAGGCATTTCGCAATGAGATCGTGGCGCGGCAGTTCATCTTCCGTATGCGCGAATTCGAGCAGATGGAGATGCAGTTCTTTGTGCGTCCCGGTGAAGAGTTGAATTTCTATCAATACTGGAAGAACACACGCATGCAGTGGCATCTCGCGCTGGGCACGGATTCGTCCATGCTGCGCTATCACGACCACGACAAACTCGCGCATTACGCTAATGCGGCCGTGGATATTGAATTCCAGTTCCCATTCGGTTTCAAGGAACTCGAAGGCATCCACTCACGCACGGATTATGATCTGAGCCGCCACAGTGAATTCAGCGGTAAGAAGATGCAGTATTTCGACGGCGAACTGAACGAGAGCTATGTGCCGTTCGTGGTGGAAACCAGTATCGGCTGCGACCGCATGTTCCTGGCGATGCTGTGCAACGCGTATGACGAAGAACAGGTGAATGAAGACACCCGCACCGTACTCCGACTGCCCGCCGTGCTGGCACCCGTTAAGGTTGCCGTATTGCCGCTGGTGAAGAAAGACGGTCTGCCGGAAAAAGCGCTCGAGATCTTCAATGACCTGAAGTATCGTCATCAGTGTTACTACGAAGAAAAAGACAGCATCGGCAAACGCTACCGTCGTATGGATGCCATCGGCACACCATATTGCATTACGGTAGACCATCAGACCTTGCAGGACAACACGGTGACCATCCGCGAGCGCGACACTATGCATCAGGAACGCATTCCGGTGTCGGAGGTAGCGCGCGTGGTAGGTGAACGCGTGGATATGAATAATGTATTACGCAACCTCGCCACGGCAGTTCAGGGATAAAGCCCCGGAGCAGTGTAACGCGATTTGCACATGATATGAAAAGCCCTTCAGCTATGAAGGGCTTTTTTATTTCCCTATGGGAAGCGGCACAGCGCAGGGAAAATGCGCACTATGCACACCGGGCCGTTTGTTCAGCATGCGCGACAGGTGTAGCTTCGGTGCATGAATGAACAGGCCGCCGTTTTTGACTCCATCGTGCAGCGCCGCCGCAGCATGCGCATTTATGATCCGAATGCGCCGTTCGACACTGAGGCGGTGCGACGCAGTATCCGCCGTGCCATGCTGGCGCCGAACAGCAGCAATATGCAGATGTGGGAATTTTATCATGTGACAGACCCGCAGCAGATCGCCGACATTGCGCGGTTCTGCATGAACCAGAACGCTGCGCGCACAGCACGAGAACTGGTGATCATCGCCGTGCCGAAGGCGAAATACCGTCAACGGGCACAGGCGAATTATGCCTTTCATCACGCGCGTTATGGCAATGTCCCGATCGATTCACTGGACCGCCGGGCCAAAAGAAAATTGCAGTATTTCTCCCGTCTTATGCCGATGTATTACTTCCAGGACTGGTTTGGCATCAGCGGTTATGTGCGCAAGCTCATCGTTGCCGTGGCATCGCTGTGGCGACCGGTGGTGTGGCAGGTGAGCAAGCAGGATCTGCGTGTGGTATGCCACAAATCCGCAGCACTGGCTGCGCAAACGTTCATGCTGAGCATGACCGCGGAAGGATATGACACCTGTCCGATGGAAGGATTTGACAGCATGCGGTTGCGGCGATATTTAAAGTTACCGCGGAGCACAGAATTCAATATGATCATCAGTTGCGGCGT
>DAIMYJ010000068.1:2671-17405 GCA_036734545.1 Chitinophagales bacterium
GATATTTAAAGTTACCGCGGAGCACAGAATTCAATATGATCATCAGTTGCGGCGTGGGAACAAAGGAGGGGTTATATCACGAACAGTTCCGCGTACCCGAAGAAGAAATCTACTTTCAACTATAATCTGTAGTCCGGGTCAAAGACCCTCCGGCGAACGTAGTGCGAGCGGCACATTACCAACAAACAGCAGCGTGCGCGTCGGGTCAGAGACCCTCGCAAGCGATAAGGCGGGCGCACACAAAGCGTGCGCCCGCAAGTATGTTAATGCATTGGCGTTAATATTAATTGCGACTTAAATACCGCTCATCATCAGGTAACTGCTGAATAAATTGCAGATAAAACAATTAAGAAAATGTTCAATCGAAGCGTACGAACATTCAGGTCTCAAACATTCAAATCACACCAACGTCCCAAACCCGAAGCGCAACACAGTTGCACTTCGGAAACTGCCGAACCGAAGCAAGACGAAGCATTTTCAAGGCTTTAGACGAGGCGCACGAGGACGAGGGGAGGGAGCATACCAAAGCATGTTACCGACACAAACCCGAAGAGCAACACAGTTGCACTTCGGAAACTGCCGTACCGAAGCAAGACGAAGCATTTTCAAGGCTTTAGACGAGGCGCACGAGGACAAAGAGAGAGCAAATCACAGCATGTTACCAACCACAGCCCGAAGAGCAACAAAGTTGCGCTTCGGAAACTGCCGAACCGAAGCAAGACGAAGCATTTTCAAGGCTTTAGACGAGGCGCACGAGGACGAGGGGAGGGAGCATACCGGGGTATGTGACCGACCCGAGGCCGAAGTGCAACGAAGTATAAAGCCTTGAAAATGTTTCGTCAGAAGCGGGGACAGTCGATCGGCTTCTGTTTAGGGTTAACATCAATACAACCCCAATAGATAAACGACAACTCAATACCACCACGATAATTCGTTACCGTAGAAAGACCGGAAACGTTGATATCGTAGCTCAGTCCGAAGTTGATGTTATTGTAATCCAATCCCAGGTTCACGATCATGGCATCGGCAACGTCGATGTTGTCGACAGCGCGGTAGCGGAGACCGGCATAAGCCATGGATACGCCTTTTTCGAGTTGGAAGCCTACGTCAACACCGGTGTTGATCTGCACGTTGGAGCCTTCGGTTTGTTCCATATAAAGGAAGGAAGGGATGAGCACGGTATTCTTACCCATGCCGATCTTGAAGGAGCCGTAGCCGATATAGTGGGCGTTGAGGCGGTTAACGTTGTAGTTATAGAAAGTTTCGATAGGTTCTGTGAGGTGAAAATAGGCACCGCCTACCTGGATCGCGAACTTATCGGAAAAACGGCTGCGCCAGTTGATACCGGCGTTCATGTCGAAGTATGACAGGTTATCAGCGCCATATTCACCGCTGGGCAGGGTTGGATCCACGCCGTTGGCGCCGATCTGCGATTCGAAGATAAGTTTGGTATAATCTACCCTTTTCTGCACGATACCCAGCTGGGTGCCGAGGGAGATATAGTGGTCTTCGCTGCCCAGGTTCTGGTGGTAAGCGAAGGAACCCATGATGGTCATGTTGGAAAGAGAGCCGTCGCCCGATACATCGTTATAGATCATGGCGCCTACACCTACGATGTTCCCGTCGAGCTTATTGCGCCACAAGCCTGCATCGAAAGAGCCGGCAAAGGTCTGATAGGAGGCGGGTCCCAGGGCGCTGGCCCACTGGTTACGGTAGTTCAGGACACCACGGTAGGTACAGGGTGTAAGGCCGGTCAGTGCAGGATTCAGCGTCAGTGGCGACTGGGAATACTGGGAAAAGTGTATATCCTGCGCTGATGCCAGCAGCGCAGAGCCGGTGAGGAGGATGATGGCTAGGGCTCTTTTCATACTTTTGTTATGGGTATAACCTCCCAAAAATAACATATTCCCGTAATCCACCCAACATTCACACCTCGTTTTATCAAACAGGGGTCAGGATTATGGCCTAAAGGGGCGACACCGGGCCAACTTTAACACATATTAGTTAGTGCATAACGACGATCGGGGCGGCATAATTGCCTTCGGCGGTCACGATATGGGCCACATACATCCCGGCGGTGACCCCGGATACGTCCAAAGTGAGGTACAGCGGGTCATCGTCGCTGAGGAATCGGACACCTTCCACGCGGCGGCCGGAGAGGTCCAGCAGGTCAACCGAGGCTACGGCTGCCGGTTGTGACACATAGATATTGATCATCTGACTGGCCGGGTTGGGGAAACAAAATACTGTGACCCCGGCATCGGCGGCGTTGGTATCGAGGGTCACCGTGCGGGTGAAGACGATCTCACAGCTGTCATTTCCATACAACACATGCCGGGTGATCTCATAATCGCCGGGGTCGGCATAGGTATGCGGACCCGGGAGGTCTTCAGTGCTTACGGTGCCATCGCCGAAGTCCCACCATCCGGTGTAATAAGTGCCCGTGGCGGTATAATCTGTGATGAGCACGGTGAGGTCATCGATATTGAACACGTTAAAATTTACCTCGGGGGTATTTACCGCATCTACATATATATAAGCGAGATCGAAACCGCGGATGATGGTAGAATCGGTGCCCAGCAATTCGGCATATACCATGAGTTGCGGATCGCCGTTGAAGATGTCGTCATCAAACGCGGTCATGTCCATCACTACATCATTGCCGTACCAGGCGATATCCGAGCGATCGGTGGTCCAGCGCAGGGTCAGTGAATCGGGCAGGGTGATGAGTGCGCCGGTGGTATCGGTGATGTTTGCGTGGAGTTCGATGCCGCCGGTGATATCGACATAGCAATCCAATGCACCCGGATCGATGCGCAGGCCGAATGTCTTTTGTGCATACAATACGCTATCGGGCATCCACTGCTCGAGGTAGTGGATGACCGGCGCATAATCCGGATCATCTGCCAGGTTGTTCCATTCGTATGGATCCGTTTGGCGGTTCTCCCCTATCTCGTATAATTCTTCTTCGAAGGAACGATTCAAAGAATCGCAGAAAGAGGTGGCGAAGCCGCCGTCATTATTTTGCTGATAGCGGATATAATGCCAGCGTTCATCGCGCACACTGTGATGCGGATAACAACTGCCGATGCCGCCGGTCTTGCGGTAGCTGGCCAGCGCGGGATATCCGTATGCCGCATCCGGTGCTTCTAGCAGAGGCATCAGGCTGGAGCCATCTAAATAACGCGTGCCGTCAGGCCGCACGGGATAAGCAACACCGGCCATGTCGCAAAAAGTGGGAAAGAGATCGATCAGCGAAACGGTCTTCTTCACCACCTGTCCGCCCGGTCGCGCCGGATCCACGATGATCATGGGCACGCGAATATCAGGTTCCCACAGCGACCATTTTGTCCAGTGCCGTTTTTCACCCAGCGAATAACCGTTATCACCAATCAGTACGATCACGGTATTTTCTGCGAGTGCAGGATGTGCATGCAAGGCATTCATCAGTCTGCCGATCTGTGCATCGATATACTGCACCGCAGCCATGTAGGTGATATGATAATTCGCTGCCGTAGTCAGTCGCAGGATATTTCTCCTGTCCTCATCCGTCAGGAGCGGATCGATCTCCGGAAGCGGCGAGATAGTACTTACATAGTCTTCGATCTGATCATACACGCCGCCGTTATCAGCCAGTGCACGGGCGATGCCGGGATCGGGGAGTGCGTCATAATCGCTGTAGATGGTATCCGGCTGCGGAGGCATCACGATCCCGTTGTATGGGAAAGTGCCTTCCGGAAAATTATAGGGAAGATCAAAAGGCTCGGCATAAATATCCTCGACATAGTGCGGCGGGAAATATTGCTCGGGGATATAGCGCTGGATATGCGGTTTATAATAACCGATGGTCAGAAAGAACGGATCGCCGCAGGTGTTGGCTGTACCGGCAGCAACAGAATCGAGGAACTGAATGGCGATATCGGTGGCGATATAGTCTTCCAGTTGCGGTTCCAGCGAATCGGGAATCATACCCCAGTCGAAAAAATCACCGAAGCCGTACGCACTTAACGCATCGAGCAGGGAATCGGAATCTTCGAAGAACAGCATGTTGTTCCAGGATAATTCTTTTTCGCACATGGGTGTTCCCACGGTCTTATCGAAGTCGTTGTTATTGGGATTGTGAAATATCTTGTTGATGCCATAGGTAAAATATCCCGCGCTGTCTTTCAGTATCTGCGGGATGGTATAGGCTACCTGATTGTTTGTTTCCGCGCTGAACACTTCGCGGAACTTGCTCGGATAATCTTCATTATTATACACCTGCGTGTAGGCCAGGCCTTTCCCGCTCAGGAAGCTGGTGCGTGAAGGGGCACAACCGGGAGAATTGGCATAACTGTTCATGAACAGTGTTCCACTATCCGCAAGACTTTGCATGTGGGGTGTGGCGAGCTGTGGCATATCACTCAGGCCCTGCACATAATCGTTGAGGTCATCGACGATAATGAAGATGAAATTTGGCTGCAGTGCCTGCCCATGGAGAGGCGCGCGGTGGATCAGCGTGAGCGACAGGGCCAACCCGAGAACACGTATGGTATTGCGTATACTTCCCATTTATCTTGCCACCACAAAACTACCTGAAAAAAAGAGGTTCTCATCTCCCAGCACCATATGGTATAATCCCTGCGGCAGTTGCGACACATCGATCTGGTCGATCACGCCGGTGCTGAGGGATATGATCCTGTCGACCATCTGACCGGTTGAATTAAATATCGTATACGTTTTTCCCGACACCGGCTGTTCACTCATGACGTTAATGATGGAGCCGGAAGGATTTGGCCAGATCATGAGTGCGCCATCGCTTACCACTTCGACACTGAGGGGCAGTAGCGTTTCGGTAAAGGCCTCCACACATGAGGTGTCGTTGCCGTATTGCACATAACAGGTGACGTTGTGTGCGCCCGGTTCTGCATAGAAATACGGGCCCGGCGTGGTATTGAAGAATTGCGGACCGATACCAAAATCCCACCAGTAATTCGTGTAGCTGCCGGTAATGTAAAGATCACTCACCACCACACCTGTGCGTCCGTAATGCATCAAATTGAAAGTCGCCACCGGTGCCTGGGCGGGGTTGATGTATACATATTGCATGTCCATTCCCACAACATGTCCTGCAGTGTCGAGCATTTCCAGATACAGCAGCATACGATCGTTCGCATCGAAAACAGCATCGGGAATTCCTGCGAGATCGAAAGCGGGTGTTTCGCCGTACAGTGTATCCGTAGTAAGATCATTCGTCCAGCGGAAAAGCATGTCGGTTGCTTCCGTCATGAGTACGCCGGCGGGATCATGGATGGTGATCGCGGGTGTGAGCACTGTTGTTTGATCGAGCAGACAGGCTTCCGTTTCGAGCACGATATCCACTGTATACGCGGCATCGAGATACAGTGCGCCACCGGGGAGAAACTGCTCGAGATAATCGATCACCAGTGCATAAGCAGAGTCAGCGGCGAGGTTATTCCATTCGTTGGGATCCGTTTCACGTGCCATGCCGATCTCATATAATTCTGTTTGATAGACACTGGCAGCAGGATCGCAGGCGCCGCCGTTGGTTTGGTAGCGAATGAAATGAAAGCGTTCATCACGCACGCTGTATTGCGGAAAGCAGGAGGCTTCGCCTTCGCTATTTTGTTTCTTGGTTGCCGACAACACCGGTCGCACCCATGCCGTATCAGGCTGTTGCATCAGTGGTAGCAGCGAGCGCCCGTCAAGATAAGGTGAACCATCGCTGAACAGCGGATAGCTTTCGCCGCCGGCCATATCGATGAGCGTAGGAAAAAGATCCAGCAGGCTTACCGTGCGATTGCTCACCTGCGGTGTCGGCGTCCGCAGATCGGCAATGATGAGCGGCACGCGCACATCCGTTTCCCACATGCCATATTTTCCCCAGTGTCGTTTTTCACTGAGTGAATATCCGTGATCACCGAAGAACACGATGATGGTATTATTATAAATATCAGGATGCATCTGCAACTCGGAATAGAGACGTCCGAATTGCGCGTCGATATATCGTACGGCTGCGAGATACGACATCACACCGTTAGCGCGTTTGGCCCAGGTGAGGAAGGCGATACGCTCTTCATCGGTCATGCTGGGGTCGATCTCCGGCAACACATCGAGTTCTTCGGCCCATTCCATGAATTGTGTATCAATATTTTTTACCATCAGTGCGCTGATGGTGTTCTCCAGCAGTGCATCGATATCGGCAAAAGGCGTATCGGGCTGCGGGGGCAACATCATGCCGTTCGGCGGATAGGTGTTGTTGGGCCAGTTGAATGGCGGGTCGAACGGCGTGGCGAAAAAATCCTGCACATAATCATCCAGATAATATTTCT
This sequence comes from Chitinophagales bacterium, assembly GCA_036734545.1. Lineage (GTDB taxonomy): Bacteria > Bacteroidota > Bacteroidia > Chitinophagales > BACL12 > UBA7236. The sequence continues at coordinate 9,004 of DAIMYJ010000068.1, forward strand.
CCGGTATGAACTGCTCCTTATGCGGTTTATGATAACCGAGCATGATGAGGAAGGGCTTGTTACATGCCGACTCCGGCGATGTGGCATATTGCTGAATAAAATCGATCACCGTATCAGTCGTCACATAATCGGTCATGCGGTATTCCATCGAGTCGGGGATGGCCGCCCACTCATAACCGTTCACGCCCTGGTCGAGCGAGAGGGCATAGTCGTTGATGAATGCCGAGTCGTTGTAAAGCACATATCTGTTCCAGGCACCTGATTTCTCGCAGGGATCGGCGGTAAGTTCATCAAACTCGATATAATTCTTCTGACAGTGAAATATTTTATTCAGATTGAATGTGTAATATCCGAGCGAATCTTTCAGGTATTGCGGAATAGTGAAATATTCTTCATTCCCTTCCGCCACCGTGAAGTTGTCGCTAAACTCCTTACACTTATAATCGCCGTCGGTGTTCTTATATACATTCGTATATAGCAGATCCTTTCCGCTCAGAAACGAGGTGCGCGACGGGGCGCAGATGGGGGCCGAGGCGTAGGCGTTCAGGAAGGTAGTCCCTTTTTCGCGCAGCAGGTCAAGGTTCGGGGTGATGGTATTGGGATGGGCGTTGTAGCCGTTGAGATGATCGTTGAGGTCGTCGGCGATGACCACGATGATATTGGGACGCTCAGGTGTTTGCGCCTGCACCGCGCGGATGCAGAGGAAGAGAAGCACGGCTGCTGAACGTAATGCCTTGTGTATCATGCCGGAATTAGAGGAGTTAAAAATACCAAAAAAATCGCGGTTCCGGCAGAACGGCCTGACGGGAATGCTTTGCGGTGCTTACCTTTGGCTGACAACTGCGGTAACATGAAGATCATCACCTACAATGTGAACGGTATTCGTTCAGCGATGAGCAAGGGTTTACTGGACTGGTTGCAGGAACATGCCTTTGACATGGTGTGTCTGCAGGAGCTGAAGGCAGAGCCCGGACAGATCGATGTGCATCAGTTCGATGCGCTGGGGTATCATCACTACTGGCATCCGGCGCAGAAGAAGGGATACAGCGGTGTGGGCATTCTGACCAAACACATACCCGATCATGTGGAGTTCGGTTGCGGACATCCGGATTATGATGCGGAAGGCCGGGTGATACGCGCTGATTTTGGCGACAAGAGTGTGTTCTCCATTTATTTTCCCTCCGGCACTACCGGTGATGTGCGGCAGCAGGTGAAATACCGCTTCCTCGATTTCATTTACGACTATCTCCAAAAATTCGCGAAAGACGGACGCAAACTGATCATTTGCGGCGATTATAACATTGCGCATAATCCCATCGACATCCACGATCCGAAGAGCAACAAAGATTCTTCCGGCTTCTTACCCGAAGAGCGCGCCTGGATGGATAAATTATACGGGCATGGATTTGTAGACAGCTTCCGCGTTTTCAATCAGGAACCGCATCAATACACCTGGTGGAGTTTCCGTGCCAACGCGCGTGCCAACAACAAAGGCTGGCGCATCGACTACATCGCTGTTACTGAGAACCTGAAGAAGCAGCTGAAATACGCCGTTATTCTTCCGGACGCACGACACAGCGATCACTGCCCGCAAATGCTGGAACTCAAGTGGTGATCATCGCACCACTTCCAGCGTACTTACCGCATAGCGTGTAGCATCGCGCAGCTCAATAAAATACGAACCGGCCGGCCAGCTGCTGACATCCAGTGTAATGGTATTTTCCGTGCGGTCGATCTGTGTATGATACATCACTTCGCCCAGCACATTATAGCCTGTCAGCTGTACATTTTCCATTGCCTCCGGCAAAGCCAGTGTTACCTGATGTGATGTCGGATTCGGATACACGGCGAACGAGAATTCCGGTGTTCCTTCGCGCAGCAGGTTGGCGTAGCGCGTAACGATCTTCTGACAGCCGTTGCCGTATTGAATATAGTTGCGCACCGTGTAATATCCGGGTGCGGTGTAATAATGCGTATCCGGCAGGAATTCTTCACTTTGGGTGCCGTCGCCAAAATCCCAGTAGGTATTGGTATAACTGCCGGTGATCGTGTAGGCGTTGATCGATGTGCTGAGTTCCGTTACATCGTTCAACAAGGTAAAGGTTGCATTCGGGTTGTTTGCATTATTGATATAGTATGTACGTGTGTTGAATGCCACCAAATTGCCGGATGCATCGGTCACTTTCACATAGAACAAGATATGGTCATTCGCGCTGTAGGTAGCCGGCGGGATGGTGGTCATGTTGAACGTATAATTCTTTCCCGTAGCTACTGCAGCAGTCAGGCTGTTGGTCCAGGTGAAAGTATATCCCGTGCCGGTCAGTAACATACCGTTCAGGTCATACAGCTGCGCTTGCAGTTTGATCTTGCCTGCATTCTTCACAAAACACGGCAGTGTGTTCGTGTTGATGATGTTCACGGCGAACATCTTGTCTTTATAATACGCGCTGTCTTTGAGGAACTGACGCATATAATCCAACACCGGTGCATACTCCGGATCGTTGACCAGATTATTCCATTCATTCGGGTCGGTCTGACGGCTCTCGCCGATGTCGTATAATTCTTCTTCCGTCTGGCTGGCAGCTGTATCGCAGGTGAGCAGCGGCGGCGCATTATTGGTGGCGTACCTGATATAGTGGAAGCGATTATTGCGCACAGAATATTGCGTGAAGCAGGAGCCGTCGTTCAGCACGCCGCCGCTATTCTTGGTGCGCACACCGCCCAGCACCGGGCGCTCCCAGGGTGTTAAGGGATTGCTGATCAGCGGCATCAGGCTCTGGCCGTCGAGATAGCGGGAACCATCGGGGAAAGTAGGTTCCGGCACATCCAGCATATCGAGTACGGTAGGATAGATGTCGATATTGCTCACCGACTTATGACACTGCTGACCTACCGGGTTGCGGAGGTCGATGAATGCCAGCGGCACGCGCATGTCGCCTTCCCACAGTGAGAATTTTCCCCAGTGGCGTTTCTGTCCGTGTGTAAATCCGTGGTCGGAAGTGAGTATGATCACGGTATTGTTGTAGATATCGGGATGTGCTTCGAGTGCATCCAAAAAACGTCCGATCTCATAATCCAGGAATTTTATCCCGGCGAGGTAAGCCATCAGGGCATTGGCGCGCATGGATTCGTTGAGTATCTCTATGCGTTCTGAATCTGACAAACCCGCTTCGATCTCCGGCAGCAATGGCAGGTCTTCTCCATAGGAATCAAACTGCTCCGCTTCATTGGTAGAAGCGAACAATTTACCCATATAACCCAGCGAGTCATAATCAGACCAGCGCGGAACGGGTTGCGGAGGCATCACGATACCATTGTAGGGATCGGCATTATACGGTTCGTTGTAGGGAATGTCGTACGGCGTGGCATACACATCCTCGAGATAATTCTCGTTGAAAAAACTTTCCGGCACATAGAACGGCGCATGCGGCTTCTTGATACCCAGTGCCATAAAAAATGGATTACCGCAGGTGATAGCCGTGCCGCTGGCAGAAAAATCATTGATAAAAGTGATGGCCTGATCGATTGTGACATCATCTTCCATATACTCGATAAGCGTGTCGTCGAGTCGCGCCCATTTGAGCAGATAGATACCCTCATTTTCGGCATCACCGATCGGCTCGATGATCTCATCCTCAACATACACAAAGCAGTTATTCCATGAATATTCTTTGGCACAAGGATCGAGTGTGATCGTATCGTAATCGGAATATGCCTCGTAGCAATGCAGTGTCTTTCCCAGTGCATAGGTGTAATAACCCACGCTGTCTTTCAGGTATTCCGGCAAAGTGAATACCGTCTCATTGCCATATATGAAGCGAAAATTTTTCCTGAATTTCTGACATGAATACGAAGTGTTATCATACACCTGCGTATAATCCACATCCTTTCCGGTGATCAGCGAAGTGCGTGAAGGCGCGCATTTGGGTGATGCGCAATGCGCGTTGGTGAACACGGTGCCCATCGACAACAGCGCATCCAGATTAGGGGTTTCCACCTGCGGATGCATATCGTATGTGCCGAGGTAGGCATTCATATCATCCATGGTCATGAGGATGATATAAGGCTGGGTAGGCGCCTGTGCAAAAACACCGGAGCAGAGCAGCAGGAAAAGTGATGACAGGTATAGGTTTTTCATGTGTGTGATGCCTGTGTTAGTGGGTGTAAATTACGAAAAATGGAAGGAATGTGTCCGGAGGGCCCTACCGGCGATCAGCGCGGCACTGCGAATTTTTCTACGCGCAAACCCACATCCATCAAACCGGGTAGCGGATTCATGCGCATGTCCTGTTCTATGGTGAACAGATACTTACCTTTTGCGGGAAAGCGGAAATTCTTTTGGATCAACACGGAATTATAACAGATGCCGTCCACACAATTGCCGGTCCACTCCCCTTCCGGCTCCGACAGCTCCACATTCACTTTGGTATTGGCGGATGTACTGTCAGGAAACTGGGTCGTGAGGTTCAACCAGAGGTTGTTATAGGGATAGGTATCTCTATGCCGCACGTTGATGAACATATTGTAGGTGAGCGCAGTGTCCATCACCATCACCTCAAAGGTGAGTCGCTCACCGTATGCCCAGCCGGAAGCTTCGATGGACATGTTCTTATCGTACACGCGTGACTGCTCACAGGCGCTCAATACCAATGTGCCGATGACGAACAGGATCAGGGGTGTGCGTAGTGCTTTCACTCGGGTGGATTGGCGTCCGGGCCTTTAGGTTTGTTCTGTGGCGGCCTTTGCTGATTATTGCCCTGAGGCCTTGGTCCCCTGCGCTGGTCGCGGTTCCTGTTCTGATCGCGATTCCGGTTTTGATCGCGGTTCTGGTCGCGATTTTGATCACGATTCTGGTCGCGATTTTGATCGCGGTTCTGATCGCGATTTTGGTCACGGTTTTGGTCGCGGGGTTTATTTTCTCTGCGCTGCTGCTGCTGCGGATCGCGCTTTTGCTGCTGATCACGTCGCTGCTGCTGGTTGCGGTTATCGCCGGGTTTTTGGTCGCGGGGCTGCTGACGATCATCGCGGCGGCCCTGTTGTTGTTGTCTGTTCTTGTGCTTGCGCTTCTTCTCAGCTTTTTCGATGGTGCGCAGACTCACCTGCTCAATTACGGTAGCGTATTCCACTTCTTTCGGCGGCGCTTCCACTTCGTATTTGAGGCCTTCGAGGTGTTCGGGTTTTTGTCCTTTGGCATTCATCGCCAGGATCTCGCGCACTTTGGTGAGTTCGATGGCATATTGCTTGCCGCCGTCCTTGTATTCGTACACCATCAGCTTTTTGAAGATGTCGGTCTTCACCAGGCGGGCATCGCCGGCCTCGGTGCGCAGGTGATCGGCATTGCGCGGGAACTCCTGCAGGGCATCCATATAGGTGTCGAGCTCATAGTTCAGGCAGCATTTCAGTCGGCCGCACTGTCCGGAGAGTTTCGACTGGTTGATACTCAGGTTCTGATAGCGGGCGGCATGGGTGCTCACCGATTTAAAATCCGTAAGCCATGTAGAGCAGCACAACTCGCGGCCGCAGCTGCCGAGTCCGCCTATCTTCCCCGCCTCCTGACGCGCACCGATCTGGCGCATCTCGATCTTCACGCGGAATTCGCGTGCATAGATCTTGATCAGCTCGCGGAAATCCACGCGGCCGTCGGCGATATAGTAAAAGGTGGCCTTGCGTTTGTCGCCCTGGTATTCCACCTCACCGATCTTCATATCCAGCTTCAGCTCGCGGGCATAGGTGCGCGCCTTGAGCATGGTGGCGCCTTCCATGGCGCGGCCTTCCATCAGTTTCTCGAGGTCGGCATCGGTAGCCTTGCGCAGGATGGGGCTGAACTTGCCATCCAGCGGCACCTTGCGTTTCTTCATCTGCAGCTTCACCAGTTCACCGCTCAGGGAGATGCGGCCCACGTCGTAACCGGCATCGGTTTCCACGCATACCATATCACCCGTCATCACATCGAGCCCTTTGCTGTTCGCATAAAAGCCCTTGCGCACGCCATTCTTGAAACTTACCTCATGTATATTGAAACGCTGCGACGCCGGAACCGGCATGGCCCGCAGCCAATCGTATGTATTCAGTTTATTGCAACCCCCGGTGGCACAGTGCCCGTTACTTCGACACCCCGTCGGGATGCCACTATTTGCACCCACCGTACATCCTGCACAACTCATATCCTATATTTTAGAGAGCCCACCGATCATAGAAGGGCTGCGTTGACTGATTTTTGTTGCTGAACTGCCTGAGCAGTGTCACCGAAACGTACGACATCATGATCTTGCCGTTGACGTTCCGCTCTACAAAGTAAATGCATTTATCAAATAGTTCCAGCATCACCGTCAGGCGCTCCACACCCAGCAGTCGCCCCAGGCCCTCGGCCGTCTTGCGCTCGGCATCGGTCAGCCGCGCCAGATCACCCGCCCCGGCCTCTATCAACAGCACCTCGCGGAAGAAATGCAGGCAATAGCGGAAAAAGTTCTTCTGCTGCTCCCGCCCCAGCTTCAGGAAGCGGTCATTCCAGGCAAACAGCTGCTTCAGGTTGCGGCGGTAGCAGGCCTCCATCCATTCACGGATCATCGTGGTATTGGTATCCTCATGCATATCGATGAGGCTGATGGCCTCCCACAGGTCTCCGCCCGACAGCGCAGCTATCGTAACAGCCTGATTATGAGATATTTGCAATTTATCTTTCAGGTATCCCGCCACCTCTTCGTCGGTCAGCCGCGGGAACTTCACGATCTGGACACGCGACAGGATGGTGTTCAGGATGCGGTCGGGGTCGTGGCCCACGAGCAGGAACACCGTATTATCGGGCGGTTCCTCCAGGATCTTGAGGAGTCGGTTGCCCTCATTGCTCAGGTATTCGGGGAGCCAGAGCACCACCACCTTGTACATCCCCTCAAAATTCTTCATCGACAGCCGCCGCAGCAGGTCCTGACACTCTTTAGCGGTGATATTGCCCTGCTTGTTGGTATCGGTGAGCGAGCTGATCCAGTGGTTGTAGTTGCCGTATGGCGACTGCATCACGAAATTGCGCCATTCCTGCATCCAGTCGGCACACAGTTCATGATCATCATCCTTGATATACGGGAACATGTAATGGATATCGGGGTGAATGACCTTCGCGGTTTTGGTGCAGCTGGCACACACTCCGCAGGATTCTGACGACGGCGATCCGTCTGCTAAGGTCACTTCCTGTTTGTTCTCACAGTTGATGAATTGCGCGAAGGCCAGGGCCATGGCCAGGTTTCCGGAGCCTTCGGGGCCCAGGAAAAGCTGGGCGTGGCTTACACGGTTCTCCTCCACCGCTCGAACGAGTTGCCGGCGGATGGCGGTATGCCCTATGACATCGCGGAAAAACATGCCGTTAAGCTACAGGAAATTCAGTTAACACCGATATGGTGCAGGAGGGTGTCGTTAATGGGATCGGCCGCCGGGGGAAACACATCGATCAGTCGGCCATCCTCATCGCAGAGGAACTTCTGGAAGTTCCAGGCGATCGCCTGATTGGCACCGCTGCTGAGCGGCTGAGTGGTCAGCCATTTGAACACCGGATTGGCCTGTGCGCCGATCACCTCACTTTTGGAGGCCAGCGGGAAGGTGACACCATACTTATAGGAGCAGAAATTTTTGATCTCGCGGTCGGTGCCCGGCTCCTGCTCGCCGAAATCATTGGAAGGGAACCCGACGATCACCAGCTTATCGGCAAAGCGTTCGTGCAATTCCTGCAGTTGCTTGTACTGGTCGGTATACATACAATCGCTGGCCGTATTGGCGATCAGCACTTTTTTACCCGCGAACTGCGAGAAATCGATCACACCGCCGTCAATGGAAGGAAACCGGAAATCGTGCAGAGTAGAACCCATCTTCGTCATATTCCGGAGTAAAATTACAGGTTTTTACCAACCTTTGTACGGAATCCAATGTTATCAGAAGCATGAAAGCCACCGTAGTACGCAAGGCCACGTTCAACGCCGCACACCGTCTGTACAACCCCGCCTGGGATGATGCCAGGAATGCCGAGGTGTTCGGCCTCTGTAACAATCCGAATTATCACGGACACAACTACACACTCTACGTACGCATCACCGGCGAGATCGATCCGAACACAGGTTACGTGATGGACCTGAAGGTGGTGAACGATATGATCAAAGAACTGGTGATCGAACCCTTCGACCATCAGAATTTAAATCTCGACGTCCCCGAGTTCAGTAACACCATTCCCAGTGCCGAAAATATCGCACGCATCATCTACGACAAATTCCGCCTCGCCCTGAAGCCGGCCTATGATGTGCAGATCGTACTGTACGAAACAGAAAATAATTTCGTCGAATATCCGGGGTGAGGGAGGCGTGAATCGTGAGTGGTGAGTGGTGAGTGGTGAGTGGTGAATGTAGAAGGGAGAGGGGAGA
>DAIMYJ010000069.1:0-17230 GCA_036734545.1 Chitinophagales bacterium
TGATGAAGTTCTATTGAGTATCACAAAGCGGTCAACCTCTGGCAGGCATTTACATACTCTATACTCGATACTCGATACCCGCTACTCGATACCAAATACCAATCAGCCGATACAATAGAGATCCCCCCTTCGAATCTTCATCCCTTCGAATCTTCCAATTCGACTACTTCACCGTCACCTCCACATAACCGAACGCGTTGGCCGGGATATGGCCTTCGAAGGGTTTGCGGGTGATGCCGGTGACCTCGTAGCTTTTTACGCTGCCCTTGCCCATGTAACCGGTGGTGCCGCTGCCGCTGTATAAATGCTTACCCGACACATAGTGTATCTGCATGGAGGCTGTCATGCCTTTAGGTACCTGGAGGGTGCCCTCCCATGCGGAACCCGTATTCGTGAAATAGTACCGGTATGTCCCTTTCGCAGCAGGTACCGATGCCGGCACACTGCCATTTTTCCATTCCTCCGCCCCCCGGGCCTCAGACGCCAGTTGGAAGGCGAAGTAGCCTATGCGACGGATCATGGTGTGCGGATCGCTATCATATTTATTGGTCTTGCTGATCATGCCGTATTTGTCGGGACTCACCCCGTTGTGGATGATCAGATACTCCGCCATCGCCGGTATCTTCATCAGCTGATCGAACTGCCAGATGCCGTTCAGGATGGTGTTGTTGAGCATCTCGGAAGGCTTGGTGTTCCATTCGGTGATCCAGATCTCCTTGCCGGGAAATTTTTGCTGCAGATAGCGACAACCATCACCCAGCAGGTCATGCTGTGCGAGCAACTCCGCGGCCTTTTCATAAGCCTTGCACAGATCTTTGTTCTCCTTGGCCGGATCGTAATTGGTGCGCAGCGGGATCATGTCATAGGCATCACCCAGTTCACGCGCCGTATAATAATAGTGTGGCACCACCGCGTCAAAATCACCTTTGTATTGCGCCATCGCATCGTTCCAGCGCACGAGTTCCTTGCGGTTGAGGTTGGCGCCTACGATGAGCGCGAGTTTGATCTCGGGAAATTCCTTGCGCACCTGTTTGAACACGGGTTCAAAATCGTGCACATATTCATCGAACGACGCATACTTGCCATATACCTCATTGCCGGCTTCCACACCCACGATACGCACACCATTCTGCATCAGATAGCGGATGGCCTGCATGTTGGCTTCGGGCGTGCTGTTGAGCACATTCAACACCCACAACACCTGCATCTGCGGAAATTTCTTCTGCAGCGCGATGAGATCGTCCATATAACTGTGATCAGGTTGCTCCTCCGCCTTGCGCAGCCATTTTTCCATACCGTTGCCGTCCTCATCAAAACCGGTGGTCTCGAACCAGTGGCGGATGCTCTGCTCGGAGAGTCCCCACCCCTTTCGCACATTATACGGATCATGGAATTTGCTGATACTACCGCCGGGGAAGCGAATGGTGAACGGCGCGTTCAGGTCCGTGAGGTATTGCTCCACATCGGCATCATAATTTTCAAAGAATCCGGAGCCGTTAAAGCCGATGTGCTGGGCGAAGGTGGTTTGCGCAGCGAGGAACAGAATGATCAACAGTTTTCTCATCTTGGGGTTTTTTAGTATCTCTGCATCGTTAATATGGATACGGAACAAATGTCGTACCGATTACGGCAGTTATGCAAAAGTAGCTTATTCAAAATGACCGTGTGCTGGCGGGTGGCTGTGTGCAGCGCAACACTGTTCGGCCAGTCACCGGTATCCCTGCAGCCAAGCGGCAATTATTATGTTCCGCTGCAGGCGCCAACATACCATCTGGCCGATCGCATCGATATCCGGTATCCGCACAGCTACCGAAGTCTGCATACAGCAGTGAAACCTTACCTGCGCGCAGATGTGGCCTCCCTGACGCTGTCAGCGCGCGGTGCGGAGGAATGGAGCAGCAAAGAGCAATTCAACCACCGGTATCTGTGCAACGACAATCGCGAATTCTGTATGCCGGACGAGGGAAATTACTATACCGGCGATCTGTTCGATTTCTTTTATCCGGAGCCGGCTACTTTTTATCAGTTCTTTTCCATGCGCGTGAATCCGGTGCTGCATCAGGCATTCGGGTATGCCGACGACAGCATCGGCATGCGGTTCACCAATACGCGGGGTGTGGAATTGCGGGGTAGCATCGACAACAAAGTGGGGTTTTATTTCTACGCTACCGACAACCAGGCGATCCTTCCGGCTTTCGTACAGGAACGCACCGACGCCGCGCCGCAGGTGGTGCCGGGTGAAGGGGTGGCGAAGATCTTCAAGGAGAACGGCGTGGATTATTTATCGGCACGCGGCTATGTGACTTTCAATGCCACCGAGCACATTGCGATGCAGTTCGGCCACGACAAGGTGTTCATCGGCGACGGTGTGCGCAGCCTGATCTGGAGCGACAATGCCGATGACCAGCTGATGTTCAGGATCAACACGAAGTTGTGGCGGCTGCAGTATATGAATATGTTCACCGAGCTGGCGAATTACGACGGCTCCAACATCTACAACAGCCTGATCCATAAAAAATATGCGGCGCTGCATCACCTGAATATCCCCATCACCCCTACCCTGCATCTGGGATTTTTTGAATCCATCATTTTCGACCGGTATAATGCCACGGGCAGTGAGACCGGTTTTGAACTGCAGTATCTGAATCCCGTAATATTCTACCGCGCGGTGGAAAGCGGGTTGGGCAGCAGCGACAATGCGCTGATCGGCACCAACTGGAAATGGAATTTTTTACGGCGCTTCTCATTCTATGGACAATTCGTGCTCGACGAACTGGTGGTGGGCGAATTCATCGGCGGCGACGGCTGGTGGGGCAATAAATACGCTCTGCAAACGGGATTGAAATATGTGGATGCCTTCGGCATCGATCAGCTGGACCTGCAGTATGAGTATAATATGGTGCGTCCATATACCTACAGCTATGAGGACGACAATGGTTCCAGCTACACCCATTACGGCCAGGCCATTGCGCACCCGCTGGGCGCCAACTTCCGGGAGCAGGTGATGGATCTGTGGTATCAGCCGGTTGCCCGACTGCTCATCAGCAACCGCCTCATGCTAGCGACACGCGGCACGGATACGGCGGGAATGAACTACGGCGGAAATATCTTTCTGGATTACAACACTTATGTAAATGCGTACGGCAACACCGTGGCACAGGGCATTCAGGAAGACATCCTGCTCAACGACCTGACGATCTCCTACTATTTCTGGCACAATACTTCCATTGATCTGCGGTGCATTTACAGGAATGCCGACAGCGAACTGGACGCAAACGACCGCACCGAATTATTTTTCAGCGTGGGTATTCGAATGAATGAGATGTTGCGCAGAAATCTGTTCTGAGAGCGATCACAACTGATCTTTCAGCTCCACGAGGAACTGGCGTATCTTTTTGAGGGCTTCCACCGAATGGAATTTTGAGTCGGCTTCCGGCTTTCGCGAACGCATCTGTTCCCGCGCGCCTTTGATAGTGTACTTCTTTTCTTTGAGCAGATGTTTGATGAGCTTGAGTTGCTCGATGTCCTTTTTCGTGAAGAAGCGATCGCCCTTTTTATTCTTCTTCAGTTGGAACACATCAAATTCCTTTTCCCACAAACGTATTTGTGCAAAGCTGAGATCGAGCATTTCTGCCACCTCACCTATTGACCAATAGACCTTTTCAATTTCCTTTTCCTTATAAGGCATGGAGGGCCGGGTTGTGTGTATAAGGGTTTGAAGAACAAATATATAAGATTTGTGATGTAATTCAAGTTTTCATGTGTTTCCGCCGCGGCAGATGCGCGGGTGAATTTATCCTGGCTCCTGGTTCCTGGCTCTTGGCTCCTTAGGTGTGTGTGGGCGTAGTAAGAGAATGGCTGTGAACCGATCGCACTAACAGAAGCCACTTTTAAGCCCCTCTCCGACTGCACCACAACATAATAAATTGGAAATTCCCCCATTCACCCATTGACCCACTCACCCACTGACCCACTCACCCATTCACCCACACTAGTCATACGACTGTCCCGACTTATTCGCCAGTTCAATGAGCTTGGCGTATTCTTCGGCGGTGAGGTCGGTATAGAAGAAGTTGATGGGGTCTACCTTGATGCCGTTCTTTTCGACCTCGTAGTGGAGGTGGGGGGCGGTAGAGAGTCCGGAGTTACCTACGAGGCCTATGAGTTCGCCGCGTTTCACTTTCTGTCCTGCCCGCACCTTAAAGGCGCTGAGGTGGGCGTAGCGTGTCTTATAGCCATAGCCATGGTCGATCACCACGCAGTTACCGAAACCGCTCTGCGAGTTATCCGCCTGCACCACAGTGCCATCGGCCGTAGCGAATACATCAGTGCCCTTGGGCGCGGTAAAGTCAAGACCCTCGTGGAATTTGGCGAACTTGTAAATGGGATGCAGTCGCCACCCGAAGCCCGAGGCGATGCGCTCCAGCTGTTTATTGCTGACCGGCTGGATGGAAGGCGTATGGGTAAGCAGTTTCTCCTTGTTTGCCACAAGGTGTTCGATCTGATCGAAGGACTTGGACTGAATGACCATTTGGCGGCGCACGCTTTCCAGTTTCAGCGCGGTGCCTTTCAGGAGTTCGGCGTTATCGAGCTTATTCATCCGCTGAAAGCGCTCACTGCCGCCGATACCGGCCAGTCGCTCACTGCGTGACACCGGCTCTGCCTCGAAGATGACACGATAGATGTTATCATCGCGGTCGGCCATCTCCGTGAGGATCACCGACATGGTATCGAGCTTATTGTTCATGAACTCCAGTTCCAGCTCCATTTCGGATATCTGGTTCTTGAGGTAGCGTTCCTTGGGTGAATCGAAGTAAGTATAGGCGATATACACGATCACGGAGGCGAACACGGCAGCGGTCGATATCCAGCCCACGATGCGCAGCGTCCACACCCACCTGGGGGTGATGTGCTTCTCGAAGCGGAGATTGGCGGGGTTATAGAAATATTTTACTTTCCGTGCCATGCTTGGTGCCTGCGGTTTTCCGTAATTTTGCGGCTTGTTCCGGCTGTAGTGTGCCTCAGAGGGGGAGACGAAAATACAGCATATAGAGGAGATTTTAAAACGTAGCCATTATCCGAATCGTATGACATCGCGTGAGATCAGACAGCAATTCCTGCAATTTTTCGAGAGTAAGCAACATAAGATCGTGCCTTCTGCCCCCATCGTGGTGAAGAACGACCCTACCCTCATGTTCACCAATGCCGGGATGAACCAGTTCAAGGACCTGTTCCTGGGGAATAAGCCGGTGCAATATCCGCGCATTGCTGATACGCAGAAATGTCTGCGCGTTTCCGGCAAGCATAATGACCTGGAGGAAGTAGGTGTTGACACCTACCACCATACCATGTTCGAGATGCTGGGCAACTGGAGTTTTGGCGATTACTTCAAGAATGAAAGCATCGCCTGGGGATGGGAGCTGCTCACCGGTATCTACAAACTGGACCCGGCGCGTTTATATGTAACGGTATTTGAAGGCGACCCCGCCGAGAACCTGGCATTTGATCAGGAAGCCTATGATGTATGGAAAGGACTCATTCATGAGCAGCACATCCTGAAAGGCAATAAAAAGGATAATTTCTGGGAGATGGGAGACACCGGTCCTTGCGGCCCCTGCTCCGAGATCCATTATGATATGCGCAGCGATGCCGAGCGCAACGCCATCGACGGCGCTACCCTCGTGAACACCGGCGACCCGCAGGTGATAGAGATCTGGAATCATGTATTCATCCAGTTCAACCGCAAGGCCGACGGCAGCCTGGAGGAACTCCCCAACAAGCACGTAGATACCGGTATGGGTTTCGAGCGACTGGTGCGCGCATTGCAGGGAAAGTCATCGAATTACGATACAGACGTTTTCACACCGCTCATCCGCAAGGTTGAACAATTGAGCGGTCGCCAGTATGGTGTAGAGGAAAAAACAGATATCGCCATGCGTGTGATCAGCGATCATATTCGCGCGGTGAGCTTTTGTATCGCCGACGGGCAGTTACCGGCCAATAACGGAGCCGGTTATGTGATCCGCCGCATCCTGCGTCGCGCTATTCGTTACGGGTTCTCATTCCTTGGACTGAAAAAACCATTCTTCAACGAACTGGTTGCCGTACTTGCCGATCAGTTCCGCGATGTATTCCCGGAGCTGGATGCCCAGCGTGAACTGGTCGCCAAGGTGATCACCGAAGAAGAGACCGCCTTTTTGCGCACACTGGAGAACGGTATCAAACGCTTGTATGATGTCACCGGCGATGCAGCTACTACTTCCACCGGTGTGATCCCGGGAGCGGTAGCCTTTGAACTTTACGACACCTACGGATTCCCCTTTGACCTTACCACACTGATCGCCCGCGAGCACGGCTTAGGAGTGGATGCAGCCGGCTTTGATGCGGAGATGCAAAAGCAAAAAGAACGCAGCCGCAACGCCACCGCCATGGAAACCGGCGACTGGGTAGTGCTCCGCGATGATGCTTCGGTTGAGTTCGTCGGTTATACCGATCTGCAGTGCGATGCGCATATCATAAAAATGCGTTCGGTGAAGGTGAAGAATGAAATGCAGTATCAGGTAGTACTGAACAAAACACCTTTTTATGCAGAGAGCGGCGGACAAACCGGCGACACCGGTATCCTGAGTGTAAATGCCAACGTGATCCGCGTGCTGGATACCAAAAAAGAGAACGACCTTATCATACATTTCACCGATCAACTGCCCGAGCACGTGAACGGCACGGTATACGCTGAGGTGGATGCCCGTCGCCGCACCGACATCACTTACAACCACACAGCCACGCACCTGCTGCATGCAGCGCTGCGCCAGGTATTAGGCACGCATGTGGCACAAAAGGGCAGCTATGTGGGACCCGACCGACTGCGCTTCGACTTTTCGCATTTTGCCAAGGTGACCGATGATGAACTGCGTCAGATCGAACGCATCGTGAACCGCAAGATACGCGAGAACATCCCTGTGTTCACGAAAGTGATGCCCATTGAAGAAGCGAGGCAGCTGGGCGCTATGATGTTGTTCGGCGAAAAGTATGGTGAATTTGTGCGCGTGGTGATCGCCGATGAAAACTACAGCAAGGAATTCTGCGGCGGCACGCATGTGGGTTCGACCGGAGAGATCGGTTATTGCCGCATAGTGGGTGAAAGTGCAGTGGCAGCTGGTATCCGTCGTATCGAGGCCATAACCGGCGCAGCGGTGGAACTTTACATTGAAGACCAGCAGCAACTCGTGCATAAGATACAGGAGATCACCAAAGTGGCAGATATCGTAAAAAGTGTGCAGTCGCTGGCAGAGGAAAATGCAAGCCTGAAAAAAGAAGTGGAGAAATTCCAACTCATGCAGGTGCAGCAGATCAAAACACATCTGAAGGCACAGGTAGAAACAGTGAACGGACTGCATATCATCCGCTCCGTTGTTGACCTACCGAATGCCGACCTCATAAAAAAATTGGCTTACGACCTCCGCAATGAGCTGAGCGACCTGGTATGTTTACTGGGTGGTGATATCCAGGGAAAGGCCAGCCTTACGCTGATGATCAGTGATAATCTGGTGGAGAGCAAAGGGTTTGATGCTGCCTAGATGATCCGCGAGCTGGGCAAGGAGATCGAAGGCGGCGGCGGCGGACAAAAGTTCTTTGCGACCGCAGGAGGAAAGAATCCGCGTGGTTTTTCCGCTGCCATGGAAAAACTCTTGCAACTGTTGTAGTCAGACAGACAACGCGAATTACATACTAAAGGGGTTTACAAATCGTTCATGTCACTGAGCGTTGTACACGCTTAGTGATTATTTCCATTGTACCGGTAGCATGCACCTCCTTTGCATATGCGCATATTATTTGGGTGAGCATTAGGCCTCTCCCGTCTGTAACAAAGGCAGTTGCATGATGCCACCTGAGTGTATCATGGTCCTTAAACCCTACCTATGAATTTACCTTCCCTGCTCAAAATTGCCCTCGGCTTTTCAGTTGTATTGAATTGCATCCTGTTCGTACAGCGTTCTGATGAGCGGGATAAGTCAGAGACAGCTATCAGTGGATTCACATTAGCTCAGATAGAATATGCTTTGAACAGTCGATCAGAGAAACAAATAAATCAACATGCCCGCCTGACCAAGATCATGCCCGGCGAACGCATGGAGGCCTTTTTGAGGGATTTGGGTGCACTCGACTCAGTGTATACATACTACTCAACGCACATGACCGAATTGGGGCTGATGAACAGTTCTGAAAAACTGACGGCCAGTAAGCGAAACATGATCCTGCAAATGCGCGAACCCATTGTAGTTTCGGAGGAACTTGCCGATTCCCTACTTTACACCTACCCAAATAGCAACCCACCCATAAATAAAACCGAAGCGTCATTGCAACTATTGCTAACGAAGACCGAAATAATAGAGTATGCAAGACGTTGCTGGAATATTTGTGAGGTGCCTATAGATCATGGCACAGTGGTTATCGACAGCAGTATATTCATAACACAATCGATTCTGGACAATTTCATTTACCGGGAAACTGACAGCATAAGTATCCGCTCAGTGATCATTGAAAACGACGGGCTTCCTTTGTCCAGATGTCATCTATATCGCAGCGGAAAAATGCTGATCATCAAACTGGATGTGCCGAAAAAACTGCTCGTTAAAGACGCCTTGATTTATATCAAAATGGACTATCATATGCAGGATGCAGGCACATTTTCCAAGCATTACAGTTACGTTCTATGGGATACAGACAATTCAAAACTTTAGTAATTTTGGTATAAATCCGCTGCCATGAAAAAATGCATTACTATTATATGCTTTTGCCAAGTCATCGTGGTTGCTCAACTACCATTAATTCCGGCTGATGGGGGTGGTAAAGCGCCATTGAGTTTTGATGATGTGATCAGCCCTGAACAAAGAGCATACATTTTTGAAGAGATCCGCGCGAATGAGTTGAACTTGAAAAACAGCGGAAAATGGCCGGCCACATTTGGCAGCAAAGACGTTGTACCGGCCCTTGAATTCCCTCTGGCATGGAGCCCGGGATTTTCCGATTATGGATTTTATGGTATCTCCGGCTTTGCAGATCACAACATCGAATTTCCGAATATCTTAACGGATTATCAATGTGGCACGCGCACGTATGATACCCCCGGTGGGTATAATCACCAGGGCACTGATTATTTCTTGTGGCCTTTTACCTGGGACCTCATGTTCAATGGCGCTGTTCAGATCACGGCCGCCGCACCGGGTATGATCGTAGGGAGGTACGACGGGAATTTTGATCAAAACTGCGCATTCAACCCCGGAAGCTGGAATGCCGTATATGTGCGCCATGACGATGGGTCGTTAGCCTGGTATGGGCATATGAAAAACGGATCTGTAACGGCAAAAGGCCTGGGTGATATGGTAGAAACCGGAGAATACCTTGGTCTTGTGGGCAGTTCCGGGAATTCAACAGGACCTCACTTGCATTTAGAGCTATATGACGCGGATGACAATCTCATAGACCCCTACAGCGGGATTTGCAATGATTGGAATAGCGAAACCTGGTGGGCTGTATCACCCAATTATATTGAACCCAGGATCAATCGCATCATGACACATGATGTGCCACCGGTTTTCAACCCATGTCCGCTGCCGGAAACCATCAATGCAGAGGATGTGTTTGCACCGGGTCAAATCTGTTATTTTGCCTTTTATGCAGCTGACCTGAGTGGAACCGACCCTGTGCAGCTGACCATAACCGACCCAACAGGTGAGGCATGGTATGATTGGTTATGGTACCAGCCCTTCCCCTATTATAGTGCTTCCTACTGGTATTGGTGGTATACCTTACCTGCTGGGCCTGAAGGCGTCTGGACCTGGGAGGCTGAACTCGCAGGGGAAACGTATATACATCACTTTCAGGTCGGTAATGCCGCCTCTTTACATGACCCTGCTCCTGCTTATGGCACATTACAGGGCTGGCATACCGGACATACCCTCAACATTCAACTTGAAAGCACAGCAGTAGAAACCTATACCCTAGCCGTGTATTCTGCTACCGGCGCCCGTGTTAACGGCCTGGAAGTGCATTGTCAGGCAGGACTGAATAACCTGCAGCTAGATACAGGTCTCTGGGCCAATGGGGTGTATCTCGTTCACGCCTACCCATCCGGCAGGCAAAGTTCGAAACCCTTATCAACCAAGGTTATAGTTGCAAACTGAGCGACCATGCGGCCAATAGGAAGGGCCGGGCAAGAACTATGTTGAAAACCACAGTACAGCGTTAATAACCGTTAACAAGCTTGTCCGCATGAAAAAGATTCGCCATTTTCTGGTTAATTTTGTATTGGATTTGTTCAAATGCGTATCATAATACTCTTTGCTATCGGCCTGTCAGCGCTGTGTTTACCATTGAAGGCACAGAGCCTTAGTGACCTTAAAATGACCCTGCCGTCATTAGAAGAACGTTATGACATGGATTACCACATCGAAGGATTATTCAATCCGAGTGCGGATACTCTAACAGGCTTAAACCTGGATCAATATGAAGAGTTGAGAGCTATAGATGAAGATGTTTACATTTTAGACCCTGCCACCGGTTTTCTCATACAATTATTCAGTGTAAACAAAGCGATCCAAAACTATACTTACCGGTATAAGAAGGAATCCGAAGATACAGAATAACCCCCTAAGCACATGAAAAACAGTATTTGCCTTGCAGCCCTTGTATGCATTACGTTGCAAGCATTTGGCCAAACATACCTGCACCCTACTTCAGGGATCGATGGCACATATGCAGGTAATTGTATGACGAATACATGCTCTGGCACCTATTATGATAATGGAGGTGCAGGAGGTAACTACAGTAACAATATAAGCTCCTACTACCGGGTATTTTGTCCAAACACAGCGGGCATGTGTATGACCGCAACTTTTACGTCATTTGACGTGCAAAACGATTGCACTAAAGATTATCTTACGGTAGGTAATGGAGCAACGCAAAATAGTCCAACTATTGCCATACCAGGCGTAACAACGGTTGTTGCCGGGGCGAACAGGATTTGCGGAACCCCAACCGTGCCGTTTTCGGTCACATCGACTGATGCCTCCGGATGTCTGGTTATGCGATTCACTTCAAATGCCTCTACCAATGCTGCAGGATGGGCGGCTACACTATCTTGCACGCCATGTGCAATCGGCCCGACCGGAACAGATCCGAATGACTGCATCAATGCAATTGAGATTTGCAATGACCTCCCGGTTACGGGGGTTGAAAGTGGGCCCGGCCTGGTTTCCGAGTCATGCACAGGATGCACGGCCGGTGGAGAAAACTATTCCACCTGGTATTATTTCTGCTTTGCTACCAGCGGCACTTTTGCGTTTACCATAGATCCCGTTACCAATACTGATGATTATGACTTTGCGTTGTATGGCCCGGGAGTGACCTGCGGTGCATTAGGCTCGCCTGTTCGCTGCAGTTACGCTGCCAGCACCGGGAACACCGGATTAAAGGCCACGGTTTCTGATGTATCTGAAGACGTGTTGGGTAACGGCTGGGTAGACACCCTGCATGTAGAGGCTGGTGAATGCTATTACATGATGGTTAACCACTGGTCACCACCCGTTACCGGATACACCATTGACTGGAGTCTGACCGATGGCGCCACGTTTGTGGACTGCGCCCTGCTTCCTGTTACTATCACCGACTTCTTTGGTGAAGCGTATGATAACAACACCATTGCTTTGCAATGGGAGACTGCCACTGAATTGAACAATGATCACTTCCGGGTTGACAGGTCATCAGACGGATCGAATTTCGAGCCGTTCATGCAGGTGGATGGTCAGGCCAATTCTACAACACCTACCACCTATTTTGCAGTAGATAATCATCCCTTTGAAGGAACTAACTACTACGCCTTATACCAGACTGATCTGAACGGAAAAACTACGCATCTCAAAACCATTTCAGTGGATATGCGATATCAGGATGCACTCGGCCAAATTCAGATCTTGGATATTGCAGGTCGTGTGATCGTTGAAGACGTCGTATTCAGAAACCAGATCCCTTCATTGCTCGAAACCCTGAGTCTACAACCAGGCATCTACTTCTACAGGTTTACGCAGGAGAACGGCATTTCGACATCCGGTCAGTTTTCTACAATAAAATAGAATGGATATCCCTTGCGTATAGACTACATTACCCATACAATTTTTCGAGGTGTTGCCCGGATCTCTATCCATCGCTTTCTGACCATCCTGATCTGCCTTACTCTAAAGAGTCATGTTCTTTTTGCTCAGCAGCCACAGGTATCATCCGGCCGAGTTGACAGGTACACGGCATTTCCTTCACAATTCGTTGCACCCAGAACGATCGACGTTTGGTTACCGGCAAATTATTCAGAAGACAAATCGTTTGCCGTACTGTATATGCATGATGGCCAGATGCTTTTTGACTCCACTACAACCTGGAATCACCAGGAATGGCAGATGGACGAGATCATGAGCAGTCTCATACGAAATAAGGATATTCGGGATTGCATCGTAGTCGGCATATGGAATATTCCGGAGCAGCGCCGTCGGGAATATTTTCCGGCGAAGGCAGTTCCATATGTTGATGCTGCCATTATTGACAGTGTGCGCAAACTGGAATGGCAGGGACAGTCGGGATTGGCTGATGCTTACCTGTCATTCATCGTGCGCGAATTGAAACCCTTCATTGACAGGACCTATTCGACACATAGCGATCGTGCCAACACCTTTATCGGCGGTTCCAGCATGGGCGGATTGATATCGCTGTATGCCATTTGCGAATATCCGGCCATTTTTAGCGGTGCCATGTGTCTCTCCACACACTGGCCCGGGAGTTTACAGGTGAAGGACCCATCCATATCAGAAGGGCTCCTGAAGTATTTCAATAAACATCTACCCAATCCGAAATACCATAAGATCTATTTCGATCACGGCACTACAACATTGGATCAAAATTACGCATCCAGTCAGAAGCAAATGAATGCCCTCATGCGCAAACGCGGTTACCGAGCCGATCATTTCAAGTCGCTGGTGTTCGAGGGGGAGGATCACTCAGAAAAAGCCTGGTCAAAGCGGCTTGCTACACCACTGACTTTCCTGCTGGCCGAATAGATCACTGTTTCATCACTTTAATGGCATCCAGCACGCCGGATGATCCCGTGATGGTGAGCAGATATGCTGCCGGTGCGAGGATGCTGACATCCAAATCCATCACCTGCGAACCGGCCTCCAGTTCAAAGGTTTGAGCAAGTACTTTTCGGCCGAGCATGTCAGAAAGATATAATTCAACACGTGCTGCGTTGGGCAGCTGTACAGTGACATGCAGAACATCGTCCACCGGATTAGGGGAAACGGATAGAATATCGGACGATGCTCCCTGCAGGGTGATCAGAACGATATTGCTGTATTCGTATGCGCCATCCAGATCCACCATACGCAGTCGGTAATAATTATTACCGGTGAACGGGGCATCATCTATAAAAACATAATCCTGAGGCGCAACCGTAAATCCGGCTGCACCGGTCATACCGATGGTATAGAACGTAACACCATCGGCAGAGCGTTCGATCTCAAAATGGCTGGTATTGAATTCCGTGGAGGTGATCCAGTGCAGTTCATTATAGGTGCCGCTGTTCCATCCGGTGAAGCTGAGCAGTTCGAGCGGCAGCAGATAGCAGTCTTCCACCTGCGGCAGGAAGGCACCTTCATCAGCACCGATATCCGGGGTGGTGCCTGAACGCACATCCCCTTCATAGTCGATCGTAATGCCGGGGATGACCTGTGCATTGCTTTCGGCGTAGGTGACAGCGCCGGGGATCAGCTTGAGGTTATCCGGGTAAACAGCACCGCCGGCAAAAGGAGGCACATCGAAAAAAGAATTGCTTTCCGCAGGCGCCATGAAAGTTTTATACAAGCCGGTGCCCGGGCCTACTATGTTAAAACACTCGTCGTTGTTCAGGTTGCGTGCCACATCAGTGAAAGCGCCGCCGTATGCGTAGCCGTTGACGTTTGAGGTATTTGAAGACCCATCCGAATATATGTAGTTCCATGTGGCGTTATTGATGTAATAATAATTGTTATTGGAGCCACTGAAAGCGGGCGGTACAGCATAGGCGGTGCCTAGAGAACCCAAAACACAACACCCCACTCCTAAACCAGATGTTGCACCCTGAACAAAGACAATGTTATTATTAAAATTGAAGGTGCATCCTGTTGTTGAATATGTAACACCTGCAAAACTAAAATTAGCACCCACAGAAAACACAGGAGCGTCATGACCAATGGCAATGGTATTATATCTGATGTTCCAAACACCGCCGGCACCTGTTGTAAAGAGTCCAATCACTGCTGATAAACTGGAACTGTTCACCGCTGTTAATCGCTGAATGAAATTATTATAAAAATTAACAGTGGATACACTTTGTATATACACGCCGCGGCAAGACCCAATGGTTGCCGAATTTTCAACTCCCGAAATACTGTTCCCATAAGCGGTGAGGATCATACCACCCACAGGGAGCATTATACCTGTAGTGATAGTACTTGTAGCCGTTACGCCAGTATGTTGAAGATCATGAACTTTATTGCCGTAAATTGAAAGGCTTACTCCGGAAGTCCCACCACTAAAATAAATGCCATATATATTCCCGGTTGTGCCAGCAGTAGAGGTAAGTCCCGTGATGGTATTGTTATACAATGACATCGCGCCTCCACCGGAAGCGGGGTTCAACCCTACAATACCTGTTGGGCCGGATGTAGAAGACGTGGACGTGATATTTGAAATCAGATTCCCGTAACACAAATAGCTTATATTCGATGTGGTGGCTGTTGATGCGGCAGAAGCCAGGTTAATACCGACTACATATGCGCTTGCTGTAATTTGTGAAATTGTATTATCATAGACCTGTGACCCCACATTCATTCCATCTACGTAAATCCCACAGTTGAACATTGTCGCCACCCCAGACCCACCGGTCATATTCATGACTGAGTTACCAAAAATCTGTTTAATCTGATTGACAGAGGAAGATATTCTTACTCCACATGCAGTAGTGGCTAATCCAGCACTCACTCCGAAACCATCGATCACGTTGTTAAAAAATTGTTGCACACCAGTTGCCGAGCCGTTAGCTGAATAATACCCGTAAATAACACCTGTTGTACCTACTGTTTTATAATTGTTGAACATTTCATTATTGCTGACACTAATGCTTGAACCCGTGGTGCTATTATGAATTAAATAATGTGTAGAATTATCACTGTTGATAGTGTTATTTTCAATAATATTATTCTCAATCACTACAGAACTTGCATTAAATCCAACCTCAATCGCCATGAATTCAGCACTTGGAAACCCGATGATCAAAGGATCATTATAAAAAGTACAGTCATGGATAGTGTTACCGTATATGTTTATCGAATTGGCGCCAGCACTGGCGTTCCCTACTTTTACAGCTTTTAAAACAGTAGAATTCTCATGCGCATAAAGCGAAATATCATTGTCAGACACGGTGAAATCCTGCAGGTAGTTGCCGGTGATCGGGCCCGACAGAAAGATTCCATATAGCACATTTGCATGTGGTTCAGTCCCATCAGTTGAACTTTGAATTAAGTTATTAGCAACGGTTACATTATTTTGATAAATACAATAGACTCCAGAAGAGCGGGACAACCCACTAAGTGCATCATTACCAAACTTCTGGATAGTGTTTCCATTACCAGGTATACCAATACTGTTATTTTGATCATAAAAGCTATAAGGAGAAGTGAGATCATTGTAGCCCGATAGCACAAATCCGTTGATTATATCTGATATCGTATTGCCATAAAACTGATTATTATCGCTTCTTCCTGCTGCTGTAGTGATTGTGAGCAGCGTCGTGAGCGTGGTGCGTGCAGAGTTCCGAACCATTACACCCGTTGATCCAAATTCAAAATTGAAAGGCGCGGCTGTCCAGTGATTATCCTGATTGAGCGTGATATTGCAGTTCCTGATCACATTATTCTGGCATCCATTGGAAGCGGAGGCTTTGAATAAGGCATAGCCGTATTCCATCATCGCGGCACCGCTCGCATTATTATCCATGATATCTATGCCATCAATGGTAATGTAGTCGGAACCGTTCAGGCTGAACACACCATCAGAAACGGTTGCCGCTGCTGTCATGGAAACTGTCCCCACCGGTGCATAAATGACCGGGTTGGCTCCTACTCCATTGCGTATGAAGGTGATCGTGTTGGCCGCGGTACCGGTCTGCGTGAGGTTGATACCTCCTGCAGGCGCTGTTTCAGTGTGGCCGGCAGCCACGTGACAGATCACATCACAACTTACCGTTCCTGCGTTGAGAGCAGTCACGAAGGCGGCGATAGTGGGATAACACACGGAAGGCACATAATAGTCACCGCAAAACCCGATGCTGGGTAACACGGTATAGGAATAGTTAGGCCCACCATTGTTATTTAAGCTCAGCGTGCTCACATCATGTGCTACCTGACCATAGGTGCCGGCATCAGCGAGAATGGCCGCCGAAGTACGGTTACTGGTATAGGCGTAGTAATATATGGTGGTGCCGGCAGCCTGACAGGGAATTTCCACCGTTCCGGTAGTACCCGTCATGGTGACGGTAAGCAGCGTGGATGTGACAAAATTGAATGTGGTGGAATACCGCACATATACATTCTCACCGACGCTGGGTGCCGCTGAGGTGGTGACCGTTACATATACCGACGCCTCGGGATACACGGCACCGGCACCGGGCGTTTGTGTTACTGAGGTAATGGATACCGGGTTATAGGAGGTTTCCAATACGCCCATATATTCATTGGCCGGTGTCCCGGGTGTGGAATATTCGGTTACGTTAAAGGTGTAATACCTTCCTGTCGTGATGGCCGGCATCAATCCGGCAGAGCCGCCAAATCCGGTGTTGAATAATGCCGATGCTGTGCCCCCCACAGGCGGGATGGTCTGGTTGAAAGCGGTCAGTGTGAGTCCGCCGGTATACGGCCTCCAGGCCGGATCATAATCAGCGGGCGCTTCATAGAACTCCCAGTTGCGGGTGCCTGCTACTGCAGAACTGACGGCCTGCACACGTGCCTGGCGGAAGATACCCAGATCGGTCAAACCGTAAGAGGTATAAGCACCATTCACAGTCTGCGTGCCTAATTGCGTAGCCTGGCCAAATGCCAGACTGCCGCAGAGCAGTGCACATACAACCGGAATAGCCCGAAATAACCCCATA
>DAIMYJ010000070.1:0-12301 GCA_036734545.1 Chitinophagales bacterium
CGGGTCCAACGGACTCCTTCGGAGGGTGGGGAAAATGGAAGGATTTCCTTGGTCACCAAAACACAAACCCGCCACTCCGGAAACCTATCTGTTCCCGAACTGACGGATCTGCTAAAAATCTCATCCACACGCACTTCCGATTGCCATCGGAATCACTACTCACAGCTCACCACTCACTGCTCACTCACATGTACCTCGCCAGGAACAATTGAAATTCATGGCGCAGCTCTTCGAAGATTTGTTTGTGTGTCTCGGCTTTGTCGCGGAGTTCTACGTGGTCGTCGAAGAGTACGTGATTGGCAGCAGGGTTGTTCTGTGAGATGTCACTGAAAATATGTTCTGCCGCGCGCAGGTCGTGCAGCAATTCGTCGCTGGCTTCGTCCTGGCGGATGAACTGATTTTGAAAATGTTCTACCTGCGCCTGCACGCCGTGATCGGTATACTTATGCAGTATCTCTCCGAGGCGGATGTTCAGGGATTTGACCTCATCTTTTACGAAGAGACAATAATTGATCCACTCGATCACTTCAGGGTGCAACTCAGCGATGTGTTTCCGTTGTTTTGCGATTGCTTGTTCATTATTCATGGCTTTATGCTTTAGTACTTTCAAAATTGACAGATGCATCGCTAAGGCAGTATAAGCGATATCAATGCGAAGGGAGACTTTTATCACTGTTTCGGTCGCTGTCGAAACCGGATACCCTTGGCGCGCCGGCATAAAAAAAACCCCGGTGTGCTGCCGGGGTCAATGTTGTGCATGGACGTACTATTACGCGCCGGAGGTGCCTCTGCCGAGATACCAGCCCACGATAGCGCCGAGTAAAGCCGTAAATGCCGTGTTGAGCAAAAGATCAACCACCAATATGGTGTTGTTGGCGTACCAATTGAAGAACGCAAAGAAATACATCGTCATCATGAGCGTCATGAAGAATCCCACATACAACCCGATGGTTGCGCCGCGTTTCCAATTCATGGCGCCGGCCGCGTTGCCGATGATGTAGGCGATGAGCAGCCCACCCGACAATTGCGAAACGACCATCCCGAGCATGTTCATCGGGTCTTTTTCCATGCCCTCATAGACAATCATATTGGCTTCGTAATAATCCATGAGCAGCATGCCCCACAATACCCAACCCAGCAGAAATGAAACTACGCCGGCAATGATACCGGCAATGATCACTTTGGTTTGCATAATACAGGTTTTTGGGTGAAATGAATGAACGATCACACAAGTTACCCAAATACCGCAGGAAGCACAAACGAGTTATGCACACACGCTGCAACACAAACACTGCTTGACTTCCGGCAACTCTCAGCCATCGATCACAGCAGCATCACTTGTGTGGAGGCACCTTAAAATAGTCGGAGAGAAAGCTGCGGAATTCTTTCGAATGCGCTGCATATTTCAGGATGAGATAACGCAATACATGCACAGGCAGATAACTCACTTCTTCCTTGATGGCATCATAACCCGACGGATCATTGCGCTTCGTTTTGGCCGCTTCGTTGCGTATATGATACAACACCGCTGCCACATGTTTACACGGATCCTCCTCATCGTTACAGTTGCACGCATACCGAACGACCGTATCATTCACGATGCGCAATTCCACCACATGATCATCATATCCCTGCACCACCGCCATCCATTCCAGTCCGTTGATGTTGAACACCGAACGCACACGACCCTCGCAGTAATAATCATACCCGCGCAGACGTGTTTTTTCCGGCAATTCGGATTCCAGATGGTGCAAATGGATGGACATCAACCGGCAAAATTACAACACGATCGATGAACGTGGGGGTTATTGGCGGAAGACCCGTGTGGTGAATGGTGAGTGGTGAGTGGTGAGTGCTGTGAGGATATAAACACCCGATGGCCAGGACGTTACGTCGATCATTAGGGTGCCGGAGGTTTGGGGGGAGAAAAAGAGTTGACGGCCGGTGAGGTCATAGATGGCTACGGCGTCGGCATCGGTGGTGATATACCAGGTGTTCCCCACTGTGCGCACCGAGCACGCGGGATACTGCGCCATCGGCGAAGCGGCAGTCCCTGACAGGACCTCGCAATCTGCCAGCTCGTCGTTGCGGAAATAATGCAGCGTGAGATAATCATACAACACAGCAGCCAGCGAATCGGCAAAACGCGCGCGGTTATCAGCCGTGTTGCGCACGCCGTTCATATTGCATTCGATCTGCACGCCGTCTATCGTGCCGCCGGAATAACTGCTGCGCTCTGCTGTGTTATAGCCGCCGGAAAAATACGGATCGCCGGGTGCGGGGAAGGGATCACCCTGCGCGGGCACGGAGGGATATCCGGCAAGCTCGAACAAGGTTCCCAACGCTTCGTCGCCGCGCAATAATTCCGAATGTGTGAACCCAAGCGGATGTGTTTCGGCCAGATGCTGAATGCTGCTGTAACCGAGATACGGATCGAAATTCAATTCTGCATCGGTCAACTGCAATTCTTCTGCGTATAATAAATAGCCGAGCTCCAGTCGCTGAATGGCATGTCCGTGACCGTGCAGGTCGATATAAAATCCTTTGCCATACTGTTGCATCACAGCCGCTTCCGCACTGTCGAGCAGATCATTGAAATCATTCCACGCCTGTTTTGCCGAATCATTCCCGCAGGCGCCTTCGAAGAGGTCGCGATTGGCATCGAGTTTGGCGCGGTCGAGACGATTGATCACCAGATGCGGGTAACAGCCGAAGCGATCATACACCGACTGATAGATCTCGCGTGCCAGCTCCTGCGTGTACGCATCGTTCGTGTACACCGCATCGCCACAAGTGCGGTCGGGTATGACATCGGGTGCAAGATATCCGCCGTGGGGTGCGCTGATGATGAGCGGCAGTGTGCCGGGTAAATATTCGATATAGCCGTGAGCGCCGAAATGGCTTACACCCGGCGTAAATGTTTGTGCTCCTGCCGACTGTTGCAGGCAGAGAAAAAATAACCAGCAGATCGCTATGCGGAAAAACGCCATGGCGCTGTTCAATATTCCATCAGTGTGTTCAGTGCATCGCGCAGTCGCGCTCCGGCGAGGAAATTCTTTTCCAGTTCCAGGCTGAACGGCACGGGTGTGTCGAGACTCGCACAACGCATCACCGGCGCATCCAGATAACGGAAGTGATGTTCGGCGATATACGCAGCAAGCTCTCCGCCGATGCCGCCGATAAGGGTGTCCTCATGCAGGATCAATACCTTACCGGTCTTTCTCACCGTTGCTTCAATGGCTGCATAGTCGAGCGGGATGAGGGTGCGCAGGTCCAGGATATCTGCATGGATACCCAATTCTGTGCAGGCCTGCATGGCCCAGTGTACGCCCATACCGTAAGTGATGATGCTGAGGTCATTGCCTTCGCGCGCAAGTGCAGCCTTGCCGATCTCTACTGTATAATACGCATCCGGAATATCGGCGGTGATGCTGCGGTATAATCCTTTATGTTCGAAGAACATCACCGGATTGGGATCTTCGATCGCGGCGAGTAATAATCCTTTGGCATCGTACACAGAAGAAGGATATACCACTTTCAGTCCGGGTGTATGTGTGAACCACGCTTCATTGCTCTGACTGTGAAATGGTCCTGCACCCACACCCGCACCGGTAGGCATGCGGATAACGCTGTCGATGTTCTGTCCCCAGCGGTAATACATCTTCGCCATATTGTTCACGATCGGATTGAAACCGCTGGTCACAAAATCGGCGAACTGCATTTCGATGATGCTCTTCATACCTTTAACGGACAATCCGCAACCGGCACCGATGATGGCGCTTTCGCAGATGGGGGTGTTGCGGATGCGTTCTTTTCCGTATTGCTGCACAAATCCTTCGGTCACCTTGAACGCACCGCCGTATTCAGCGATATCCTGACCCATGATCACCAGCTCCGGATATTTATCCATTGCCTGACGCAGGGCATCGCTGATAGCGTTAATGAATTTTTTATTGGACACGGCAGAAGATGCCGGCGACTGCACGATCTGCACATGAGGTGCATATACATCCTGCAATTCTTCCTGTGTATCGGGCACGGGCTCGGGTTCGGCGAACACCTGTTCGATGCCGGCCTCTATTTCTTTTTTGAATTCGGCGCGCATCTCAGCGATGAGTGCGTCGTTCAACACACCGATCTCTTTCAGATATTGCTCGTAATTCTGTACCGGATCTTTTTTGCCCCACATCTCTATCAGCTCTTTCGGTACATATTTGATGCCGCTCGCTTCTTCATGACCACGCATCCGGAAGGTGAGACATTCGAGCAACACCGGTTTTTGTTCATTGATACAATAAGCTCTGCATTCCTGCAGCGCATGCACCATGTCGAGAATATTATTGCCATCCACCACCACTGAGCGCATGCCGTAGCCGATGCCTTTATCGGCGATGCGCTCACAGCGGAACTGTTCGTTGGTGGGTGTGCTCAGCCCATAGCCGTTATTTTCCACGATGAAGATCACCGGCAGGTCCCACACAGCGGCCACGTTCAGCGATTCATGAAAATCGCCTTCGCTGGTAGCGCCTTCGCCGGTGAACACGGCAGTTACCTTCTGCTCGCGCTTCAGCTTGGAGGCGAGTGCGATACCGTCGGCCACAGCCAATTGCGGACCGAGATGCGAGATCATCCCTACAATATGATATTCGTTGGTGCCGAAGTGGAAGCTGCGTTCACGACCTTTGGAGAAGCCGTTCTTTTTTCCCTGCCACTGGCTGAACAGTTTAGCGAAAGGGATATCGCGCCCGGTGAACACCCCGAGGTTGCGGTGCATGGGGAGGATGTACTCATCCCTGTCGAGCACATACGGCACGGCGCAGGCAATAGCCT
This sequence comes from Chitinophagales bacterium, assembly GCA_036734545.1. Taxonomy (GTDB): domain Bacteria; phylum Bacteroidota; class Bacteroidia; order Chitinophagales; family BACL12; genus UBA7236. Next base: position 4,831 of record DAIMYJ010000070.1, read on the forward strand.
CCTGCCCGATACCGCTGAACCACTTACTCACCTGTCCCTGGCGGAGCAGGTTCAGCATTTTCTCTTCGATCATACGCGGCTTCAGCAAACGGCGATAGAGCTCGGTAAGCTCTGCATTGCTCAACCCGCGGCGGTCGTACTGCAACCGGCGTTCAAAGTTCACGGACGTGTCCATGCGGCAAAGTTACGGCAATATGGCTGACCCTGAGCGGGGAAAAGGGCAAGGGCAGGGAGTTCAGCGCGAAGGGGCAGATCAGATCGCATCCACAGGTGTGGCGATGCGCAGCGGCTTTCCGTCGGTGTCGATGGCGTCAACAACGATATGCCTGTCGCCCGCCGGCAGCACCGCCGGCACGTAAGAGCGGAAGGTGCCGATGCTTTCATCTTCCCAGGTGCAGTCTGCGATCTTGTGCTCGTTATTGAACAGGCTGATGGAGCGGATATAGGCCACCGGAAAAGCGAGGGCCACCCGTGTTACCAGGCCGGCCAGGAAGATCTCGATATATTTTTCGGTGAACATCATCTGATAAACACAAATATGGAACGCTTGTTCTGCCCGGGCAACGACAAAATCAACGCCGTATCACCCGTTGTATAGGATAATAAACGCCATAAGCCCTGTTTTCATTGTCTATACATACGATAACACGCCGGTTCCGGATGGCAGTTTGCCGACAGGATAGCGGGGGATATCGGAAAAAAGGGGGTTATCAGGTGTTTCCCAACGGGTTCAGGCCCCGGATTTTCACGAAAAGGCGGAGAAACTGTCGGCACCTGCCGGGTGACAGGTGGCCTGAAACGCAATGGCGACGCAGATCTTACCGGGTTCTACCGGGGGTAGCCGCCTCCTCCGCTCCAAAATGCATGTAGATACATTGGAAACGGGCCTTTTTTGTATTTGAGGAGAGGGTGCACTGCACTGCATCTTTGGTTCAACAAAACGAAAAGCCATGTTACATCCTGAGATCATGAAGCAAATAGTACCCGGTCTGGTGACCTCTGTTGCCCTGCAATATCCGGTAGCATATATCCGTCGTATCGCCTTTTTTGTGCGCAATAAAATGGTTGCGGCCTGTTTCTGGAGTGAGGAACAGCAGGATGCACATACTGCGTTCATGATCGACGAACGCGATGCGCACAGCAGCTGTTACATTTATCAGCACGGCGAAAACCTGCGGGAGAGTGAGGTAGAGATCAGCGGTATGGATGAGCAGGGGAATGCGTTCATTATTTCAGTGCCGTATCAGCGGATAATTCCGGCGAGGGCGGCGTGATTGGTGAGTAGTGAGTGGTGAGTGGTGAGTGGTGAGTGGTGAATGGGTGAATGGTGAGTGGTGAGTTGATGGCGATTGGGAGAGTGTGAGCAGAAGATGGGACAATGATGGGCTTACTCGCCGTTCAACTTAAAGCGGATGCCCGTATATAATTCCCGGCCTCTGGTTGGTCCCCACACAGAGGAGGTGTCGAAATAGGGACCAAAAGGATCCTGCCAACTGATGATGGGTTGTTCTTGTCTGAAATCGAAAATATTCTCACAACCGGCATACCATTCCCATCTCCTGAAGGTATAGGTGAACTGGGCATTTACCACTGTATACGGATCTGAAAACTCCGGGCGCTGAAATTCTTCCGGATTTGCGCTTGTGTTTGGCAAACGCTGCTCGCCATAGCCATGCACATTGATATCTACATGAAAATCATTGCTGAGCGGTTTATAGCTATAGGTGAGCAGCATCCTATGCCTTGGATTGAATGGCAATAATTGCCTGTTATCTTCTATTTGTCGGTATACCTCCAGATAGTTATACCCCGCTTTCACCTCGAAGCGTTTATAGAGTTTCATGTACAATTCCGCCTGAAAGCCGTTGCTAACACTTTTGCCGGTAAAGTTTTGTATGATCGCCTTGGTGGGATCGGTGTCGTAGTCCGGAAAGATCTGGTTTTGAAAATCCGTCCGATAAAAATCAGCACTAAAATAACCGGAGAGGTCAACTTCTTTTGCATCAAATTTCTGGGTCAGATTCACCCCCATGTTCACCGCCTTTTCCGGCTGCAGCTGTTCGGCGAAAACGATATCCCGTGAACTCACCAATAATCCGATATTCTCGCTGAACACATTCACCGTTCTCCAGCCCGACCCTATATTACCACGCACGATCGTTTTCGGTGCGATATCGTACTTCAACAAGGTTCTCGGAGTGAACTGCGGACCGAAAACATTATGATGGTCGGCACGAACGCCTGCGATCCAGGTCAATGTGTTGTCAAAGAATTGCATGGTGTTCTCTGCAAAAACGCCCGGAATGTGCTCTGTGCGGAGGTAGTTGCCGGCATACGTGCGTTGCAACAGGGTGTCGGTAAAGGCGATATCCTCATCCAGATTCAGATACCGATAACTCACCCCTGTCTTCAGCACATGCTGAGTATATTTCATCTCATACTGCACATTACCATATACATTGGTTTGAGCGGCGTCATACTGCGTTGTTCCAAAAAATGCATTCTGTTGCTGATGAAACGTGGAAGCGAACATGACCACGTTGTGCCTGTCGTTCACCCGGTAACCTGTTTTTGTCCAGAGTTCCGGCTGGTAGATATTTACTGTCTGTCCATATACAGCAGCGCTCCCTTTGTCGGTTTCGGGGGAAAAGAAGGTTTGTCCGCCGATGCGCTCTTCACTCAGTAAACGCAGACCTACACGGCTGTTCCAACCCCAGTCGGCTTCGTTTCCATACTTCCACTTGTTTGACAGCATATACCGGGTAAGGAGCGGCAGATCCAGAAAGTCATCGTTGTCGCGGTCGATCCTGTCGGCAGGTTGCACCGTGTGGAAGGCGGTCAGATTACTCCATTTCTCTTTGCGGAAAGCGTAATTGGCATTCACATGCTTTTCCAGAAAGCTATTCATATATGCATTGAGCAACAGTCGGTCCGTTGCATCGGGCTCCTTCGTTTCTACGTTGATCTGACCACTGATACTCTCGAAACCCTGCAATACACTATTGGCTCCTTTGGATACATAAATATTGTCTACCAGGGTGCCGGGAATGCTGCTGATACCGTATGTATAGGACAAGCCCTGTATCAAAGGAAAACCATCGATCAACACCTGATTGTACACGCCTGACAAACCCAAAATGCGTAGTTCCTTTGAGTTGGTGATCACGTTGGTAGTTTGCGGCTGGACGGTAGCCTGCGTTTCAAAACAACCTGCCAGGTCGCAACAGGCTGCCTTGCCCAATTCTATCTGCGTGATCTGTTCGGTCTTGATCGGGTTCAGGTCTGAAATAATGATGCCATCACGCTGATCTTTAACAACCACCTCACCTAATTCCTGCGATCCTTTCAGGCGAATCTCCACAAATGACTGAACGGTCACCGATATGGTATCAGGCAGATACCCGACATAGCTTGCCACAAGCCGCATGTCAGCAATCCCCGATCCGCTGATATCAAATTCACCCTTGCTTCCCGTCACCACACCCATGGTTGTCCCCACCCAGTACACATTCGCACCGGTCAACGGCTCGTTCCTGTCGTTGGTCACTTTACCCAGGATGCTCTGTGCAGAGGCACCAAATGGTAAAAGCAGGCCAAGAACAAAAATGTAGCTTCTCATTGTCGGGTGGATCATGCGTGGTCGGAATAGCCTAATTGGTCATTCAATAACTACTCCTTGACTTTATAAGGCCTTTCATCAGGCGCCTCACAGCTTCCGGTATTCTCGATGGCCAGATATATTTCTTTTTCCGTAACCAGGGCCGGATCGTACATGATCACAAAGGAGGTGGTAGCGCCCGCACTTCCCGGCTCACAACTACGCACACCTGCCACCTTTTCCACGTTAGCCGCTATCATCTTCAGATCCATAGCACAGGTTATGCCCTTCACCTTTACGGTTTGGGTCACCACGCTATCTGCTGTTTGAGGAGCAGCTTCAGTTTGCGCAAAAGTGGCGGTCGAACCGCCGATCCAAAAGGCGAAAACCAAAAAACAAGATCGCAACATATTCATATTTCCTGCTTTTATTGTGTTTACTCTAAAGTATGCCCACCAAACACACCCATCAAATTATTTCGGTCCGGATAACTATCGGCATCCGGCACGCGCAACCTCCGAGTAACAGCGGCTGTCGGCGATCCGGTGCATTCCTGAATCATAAGCCCTTTCCCGATATACAGGGAGGTGTGTCGGCTCCAAGCCCCCTATATATACACAAAATTACGACTTGGAGGGGAAATCGTGAGTGGGTGAGTGGGTGAGTGGTGAGTGGTGAGTGGTGAGTAATAAGTGGTGATCCAGATGGCTATTGGGGGCGGGTTATGGTCCGCGCCTAAACCACCGAAGGTCCATCGGAGGGTGGAAAAAATAGAGGAGGAGGTAGTACTATCCCAAGCAAGAATATTTCCTGCATTATCTCGATACCCGATACTTGATACTCGATACTATTCGGCAGGTGAGTGGTTGAATGTATTATTATATCCCCGCAAAGCGAATTAAGCCTGGCCTTCTACAAAATACATGGCTATCTCGCCTTTGCCTTTTGCCTGAATATTTCCGCGGTGGGTGCAGATGAATGTATCTCTTATTAACTCGTAGGTTGCACCGCTGATATTGATCTTGCCCACCTCGCCACTGCTTTCCATGCGTGAGGCGGTATTTACTGTATCCCCCCAGATGTCGTAAGCGAACTTTTTCACGCCGACTATACCGGCCACCACCGGGCCGGTGTGTACGCCAATGCGTATCTCGAAGAACATATCTCCTGCGGCCTCTTTCTTCTGTCGGTACTCAGCCATGAATTGCTGTATCTCGAGACAGGCCCGGATCACATCCTCTGCAGGTGTCTTACTTGAATCAGATAACCCGCCGGCCGCCATATAGGCATCTCCGATGGTCTTGATCTTTTCTATGCCATACTTCTCCATGATATGATCGAACGCTGAAAAGCAGGTGTTGATCTCGGCTACCAGTGCAGCGGGAGCCAGCTTCTCCGAGAATTGGGTAAAGCCCTTAAAGTCCGTGAACAGCACGGTTACCAGATCAAAGTGCCTGGCTTCTGCGCTGCCCTTATCTTTTAATTCCTCCGCCACCTCGGCGGGCAGGATGTTCAGTAACAGCTCATCACTCCGCCGTTTCTCCTTCTCGATGATCCCCTTCTGCTTTCGGGTAACCCGAAAACGGTTAAAGATGATCGAAGCCACGATCAGCAACAGCACCGCAATACCGATGAGGTATTTCCGGGTAACATCAGCGATCCGCTTTTCCGTAACCAGATCGTTGATCGTATTCTCCGCGTCCTCGATCCTGGATTCTACCTCAAAGCTGATGTTACGGTATTTACGCTCCTCAGCAGCCAGGAACGTTTGCAACTCACTATATTGTCTGAAGGTAGAGTCCGCAGCATTACTGTCCCCGAGTACTAATAACACTTCAAGCAGCAGTTTTTGCTCTTTCAGTAACTCTTTCTTTATGCTCTGTATTTCCGCGATCTCCTGCTCAAGCAAGTTGCGTGCATCTGCATAGCGACCTTGCTGTATCCTTAGCTTTGCGAGGTAATAGTTGGGCGTGTGACTTCCGGCCGGACTAAAATGCGAAACATGATATTTGACCATAGCCTCTTTACATGACAGCAAACTTGCTTCAGCAGAATCCGGCATATTCAGCGCAAGAAAATACCGGCCCTTTACCTCATAGAGTCTGACCAGTGAAGGATAGTCCCCACTTCGTATCGCCATGGGTATGGAAGTTGAGAGCAGATCATACACACTGTCCAGATCGTTCAACATCAACCCGGCAATAGCGATATTACCGTTCAAAAAGGACACATTAGTTTCACCCAGCTCATGGAGTTTGACCTCCCTGGCGGCAAAAGAATAACGCATGGCAGAGGCAAAATCGCCCACCTCGAGTGACATCTGTCCCAACACACTGACGTGATTCGTCCACCCGCCAAGGCCACCTACCGGTTCTGTCGTCAAGGTGTCATTTTTATTAATGTAAGACAGTGCTTTTTTATAATTATAGATGGCCATGTCCGGGAGCCCTGCCAATCTGTAGGCGGCGCCAAGGCAGAAATAGGAGATATTTATAGCAGAGGAGTCTTTATCACCTAAATATTTCTGTATACGAGAGGCATAATAGTCAAGTGAACCGGCAAGATCTTTGTTTCGCAACGGCAGTCTAATTTCCATCAGTGCCACCATTGCTGTTTGTCGTAAAGCCGGATCTTTTACCGCATCATACCGTTGTAAGATGTCCGTGCAATAGGCAATGGCCCGGTCAAGACTATCAGACCTGGTGATGTTGCTTATGAGTGCGGCGGCCAGCGCATCTGAAAACGCAGACGGGTGGGTAACCATGAGTTCATCAGAAAATCTATCAAGCTTTTCGAATGAAACCGGATCATAGGTCATTTGCCAAAGCATGCCCATGCCCCGCATAAAGGTCATGGTGTCGATACCCTGCACCGTGCGGCTTTGGTTAAAATAATACAGGGCGGAGTCGGCATAATTGATCTGCTCATCACCCCGCACTTCGTTTTGAGCGGATACGGATCCGATGATCAACAATGCTGTGAACAGCAGGCAGAGCCGATTGATAAAAAGGTTGCTATACAAGGATGGACAGTCTGGTGAGGGGACAACCCGCATGACGGGTTTGTAAATCTACTCAATCACTGACTATTAATCCTGAATACCTAAATGGAACGTACGAATAGTCCCCACCACCAAGTGGCAAAACACCAACTTACATCATATAGATATACTCAACATATATAATACTATGATCCTCTTACTTAAAGAATGTAAGCTCTCCGAAAGTCAGCAAAACCACGCGCCTGTCCAAAGCAGCTAATGAAACAACCACCTTAAAACTCAATTACAAGGCCTAGCCTAAAACCCGAAACGGTAGCCTCCCAAAAAATCAGCATTAATCAGTAAATAGATTGAACGGAAGAACAAAACTTCATCCTGAAAGCGATCCCGACAAAACTTGTCGGCTTATCGTAAAACCGATGTCAATCGCCATTCTTTTGTCCATTGAATTGTTTTGGTTTCTGACTATTGGCTGCCAGGTCAACGATCTCTCTTATTCTTTTCAATCTTGTTTCCCGTCTCTTTGCCAATACAAGCCATTGTAGAATGTTTCGCTTATTCGACCTACTCAAACCTAAAAAGTAGTCCTTTGCCTTAGGTCTATTCCGGAATTCTCTCTCCAAGTCGGGTGGTATAATAAGTGCTTCAGCTTCGTCCAGGATTGTCCACGAGCCATTTCGCTTTGCTTCCATGATAATTTCCAAACCCGCTTTAGTCATCAAGCCAACCTCTACCAGGCGCTCGTCTTTCTCTTTATTTATTTTTGACCATACACTTTTAACTTTACGCCGGCTAAAATACTGCATAAACGATCTATCGTCTATTGGCTTTGACTTGCTGTCTATCCATCCAAAACAAAGTGCTTCATCAAC
>DAIMYJ010000070.1:12401-16787 GCA_036734545.1 Chitinophagales bacterium
GTTGTCCTACTTCGGCTTCAGTGATTGCCGGTCATTGTTAACCATAATGGTATCTAGCTTATCATACTCATCACCTCTCATAGTAGCAATGTGAAATATTAAACCATAACAACAAGTACAAGAGCAATATGTGCCTCCGTAACCACTCGCAATTAAGTTAATCATTCTATCTTCCATCACTTGCAAGTCACACAAAAATGAGTGGCAGCAGTTGCCCCAAATCTTTATCTCAATCGTCAAACTGTCAACGCTCTCAGAAACTAAAACAACCTGATCTTGTTCGTCCGGTTGTTTACCCAGTTCTTGGTTGCACTCAGTAATGGACACTTTGTCAAGATATAGTCCGAAGTTCTTGGCAAGTTGCTGGTTTACTGTCCACGGCAAAACGGTAGTGCCGTATAAAACCTGTCTTGCATTTGGCGTGTCAAAAACAACAGTGTCGGTCTTATATGTGATCTGATCATCAAACTTATCGCTGTCGTAACGAATATAAACGGTGTCGCTTTGTGCAAAACCGGTTAGAAGGTTCACAACCAAAAGTCCGGTTGTAAGAATAGTCCTGAATTGAATTAGTGCGCATTCTTTGTTCATCATTGCTTACAATTTTCTTAGTTAGTCCCCAGTTGATCCAGTGTGGTCGCGCGCTTTTGCATAACCACCGTTTACAATAGCATTCTATTCAATTGTAATCTCGTCCGTTTTGGGGTCATAGATCACTGTGATTGGCAGATCACTTAAGGCTAAAAACAAGCAGTTAAGTTTCGTTGAAATTGTCTTGTAAGTAAATGCATAATTCAACTCTAGCTGCCCCTTCTCATACAAACATGTCCCCTGATTGCAAGCAACCGTATCTTTGCAGATCGCTATTTCACTAAAAGTCAGCTCGTAGATATTCGGTGACATTGCACTTCTACAAGCCGTTCTAAGCGTGTCTTGGGTTGTTGCATACACCAAAAGCCCTGTTTCACCCATTGTTCCCAGGAAACTTCTTGTGTCTGGCTCCTTTAATTTGAAAATCACAGAACCTATTGTAAATCTCCCAGAATTGTCAGCAATATTAAAAGCGCCGCAGCATTCGTTGTAGATAAATGTATAGGTTCCGGGCTTGTTGATGTTACATATTATTGTGTCTGTTCTGGAATTACCGGTTTGTTTGTAAAAAATAGTGTCAAGAATACTATCTGTTTCAACAGAAACCGGGTTAGAACCATAGTGAAGCGTTTGCCCATTAATTATCCATTCGGCCTCCATTATCTTATCATAAATGTCCCTTCTGCTGTATGCGTCCATATAAAAGCGGGATGTGTCAGCTGAAAATATAGCTGTCTGTCCAAGTAGAACACTTGGTAATATTGTTAGTAACCATAAGATATTTTTCAATGCCAGTATGTCATTAAATGTTGCCGCTAACGTTTTGGGTGTGGCGCACCCCTTCTGGTATGCGCTCACACGGTGATAGCAGTAGTTATTTGGTATATACAATAGGATTCAACGGTGTATTAATAATCTCACCAATTTGGGCATTAGGACACCACGTTTTCCAATCATTCAATTGGCCCGTGTTATCTGGTTCTTTTAAAATCATATTCTTGTCCATATAGATGATTGTCATAACTTTCCTGATTTGATTGGAAGTGTTTGCACCAGCCCTATGAAAGATCCATCCGGAGTGGAAGCTTACTTCGCCAATGTCAAATGGTTCAATTACATGGGGGAAATGATTAACCTTGAGATTCTGTCTTATCACGGATTCGCTTTCATCGCTAATAGACAACTCCCTGCCCAAAACAATATTCTGACTTCCCGCACTAAACTCAAGTGGTCCCATTTCAATCGGTGTTCTTTGTAATGGTATCCATGCGGTTACAGCTTTATCGGATGATAATGGCCAATAATGCTGATCTGCGTGCCAAGGTGTAATTCCCCCACCGGCTTCTTTAAAAAGGGCCTGGTCATGATATAATCTAACTCCATTGACTTGCATCAATTCAGTCGCTATTTGGGCTAACCTTTTACTAAAAACCAGTTGTTGAATGTGATCATCTTCTCTTCAAAGGTTAAATAACTGCAGAAAAGCCTTTCCGTATGTACTTCTTTGCTCTAACGGAACTTCGTTAGTATTTAATTGATCTACCTTTCTCGAGATCTCAGTATTAAAATACTGAATAACATCAGGTGTTAAAACATTATTCAACTTTATGAAGTTGTTTTGTTCATAAAATTGAATTTGTTCACTTGTTAGTTTATACTCTATATCTAAAATATCCAGATCCATGATAATAATAATTACCTCCTAAGGTCTAACGCCAGGGGCAGTGGGGGATTTCGGAGCCTCCCGATTTCACGGGATCAATACTGCACAAAAGCCGATACAAGATAAAATGTCCAATTAGCACTTCACCCGCCATTGAGCCAAACGCCGGTTAATAGTTGTTGTTTCTTTTGCCTTGATACTCTTCCTTTAATAATGAGAACATTACTGAATCATATATTTGACCATCACTAATGTAATGCTGTCTTAAATATCCTTCTTGGACAAACCCAAATTTCCTAATCAAGCTTAAGGATGCAACGTTACTCGGTCCGACACACGCCTCTATTCTGTTTAGATTCATTGTTGCAAAGCCATATTCAATAACTTCATTTACAGCCTCACTCATATAACCCATCTTTCTATGCTCTTCTTTTGATATAGCATATCCCAATTCAGCTTTACAGTGCACGAAATACCAGTTGTGAAAACCACAACTTCCGATAACTTCATTTGTATCCTTTAAAACTAGTTTAAACTGAAGAATGGATCTGTCATAAGTTACATATCCTCCCCTACTCTTTTCTCTTTCTTTAATGAATTCCTCCTCAGTAGTCAATCCAAGCTGTTGTTTAATCTCTTCCTCAGAATAGCTCTCAAATATATACTTAAATCCTTCAGGAGTAATTTTTCTTAATAGCAATCTTTCTGTAGTAAGCACTTTAAATTCCATATGCATCTATTTATCACCTGCCATTTAACAATAACCGCGACCGCCTGGCCGCTTTGCGTCAATAGTGGTCTAATAAAACTTGACTTCCGGCAACCTTGCTGTAAACAACACTCTTTCACCTTTGGCTTCAGTTTCCTCCGTCAATGCGCAAAGCCACTTCCAGTAGCTGTCAATCCCATAACTAACAAGACGTCCTTCAACCATTAATCGTTGTGTTAAAACCTCTAATATTCATTAAAACCACTCGCCATTTATCAGGGTCTTCAATTGTCACACCGTGTTTTTTCCAATATGAATTCTCTGGTTCCACCTCCACGTATCCCATTCTCAACAACCTCGCAACAATGTTATTTCTATAGTCGGTGTCGGACAGATAGAAAACCAATAAATTGTCTTTGGTCGGTGCCGGACAAGGGCTTCCATTCTTATGTTGCGTAAATTCCAAATGACAGGTGTCGTTTGGTAGTCCCAATATGACTCCGCTAAAACCATCATGGTCAGCAAAACTACCAATTTCTTGTAAGCCAAGTCCGGTCTTATAAAAGTCAACAACCTTTTCAAGTTGGTCGGTTGGCCTTGCAATTCTAATTTGTGTATATGGAAATGGATTTGTCATACAGGTTATTTGTCAAGGTCTTTCACTCTATAGGTCGCCGCTAACGGTTTGAAGCTTTGGGAAGAGGCGGATCTAGAAGCATTTAGTTTCAATATAGCACTAATGTTCATTTGAAAATCGAATGTTCAATTTAGCACTGAACCAGCTATGTTGACAAACTGCTGTTATCGGCTGTTCTTCTTTGGTCATTATGGGATAAACTTTTCAAATGTCTTTCCATTATATTTCCATGCTCCATTTTCGTGTGTTCCAAGCCAAAGGTCGCCATTGTTGTCTTTGTAAATACTGAATAAAGTAATGTCTTTTGAATTATCTTGAACTACATAATGCGTGATTTTTGTTCCATCATATTTCCAAACTCCATCGCGATAGGTTACAAACCACAAATTACCATTGTAGTCTCTTACTGTTGAAAGAAACTCATCCAAATGGCCGTCCGTTTTTCCATCTAAACCACCTATGCTTTCGTGTCTTGAGTAAATTTTATTGCTATTTAGTGTGATGCTATCGTATACACTATAACGATATTCGGTATTGAACCAAAAGTCCCCATCTTTGTCTTCTGCAATTGAACGCACTCCGTTTGCACCTTCATTGCGAAATTCTGTTACATCTTCTTCTGAAATCCAATCAAATGATTTTCCATTATAGCGGCAAACTCCCACTGGATTTGTACCAAACCAAATATTTCCTTTGCTGTCTTTATAAATGCAGTATATCTCAAAGGAACTTGAAAATTTAGGATTATTGGGAAATTGCAACTTGTGCAAATAATTTCCGTCATAG
>DAIMYJ010000071.1:0-11366 GCA_036734545.1 Chitinophagales bacterium
TTCACGGCATCCACCGTTGCCCGCACCTTGGAAGGGGCATGCGCAAAGTCGCGGAAGATGATATGGTCGCCGCTGTGTTTCAGTATCTCCAGCCTTTTGGCGGCGCCCCTGAAATCCTGCATGGCAGCGAAAAAGTCGCCGCCTTCTATACCCAGCGCTGCACACACAGCCTGCGCGCCTGCCATGTTCTGCATGTTATGCCTGCCGAAGATACTTAGCCGGAACGCATCCCCATCGTGCCATACCGTAGTGCCGTCGCTGTCAGTGGTGTAAGTTGGCGTCTGATACCAAACGATGCGACAGACCGTGTTGCTGTCCTCCACCATCCGGCGTACTTCCGCGTCGTCGCCGTTGGCGATCAGCACGGCATCCGCCTCCATCTGCTCAACCAACTGCCGGAACTGATGCACATAACTGTCATAGGTCGGAAAAACATTGAAGTGGTCCCAGGCGATCCCGCTGATGAGCGCGATCTGCGGACGGTAGAACAGGAATTTCGGACGGCGGTCGAGCGGTGACGCAAAATACTCATCGCCTTCTATCACCATCACCGGTGCCTGGGTGAACTGCACCATGGTGTCAAAGCCCTCCAGCTGGGCTCCCACCAGATAATCGAAGGTGCGGCCCGTACGGCGCAGCGCATGCATGATCATGGAGGTGATGGTGGTCTTGCCGTGACTGCCGCAAATGGCCACCCGCGTTGCCGCGCGACTCTGTTCATACACGTACTCCGGGAAATTATACACCGGAATGCCCAGTTCACGGGCTCGCAGCAGTTCCGGATTATCGGCACGCGCATGCATTCCAAGGATCACAGCATCCAGTGCCGTGGTGATCTTGTCGGGAAACCAGCCCGTAGCCTCAGGCAACAGTCCCTGCCGGGCCAGCCGCGAACGCGAAGGTTCAAAGATCTCATCATCAGAACCGGTTACCTGGTGGCCCGACTCCTTGAGTGCAAGGGCCATGTTGTGCATGACCGCACCGCCAATGGCGATCAAATGGATGCGCATGGGGTGAAGATACAAAGCGGGGAGAGGATGTGGATTGGTGTATTGTGGATATGAAATAAAAATGGCAACTTTACGTTATTATTGAAACAGGGTTATCCTGAACTTTATTCGTCCGGGGTATGTTCCCAAAAGAACCGTAAACTATGTCAACCATGCGTTCAATCTCCAAATGGGCTGTTGCAGCCGGATTATGTCTTCTTCTCACTGCCGGGCTCAGCTCATGCGGTCAAAAAGAGGGTTGTCCCAATAAGATCACCGAAGTGGCCGGCGTAAAGCTGGATACCACCACCTGATCAGCTGCTTAAACAATGCTTGAAGCCGGTATCCTTATACCGGCTTTTTTATTGCGCATAGGTGAAGCGGATCACCTTGCGGATCTCTGAAGAGAGGCTTTGAATGACCGGACAGGTGCGGGCGGCATGCTCCAGGATGAGGCGCTGCTTGTCATCGAGACCGCGGTCGGGTATGATCAGATGACAGTGTATCTCACTGATACGGCGTGGATCGGAGGCCATCACCTTGGTTACCTCCACCTCGGTTCCCGTGATGTCGATCTGGTGCGTGCGCGCGGCAATGCCCATGATGGTGAGCATACAGCTGGCCGTAGCCGTGGCTACCAGGTCGGTGGGCGAAAACGCCTCCCCCTTGCCCTGATTATCCGGTGGCGCATCCGTGATGATGGTAGTGCCGGAGAGTAAATGCGTGGCTCTGGTGCGCAACTCGCCTTCGTAAACGACTTTTGATATATACATGACAGTTTTTTTTGATTGTACGGCAACTTTCCTGCTGTAAAAATCGTAATATTATGCGATGAAAAGGGCTTTTCTGTTTATCTCTTTGTGGGGTGCCGCGGTGTTCCTGTTCGCGCAGGATACCTCCACCGTGCGGGAAAGCCAGTCAAAGCCCATCATTCTCAACAAACCTTCCGGTCCCAACAAGCTTAAAGGCCTGAGCTATGAACATGAGTTCAGCATGGGCGCCAAGGTGTCTACCAGCGGATGGGGGATCTTCGGTGATTATACCAAGGATATTGACCTCGACAAGAAGCGCGTGGCCTACTTTGAACTCGAATTCCTCAAGCATCCGAAGGAGACCAAGCGCGTGAATGAGTTCACCGTGGGCTATACACCGCCCAAACCCTTTGTGTACGGCAAACAGAACTCTTTCTTCAACTTCAAGGCCGCCATCGGCGAAAAGCGCATGATCGGTCAGAAGGCCGATAAAAGCGGATTCCAGATATCGGCGAATTACGCCGGCGGTTTTTCAGCCGGTTTCGTCAAGCCGTATTACCTCGCCGTTTACAGCGCCGATGAATCTAACGGCCCTACCGTGAACGTGGCCTATACACCCGAAACATCCAATATTTTCCTCGACTATACCTCCATCTACGGCGCGTCCGGATTCAGCGTGGGTTTCAATGAGATCAGCTTGGTGCCCGGACTGTTCGGTAAGGTGGGTATGAACTTCGACTGGGCTACGTACGACGACTTCGTAAAGGCCGCAGAAGCCGGTATCGGTGCTGAGTTGTATCTCAGGGATATTCCCATCATGATCCTGGAGAACAATAAACCGTATTTCGTGTATTTATATCTAAGTTTGCAGTTCGGAAAGAAGTGGTAAAACAGAGGCGTACAGCAACATGATCGAACTTCCCGTTACAGATGCACAGGAACGTCTGAGAAAGCCGAAATGGCTCAAAGTGAAACTCCCCACCGGCGAGAACTACCGCATGGTGCGGGAACTCGTGGATACCCATAAACTGCATACTATTTGCGAGAGTGGCAATTGTCCCAATATGGGCGAATGCTGGGGGGCTGGAACAGCAACATTCATGATCCTCGGCAATGTGTGTACCCGCAGCTGCTCCTTCTGTGCAGTAGCTACCGGCAGGCCCACCGAACTCGACCTCGATGAACCGTTCCGCGTAGCGGAAGCCATACGCCTCATGCAGGTGAAACACGCTGTGATCACCTCCGTGAACCGCGATGAACTGGCCGACAGCGGCGCAGCTATCTGGAACCGCACCGTCGTGGAGGTGAAGCGGCAAAGTCCGTCTACCACCATCGAAACACTCATACCCGATGTGAAGGCCAACTGGGATGCGCTCATCACGATGATCTCACCCGGACAGGAGGTGGTCTCGCATAACATGGAAACCGTGAAACGCCTGTACCGCCTGGTTCGGCCGCAGGCCAGATATGAACGCAGCCTCGAACAGATACAGCGCACGAAAGCCTATGGCAAGCGCACCAAATCCGGCGTTATGCTGGGGCTGGGAGAAACACCGGAAGAGGTGTATGCCATCATGGACGACCTCGTGGCGCACGGATGCGATGTGCTTACGCTGGGGCAGTACCTGCAGCCAACCCGCATGCATCTGGAAGTGAAGGAATTCATTACCCCTGAGCTCTTTGAACACTATCGGGAAGAAGGGATGAAAAGAGGCTTTGCCTATGTGGAAAGCGGACCCCTCGTCAGGTCAAGCTACCACGCCGAACGACACGTGCTGTGAGTAACCTGTTTGCAAGGGAACTGTCATAAATGGCTCAGTGTTAAATAGTCTTAAAAAGTTTTAGTATTTTTACACAAAATAGCGATTTCATGAAAAGGAAGTTTACGATCTACAGTCTGGTAGTGATTGGTCTGGCAATCGCCTCCGTGCTCACATTTCGTGCTTTGAGCACCGGCAGCGGAGAGCAAGTTGAAGGGACGATCGCGAAAATGCAGGAACGCGCTGAACGCAAAGCTGTATCCGCAGGCGCTTACCGCACCTGGTTGAACAGCATGCGCGCCAACCCCCTTACGGGAAAGGTGGAGATGCAGGATATCATCGAAGCACGCGAACAAATGCGCGCTTATCATGCCAAGCATTCCGCCGGTGAACGCGGCGGCAGCCTCCTCAATCTGCAATGGGAAAACTTTGGACCGAATAACGTGGGCGGACGCTCGCGCATCATGGTGGTCGACCGCAACAACACCGACAGGATGTATGCAGCCGGCGCCAGCGGTGGTATTTACTACACCAATAACGGCGGTCTGGAATGGTTCCCGCATCCGCAGAACGATGAGCTGAGCTCACTGTTGATCTGCGCCATGGATCAGGCCGCGAACGGCGATCTGTACTTCGGCACCGGTGAATACTGGGCCGATTACTTCGATGGTTCCTTCGGCAGCTATACCCACGGTTTTGTGGGCGATGGCGTGTTCAGGGCAGCAGCTGTAACCGGCGATGAAGTACCTACTTTCACACAATTGACCGCTACCATACCTACGCCTTCTGAGATCGGCAGTACTTCCGGTGCTACATGGGCGTATGTAAACCGTATCACCTGTCACCCCACAGATGCCAATATCATCGTGGCAGCTACCAATACCGGCCTGAAGATCACAACAGATGGCGGTACTACCTGGAACAACTGTGAAGGTGGCGGTGCACCGCTTACCGGTATCTCAGATGATGCCAAATTCGACAGCGATGGCTACCTGCACGCTATTTCAGGCAGTCTGCGCAAATACTACCGTTCAAACAATACCAC
Source organism: Chitinophagales bacterium (assembly GCA_036734545.1). Classification (GTDB taxonomy): domain Bacteria; phylum Bacteroidota; class Bacteroidia; order Chitinophagales; family BACL12; genus UBA7236. The sequence continues at coordinate 4,547 of DAIMYJ010000071.1, forward strand.
CGACCCGAGCACACTGGATGAACTCGGCGTGGGTATTCCTACAGGCTCAATCCGCCGTGCGCTCGCCATAGCGCCCTCAGATCCCAATTACGTATACATTTACTCGGCTAAATCCGGTACCTACGGCATGCAGGGGATATTCCAGTCGACCGACCGCGGTGCCAACTTTACACAGATCACCGAAGAGGCTAACGATTTCTTCAATCCGAACGGCACCGGCGCTAACCAGAAATGGAACGTATGTATCGCCGTGAACCCCGCCAACCCTGAACGCATCTATATTGGGGGCCAGCTCGAATCATGGACTTGGGACGGTGCTTCCGGTTCATGGACACCGATGACGGGCTCTTTTTATCCGGAATGGTTTCCTAAGTATATACATGCTGACCACCACTGGATTTGCTTCCCGGCAGATTATGACCCCGATACGAAAGACGTCATGTACTTCGCAACAGACGGTGGTGTGACCCGAACACTGAACGCATCTTCCCAATATCCTGACTTCGGTATCATCAACAAAGGCCTTAACCTGTATCAGGCACATGGCGTGGCCAGCGGCTTGCTGGGTGAGGTGATGGGCGGTTCTCAGGATAATGGAACGCAGCTTGTCGACTTCAAGCAGAACTCCGAATTCCAGTCATTTGAATGGCTCGGCGGCGACGGTGGTAAGGTGGAGATCTCCAAGATCCGCCCTGAATACCTGTTCGGCTCCTTCTTCTTTGTAGGTGCCAGCGGTAACGGTGCTGCCCTCCGCAGGTCAGTGAACGGCGGCGCTTCTGCCAGCAATATGTATGACCCGAACATTGATGACGGACAGGATGGTCTCGCCGACGGCGGAACCGACTTCGTTACGACCTATGTGTTGTGGGAGAACTATGAACTTTTCAAGACCTTCGAAGATGTGCTTACCGGTGCTTCCGTGGAATATCCTGCAGGCAGCGGTAACTTCTACAGCGAAGGCGACGAGGTGAACTATGAAGGCCGTGATATCATCCTCAACAGGAACGGTATCTCCGAATCACGCTTCTACCATGCCGTGAAAAATAAACTGTGGATGACCCCCGGCGCACTTTTCAACTCTACTGAAGCACCTGAGTGGTTCCGCATCCTGCCCACCACTTCCGGCAGCATTAGCGCTATCGAATACGATAACACCGGTGATGTGGTATATGTGGGCACTGAGAACGGCCGCCTGTATCGCCTGAGCGGTCTGCTTACTGCGAACTACGAATATGTAGATGTGGACGGCGATCCCGGTACTGCCGGGGTGTTCGACCCTGTAACTGCAGGTATCACCACCTTTACTTATGCCAACGTATTCCCCGGTAAGATCACCGGTATCAGCATCGACCGCAATAACCCTGACTACATCGCGCTGTCTATCGGCGGTTACGGCGTGGATCAGAACGTGTGGATGTCTGAAGATGCCCTCGAAGGTGATGCCGCAACCTTTACCTGTCTCTCCGATGGCGGCGCACTGCCGAACATCCCGGCCTTTGATATCCTGGTGCATGTAGCTGACCCGGATAAACTCCTGCTCGCCACTGAATTCGGCGTATGGAGCTATTCTGTGTCCGGCGGCGGCGAATGGACGCAGGAAGCAACCGGTGCTGATGGTGGCGTTGGTCCCGGTAACGTACCGGTATTCGAGATCCGCGAGGACTTCATCCGCGAAACGGATTGTATGGCCATCTACATCGGAACGCATGGTAACGGTTACTACCGCACGACCACCCTGGCAGCTGGCGATTGCGACTTCACCACGGTGAGCGCAGGTCCTATCCAGGAAGAGATCATTGCCGGTATCACCCTGGCACCGAACCCGGCAGGTGATTACAGCAACGCTACCGTAACACTCGAGCGTTCTGCCGATAACATGAATGTCAGCCTCGTGAACCTGATGGGTAATACCATCCGCAACTACGGCACCGCAGCATATAACGAAGGCACACACAACATCTATCTGGATGTGCGCGGTGTTGCCCCGGGAACCTACCTCGTGGTGTTCAACATCGATGGTTATGTGACCTCACGCCGACTGGTCGTATTCTAAACGACCGGCGTTAAAATACCGAAGAGGCTGTCTCTGCAGAGGCAGCCTCTTCTTTTTTATACCTATCCCAAGAGTCCAGATGTGAAGAAGCGGTTACATCCGGTTTAAAGCGGCTTAGGTGCCTGCTGTTTGATCATGAGTGACGTGTTGCGGGTCTGTCCGACAGCTGGATGAGGGTAGCCGGAGTTCATACGTGAATGCGGCGCATGGGAGGGCCGACCGACCGGATAGCTGGTTGTAGGATGTATCCGCAGGATCGCCCGGATGTTAGGAGCAGGGGTTGGTATGGGGGAGAAATAGGCGGAGGGAGGCAATAGTGGCGGTGCTGTTGCTACTGATCGTGTGTGGTGCTGGGGGTGGTGAAGCTGCTTCGGGTCCACCATGCCTTTCCCCTCGTGCACACGGCTCCTGCGGAGAAAGCTTATGCCGGTACCCGGTGTGCATCCATTTTCTCCAACCCCTGATAGGAAACACCTGTATTAAGACAGACCGCCTTTGTCGGGAACCTACTGCCGACCTTGACCACCAGGGCGATGTCAATACCTGAATATCGGGATAAAAAAAAGCTGTCCACCCGAAGATGGACAGCTTGTGGGAATGATCCCTAAAACGATTATTCAACAATGAATGTCCGAACAGAAGAACGGATACCGCTGTTGATGCGGGCCATGTAGATGCCGGCCGGGAGGGCAGAAACATCGATGGCAGTAGTGTATTGAGTAGCTACGGCAGTTTGCTCGGTATGCATCACCTGACCGGCCATGTTCAATACCTGAATGGTAGCATCCTGCGCCACGCCGAAGGTAAGGCCGATATTCAGCACATCATCGGTCGGGTTGGGATACAGGGTGAAAGAGGTCAGGTTCTCGATGTCCTCAACAGAGGTGCAGTAGTCGGCAGCCACGTTCTTGCAATAGTCGAAGGCTTCTCCGCCGTAATCCACTGACAGACACACCTCATAGGTTCCCGGGATGGGATAGATGTGGGTCGGGTTGCGTTCGAAGCTCACGGCGCCATCGCCAAACTCCCAGTAGTAGGTAGCATCATCCGGTTCGGCAGCGAAGTTGCTGAGGTCGGTGAAGTTCTTCTGGAGGCTCACGCAGGGTGAAGGGTCCGTAGCGAGGAAGTTCACGCCGCGGGGGGCCACATACCAGTCAACATAAGCATGTTCGAAGGCAAAGGCATCCACATAAGCATAGGTACTTACGTAGTAACCGTTCCAACCGCCATCGGAGATGTTGTAACGCACCTCAGAGCTGGCCATACCGTCCTGGTTCTCAGAATATTCTGACCAAGAAACCGGCGCGCTTTCAAGGATCTCCTCGTTGGCGAGCAGCCAGAAGCGGTTCAGCGGGTTGGAGATCAGGTTCGGCGGATCGGAGAAGTCGAGCAGGGTGTCGCCGGTAGAGTAGGGCTGTCCGGGGATGAACTGCCAGGCCATACCAACGAAGTGGTCGGGGCTGTTCTTGTTGATGGTGAAGCCCACCGGCATCTGCATCGTAGCGATGTTGAAGCTGGCGGTATCATCGTCATCGAGCAGGAAGGTATACTCGGTATACGTTCCGCTGGGGCGGTTCGCTACGTAGTTGTACTTGGAGAGGAACAGGCTGATATCGATGCCTTCCTCAAAGTCGCCGCTGCCGTCCTGATCCAGGAAGAAGCCCTCCTGATAGCAGGAAGAGTTCGGCGCCATCAGATACACCTTCAGGGTATCGGTATAGGCCGTATTGAAGCGGTCGTAGAAATAATAGAAGCGCAGTGAGTCGATCTTGTAGCTGTGGTCCTCATTGAACCAGTCAGAAGCATCACCGATCACTGTGTAGTTGTCGTCAACGAAGTCAGAGATATACTCGGAGATCGGATCGAACATGTGCACGTAACCGTGGCTGTACCAGTAGAAGTCGTCGCCGGTGCCGGTAACCACCAAGGTGGTGCTGTCGGGCCACAACGGCAGTGAAGCCAGGTTTTCGAGGGTCCAGCCGTTGAAGGCATAGTCTACTGCATCGGAGTAGTTCACCCAATAGTAATTGAGGGCACGGTCACCGGGATCGGCGGTTCCTTTGCCGAGATTGGCTTTGGTAACCGTTTTGGCGTTGCGGATCAGGTCAGAGCCCTGCACGGGGTGCGGGTTACTGAGCGGAGCCTGCGCCTGCATTGCCGCAAAGGTGAACATGCACGAAAAGAGTACAAGAGTTTTTTTCATAGCAAGCGTTTAGTTAAGCAATTGTTTCAGATACACAAATATACATAAAACCGCGTTCGCGGCGTCATCACAGTGTAACTTAACAGACTTTAGGAAGCGTTAACTCTCCTTATTGAAACAGGCGCGGCAGCGGGGTTCGTACTCGTTTTTTTCACCGAGCAGCACCTGTGATCTGCTTTCTGCCTTGCGATAGGAAAAGGAAGCGATGTTGCCGCACTGCACACAGATAGCGTGCACCTTGGTGATATAATCGGCGATGGCCAGCAGATCGGGCATGGGGCCAAAGGGTTTACCCGTGAAGTCCATGTCGAGACCGGCCACGATCACACGGATACCGCGGCGCGCCAGTTTTTCGCACACTTCCACGATCTGCTCATCGAAGAACTGCGCTTCGTCGATGCCCACCACATCAACGTCCTGCACCATGAGCAGGATGTTCATGGCATTCGCCACGGGGGTGGAGGGTATCTGGGTGTCGTCGTGTGAAACGATGTTCTGTTCATCGTACCGGGTGTCCACTGCAGGCTTGAAGATCTCTACACGCAGATTAGCGATCCGCGCACGACGGAGCCGCCGTATGAGTTCCTCTGTTTTACCGGAAAACATCGATCCGCAGATGACCTCTATCCATCCACGCCCTTCACCTTTCAGATGCGGTTCAATAAACATACATTTGTACCCGTTATTGGCTTGAGTTTTGCCAATGAACATTCAAAACTACATAATTAGCCATGGATGCTAAAATCACACAGATAGAAGTACTGCTGGATAAATTGAACCTGCTGTTCGCTCAGGTCAAAGAGGATGGTAAGCTCGACAGACTGGAGCAGGAACTGATGATGAAGTATACACGCCAGTTATCTGAATTACTGCATACCGATATCCCGGTAACGGTACCGCCGGTGCAGCGCATCGAAAAACCGGTAGAAACAGTGATACCACCCGTGATGGAAGTGATACCGGAGGTCGCAGAGCCTGTGCTGGAAGAGCCGCAGCCGGAACCTGAACCGGAGCCTGAAGTATTGCTCCCCGACGAACTGAATCCCGTGCCGCAGGCCGAAGTGGAAGCGCCTGCCCCGGAGGAGATCCGCAAGGTGGAACCGCCGGTACTGGGCACACGCGAGGTCATAGAGGAAGTGCGCCCGGAACCGAAACCGGAGCCGCCGGTAACTGCGACCAAAAAACCATTGGTGACGCATGATGATACCGATGATGAAGAGGAGGGTGCGCATGGCGGACTGCATAAAAAACTCAGTGGTCATGGTTCAAAGAAAACACTGGCTGATAAGATCATCGCACATAAATCCAAAGACCTCAAGAGTGTGATCGATCTGAATGCGCGCATCTCACTGACGCGCTTGTTGTTCGACAACGACAAGCAAGCATTCGACAGTGCGATAAAGACGTTGAATGATACAGCATCCTACGCAGAAGCAGAGCATTATATCCTGGAAGATCTGCGCCGTAAGATGGGATGGAAAGATTTCAAGGCGATCAATCAGCTGCTCGATCTGGTGAAGCTGAAATTCAGCTGATCAGGATCGCAGTATTCCGGTGATCGCCTGCAGAATGATGTGCGTGCCGCCGGTATGTTCCCGCACATATTTGACCGCATTCGAACCGGCGCCGGTGCGCACGAACGGGAATTGATTCATCAGATTGATGCGGTTGAGCAGGTCATCTTCAGAGGTGATATCCATGGCCGCATTATCCTTCACCAGGTCCTGTGCTTCCTGAAATTGTTTGTACTTAGGTCCGAATAATACCGGCTTGCCATAAACAGCTGCTTCCAGGGTGTTATGAACGCCTTTATTGAATCCGCCGCCCACATAATTCACGTCACCATACCGATACAGGAAAGCCAGCATGCCCATATTGTCCATGATGAGTATGCGCTTGGAACGGAATTCCTCTTCTGTGAGCGTTGAGATCTCTGACCAGCGCACAGTAAATTTTTTGAATTTACGCATGGTGCGGCGCATGGACCGCGCATCGATATGATGCGGTGCGAGGATCAGCTTGAAATTGACATACACCAGTGAGTGATACATCGCATGACTCAACAAGCGTTCATCGCGCGGCCAGGTGCTGCCGGCTACCAATACATTGAAGCCCTCTGTGAATGTTTCGATCTCCGGAATTTCGCGGTGCTGATCGGCGATCGCCTGCACGCGGTCGAATCGTGTGTCATATGCCAGTATACCGTTGGTATACCCGTGGTTTTGCATAAGCCGCAGCGAAGCATCGTTTTGCACGAACACCTGCGTAATGGAACGCAACATGGTGCGGTGCAGTCTGCCGAACCAGCGGAAGAACAACTGCTTTTTGCGGAAAGCGGCCGATATCAACAGCGTGGGGATATTGCGCGTGCGCAGCCCGCTGAGGTAGAAATACCAGAATTCATATTTTACGAATACCGCCAGATTCGGTTTAATGGTATCTAAAAAGAACGTCGCGTTCGCCGGCGTGTCGAGCGGCAGATAGAGCACGGCATCCACCTCCGGATATTCTTTTCTGACCGTGTAACCGGAAGGGGAGAAAAATGTCAGCACCAGATGTGCATC
>DAIMYJ010000071.1:11466-16462 GCA_036734545.1 Chitinophagales bacterium
ATGCCGGCCGCGGCTAACAGGGCAGGGATCAGCAGGGCCTTCATATCAGTGCGTGTAGAATTTTGTTCGGGGTTGCTTGTAAATGGGCAGGTTCCACGACACTTTCAGATTGATCAGCATATCGAAACGTGTTTCAGTGTCGGCAAGCTGAGTGTCGTAATTGATGGTCCTGCGGTTTTGCGTGAAGGCTTCCATGAATTCTATCCCGCCGCGAAAGTTGACGAAATACTTGGTGCTGAAAAAATAGTAGCCGATATATTGGGTGAGCATGAATCCGCTGGTGAGACGGTCGTAGCCGGTGCGATATTCCGGCGACAGCTGCGGAACGATGGTCTCATCGATATAGATCCAGATTTTATGCTGCATGTAGCCGATTCCTCCGGTAAAGGCCAAACCCGAATTCGGATTGATACCCCAGATATTGGTGATCTTGCCCACTTCGATCTTACCGTTGAATCCGCTTTCCCATAATATCGGGTCGTACAGCAGTCCGTCAGAACCGATCACATACCCCGCATCGGTGCGGATGTTGTTGAATAAGGAATCTTCCTTCACCACGCTGCCGAAAATAAAGGCACCGTTAATTCCGAACAGCCAGTTGTCATTCGTTTTATACTGGTAACCGCCACCGGCGATGGCGTGGGGGCCGAAACGTTCGGCCATATCGAAGGCGGGGAGGCCCGTGCCGATGTCTACCTGTATCAGGTGTGCCGATACGCAACTGTCTTTGAGGTTCACCTGCGCCTCAGCGAGGCAGAAGGAGAGCAGGAAAAGGGAAAGCAGGGCGATGCGCGGCATAAGCGGTGGCAAAGTTACAAAGTGTTCGGTTACATAACGGCTTCGGATGGCATTGAGTATCTTTGCGGTCTGATTAATCGGCGCAGCATGAGAAAATTGCAAATGGTTGACCTGAGCACCCAATATGCCCATATCCGGGAGGCGGTGGATGCAGGTATCGATGAGGTGATACAGACCACACAGTTCATCAACGGCACGGCTACCAAACAGTTTGCAGCCGAGCTGGCCGAATATCTTGGTGTGCGCCATGTGATACCCTGCGGCAACGGAACCGATGCCCTGCAGATCGCGCTGATGGCCCTCGGGCTGGAGGAAGGCGATGAGGTGATCACGGTGCCATTCACCTTCGTGGCTACCGTTGAGGTGGTAGCTCTCCTGAAAGGCAAACCGGTTTTTGTGGATGTGGATCCGCAGACCTTCAATATGGATGTGCGCGCCATTGAGGCGAAGATCACACCCCGCACCAAGGCCATCATACCCGTGCACCTTTTCGGCCAGTGTGCCGATATGGCGCCTATCATGGAACTGGCGAACAAACATGGCCTCTATGTTATAGAGGACAATGCACAGGCCATCGGCGGCACCTATACATTCCCCGACGGCAGGATCGCCAAGAACGGCACTATGGGTCATATCGCCACCACGTCGTTCTATCCCACCAAGAATCTGGGTGGTTATGGCGACGGCGGCGCATTGTTCACCCAGGATGATGCACTGGCACAGAAGATACGTATCATCTGCGATCACGGCTCTGCGCGTAAATATTATTATGATGCCATCGGCGTGAATTCACGCCTGGATAGCATGCAGGCGGCGATACTGCGCGTGAAATTGCAGCACCTCGACACCTACAATCAGCAGCGAAGGACGGCAGCAGATCAGTATGATGCGCTGTTGCAAGATATCCCCGGTATCACTATCCCCGTACGCAGCGAAAATGCTACACACGTATTTCATCAATATACCATCCGTGTACGTGAACAAAGAGATGCATTAAAAGACCATTTGCAGTCACTGGGCATACCCTCCATGATCTATTATCCCGTACCACTGCATCTCAGTGATGCCTATAAATGGTATGGATATGCGGATGGCGATTTTCCGGTGAGTGAACAGATCGCTGCCGAAGTGCTTTCACTGCCCATGCATACAGAGTTAGATGATGAGCAGATACGGTTCATCGGCGAAGCGATACGCACTTTCATGACGCGGTAAAAAAGTAAAACACCACTACACCATGCTCAACCATCTCAGATCCAAAGAAGCGGGCATTGCCGTTATCGGCCTGGGCTATGTAGGCCTGCCGCTGGCATTGGAATTTGGTCGATTCTTTCGCGTGGTGGGGTATGATATCAACACACAACTCATCGATGCCCTGCGCAAAGGTGTGGATCCCGGCGGCGAGGTGCCCTCAGCGGCGATCGCCGACACACAGGTGGAATTCACCGCAGAGGTCTCTTCACTACATACCTGTCGTTTCTTTATCATCGCCGTGCCCACGCCGGTAGATGAACACAAGGTGCCTGATCTGTCGATCCTGCGTTCAGCAACCGCTACGGTGGCCGCAGCGCTGAAGCCCGGCGATTATGTGGTGTATGAATCCACCGTTTATCCCGGCTGTACGGAAGAGATCTGCCTGCCGATACTGGAAAGTATTTCCGGTTTGCGGGTGAATACGGATTTCAAATTGGGTTATTCACCCGAGCGCATCAATCCGGGTGATGAACAGCATACACTCCGCACGGTCGTTAAGATCGTATCCGGCAGTGATGCCGAAGCGTTGCAGGTGATCAGCGATGTGTATGCCACGGTAGTGCATCCAGGTGTTTTTCGCGCATCCTCCATCAAAGTGGCGGAGGCCGCCAAGATACTTGAGAATACACAGCGCGATCTTAACATCGCTCTGATGAATGAATTATCCATCATCCTCGATCGCATGCAGGTGAATACCTATGAGGTACTGGAAGCAGCGGGTACCAAATGGAATTTTCATCGCTATACCCCCGGTCTTGTAGGCGGACATTGCATCGGCGTGGATCCGTATTATCTCACCTATAAGGCCATGGAGCTCGACTACGAACCGCTGGTGATCCTGAGCGGACGCAAGGTGAACGATAATATGGCGTATTACGTGGCGAAGCGCTGCATGCAAAAGCTTATTGAGACCGGAAAGAATTTAGGCGACAGTCGCATATTGGTGATGGGTATTACGTTCAAAGAGAACGTGCAGGATATTCGTAATTCAAAAGTTGCAGACCTGATCCGGGAACTACGGTCATTCGGTCTGCACGTGGATGTGACCGACCCGAAAGCCAAGAGTGAAGAGGTGATGGCAGAGTACGGCTTCGGCCTTGATGATCCACAGGGAAAGACCTACGATGCCGTCATACTGGCGGTGCCGCATAAAGAATATACCGCACTGGACGCGGCCCATTTCGAGGCGATCGCCGAACAGGATTGCGTATTCATTGATATCAAAGGTGTTTTCCGCAATAAGGTGGGCACATTACATTACTGGAGCTTATGACAACAAAGAAAACCGTACTCATCACCGGCGGCGCCGGATTCATTGGTTCACATGTGGTGCGCCTGTTCGTCAGGAAGTACCCCGAATATCGTATCGTGAATCTCGACAAGCTTACGTATGCCGGTAACCTCGCCAACCTCAGGGATGTGCAGGATGCGCCGAATTATCAGTTTGTGAAGGGCGATATCACGGATGCCGCATTCATCACGGCTCTGTTTGAGGAGCACCGCTTCGATCACGTGGTGCATCTGGCGGCCGAGAGTCATGTAGACAGAAGTATCGCTAATCCGATCGAGTTTGTGATGACCAATGTGGTAGGAACATGTGTATTGCTGAATGCGGCACGGCATATCTGGAAAAATGATATGGCCGGCAAACGCTTTTATCATATCAGTACTGATGAGGTGTATGGATCATTAGGTGAGACCGGTTTCTTTACCGAGGCCACCCCGTATGATCCGCATAGTCCGTATTCTGCGTCAAAAGCATCCAGCGACCACTTCGTACGTGCTTATCACGATACCTATGGATTGCCGGTGGTGATCTCCAACTGTAGTAATAACTATGGCAGTTATCAATTCCCGGAGAAACTGATACCACTGGCCATTAACAATATCAAGAACAGCAAACCCATTCCGGTGTACGGCAAGGGCGAGAACGTGCGTGACTGGCTGTGGGTAGAAGACCATGCCCGCGCCATCGATGTGATCCTGCATGCGGGTGTGGATGGTGAAACATATAATATCGGCGGCTTCAATGAATGGAAGAATATCGATCTCATTCATGTGTTGTGCAGCATCATGGATAAAAAGCTCGGCCGCGCCGCCGGCACATCAGCGCAGCTGATCACCTATGTGACCGACAGGCCCGGACATGACCTGCGTTATGCCATTGATGCTACGAAGCTCAACGCTGAACTGGGATGGAAGCCTTCCCTGCAATTTGAGGAAGGATTGGAGAAAACGGTCGAATGGTACCTGGCCAATGAAGAATGGCTCAACGATGTTACCAGCGGAAGTTACAAATCGTATTACGAAGATCAATACGCCGCACGCTGATGCCGAATTTTTTCAGCAAGCTGTTCAACACACAAAAAAAAGACCTGCTCGATTTCAGCGTCCTGCATGCCGACATGCATGCGCACCTGTTGCCCGGCATTGATGACGGTGCGCAGGATGTAACGGCATCGCTCACCCTGATCAGCGGATTACAGGCTCTCGGTTTCAAAAAGTGCATTGCCACACCGCATATCATGCCGGGTGTGTTCGACAATGATGCTGATATTATTTTGGAACGACAATCCGTTCTCAACGCAGCTGCACTGCCGGCGCTCGGCACAGAGGTGCATGCAGCAGCCGAATACTTTATTGATGACACCTTTCCCGACCGCGTGCGCGCAGGCGAATCACTGCTCACCTTCGGCGATAATTATGTGCTCGTGGAAATGAGCATGATCACGCGTGAGAAGAAATTGGAAGAAGCGCTTTTTGAAATGCGGCTCCGCGGCTATCGGCCGGTGCTTGCGCATGTGGAGCGCTATCCCTATTTGTTCGACAAGCAGCAACTTGAGCACTATGAAAAACTGCGCGATGCCGATGTGCTGCTTCAGGTGAACCTGCGTTCCTTCACCGGTAACTACGGCGAGATCCAGAAGCGCATTGCGCGCGTGCT
>DAIMYJ010000072.1:0-8284 GCA_036734545.1 Chitinophagales bacterium
CAACCATGCAGGAAACGGTTGTAGACCGCACGGATCCCAAAGGGCGGCATGGCGGCGACCTGGCCGGCATCATCAGCAAACTGGATTATATCCGCGATCTTGGTGCCACAGCCATCTGGTGTACGCCGCTTATCACCAATGATCAGCCCAAATGGAGCTATCACGGTTATGCAGCCACGGATCATTACACGATCGATCCGCGCTATGGAACAAATGTACAGTTCAACACCTTCGTGCAGGAATCCCATAAACGCGATCTGAAAGTGGTGATGGACATCGTGCATAACCATGTAGGCGATCAGCACTGGTTTTACAAAGACCTGCCGATGTCAGACTGGGTGCACCGTTTGGATACCGGATTTGTACGCAGTAATTATCGCACCAGCGTGAAGAACGACCCTTATGCCAGCGAGTATGATTACCGCAAAATGAATGAAGGCTGGTTCGATCATCACATGCCGGATCTGAATCAGGATAATCCTTATCTCGCCAAGTATATCATTCAGAATAACATCTGGTGGATCGAAAGTTATCACCTCGACGGATTCCGGCTGGATACCTATCCGTACTCCGATCTGCAATTCCTGCAGGATTGGGCGCAGGCAGTATTATACGAATATCCCGGCTTCGGTATTTTTGGAGAGGTGTGGGTCAATGGTGTAGGGGTGCAGGGCTATTTTCACGGGGATAACAAGATCGATGATGGTTATGAGTCGTATCTGCCCGGTGTAACGGATTTTAATCTCTACGACGCCATGCATACCGGACTCAATGAAAACTTTGGATGGTATGAAGGCATGCGTCGTATATATCACAATCTCACACAGGATTATGTATATGGCGATGTGATGCGCAATGTGGTGTTCATGAGCAACCACGACATCAGCCGCATGTATTCTGTGCTCGGTGAGAATATCCAAAAATTCAAAATGGCCACCGCATTCACGCTTACTACACGCGGTATGGTGCAATGGTATTACGGCGATGAGATACTTATGAAGAATTTTGTATCACCGGAAGATGGCAAGGTGCGCGAAGATTTTCCCGGTGGCTGGCCATCCGATGCGTTGAATAAATTCGACCGGGTGAACATGAATAACCAGGAGCGGGCGTACTATGATTATGTGCGCGCACTGGCCAACTGGAGAAAAGGGTCAGAAGCCATTACCCGGGGCAAGCTCATGCAATTCATTCCGGAGGACGGCGTATATGTGTATTTCCGGTATACCGATAAAGAAACGGTAATGGTAGTGCTGAACACTTCAGACAAGGCGTATACAGTGGATACCGTGCGGTTTGCTGAGCGCCTGCAGGGATTTGCCACGGCTTTTGAGGTTACCGACCAAACCACACACACGTTATCCGGCCTCAGCATCGCAGCTAAGTCGCCCGGCGTGTTTGTGCTGAAATAAACATATCAGGAACTACCCTCAGGGCGTACCGCCGATGCCGTATCCGGGCACCGGTTGTGCGCCCTGGTTTTTTTAGGGGGCTACCGCCGGTACAATCTGCTATATTTGTTTTTCATACTTCTATCATGATCCGTATTCTTTTTTTCCTGGTATCACTGTTATGCTGTTCCGTCCAGACGTTTGCTCAATCCGGAAAGAAGCCGGCAGCTGAAAAAACGACGGTGAGCAATGCCATTCCCAACCACTTGTTCAACGGCCTGCATTGGCGCAACATTGGCCCCTTTCGCGCCGGACGCTGTATTGCGGTAACCGGTGTATATAACAATGATCAGATCTATTATGCCGGCGCAGTAGGCGGCGGATTATGGAAGACCACGGATGGCGGTAACGCCTGGCATTGTATCAGCGATACCACCTTCGGCTCATCCAGTGTAGGAGCGGTGGAGGTTTCGCGAGTGAATCCCAATGTAGTGTATGTGGGCATGGGCGAGGTGGAGATGCGCGGCAACATCTCCTTCGGAGATGGCATATATAAAAGTACCGACGCGGGTAAAACATGGAAGCACATCGGGCTGAAAGAATCGTATGCCATCGGATCGATCGCCATTCACCCGGCCAATGATGATATCGTGTATGTGGCAGCGCAGGGGCATATCTGGGGGCCAAATAAGGAAAGAGGTTTGTACAAGACCACTGACGGGGGCAATACCTGGACGCAGATCTTCAAGCCCGCCAACGACACCAGCGGTTGCGTGGATGTAAAACTGGACCCGAACAATCCGAATATCGTTTATGCCAGCATGTGGAAGGCTTTTCGCACACCCTACTCGCTGAGCAGCGGCGGCGGAACAGGCAATGGTTTGTACAAAAGCGTGGATGGTGGTCTTACATGGAAATGCCTTTCGGTGAATCCCGGTATGCCCAAAGGACCCATGGGTAAGATCATCGTGACCATCTCATCGGTAAATAGTGATAACCTGTGGGCGGTTGTGGAGAACAAGGATAATCCCGGCATCTACGCCTCCAACGACGGCGGGGCAACCTGGTATCTGACCACACAGGAAAATGATCTTATTCAGCGTCCCTGGTACTTCAGCAATATTTATGTGGATCCGCAAACTGACCGTGAGTTATATATTCTCAGCGTGGAATACTGGCGGAGTTTCGATGGCGGATATACCTTTCAGCGTGCCGAAACAAATACCTGGGATAATCACGTGATGTGGATCAACCCGGCCGATCCCGATAACTATATTATCGGTGGCGATGCAGGGCCTACCATCACATTCAACGACGGACACACCTGGAGCGACATCGACATGCCTACGGCACAGTTCTATCATGTGAACATCGATAATGCTTTTCCTTATCATGTATACGGCGGTCAGCAGGATAACAGCAGCATCAAGATTCGGTCGCGCAGTGCCGACGGCGCTATTACCGAGGAACACTGGCGCTGGGTGGCCGGTGGTGAGGCGGGATTCATTGTGCCCGATCCGAAAGACCCGACGATCACTTACGGCGGTGAATACGATGGCATCTTCACCACCTACAATGAGTACACGGAGATGTATCGTGCGATCTCCGTAAATCCGGAGCAGCATTACGGCGCCGGCGCCAATACCGCGAAAATGCGCTTCAACTGGACATTCCCCATCATCTTTTCACCCCATGACCCCACCTGCCTGTATGCGGCCAGCAATTATCTGCATCGCAGTTTTGATGGCGGTGTTACCTGGGAAACGATATCTCCCGACCTGACACGCAATGATCCGAATACCCTGAAAGAAAGCGGCGGACCGGTTACACTTGACAACACAGGCGTGGAAAATTATGCCACGATCTTCAGCGTGCAGGAATCACCGGTGCAAAAAGGAGTGATATGGACAAGCAGTGATGACGGGTTGGTGCATGTGTCTACCGACAATGGTAAGACATGGAATAATGTGACCCCGGCCAATATGCCTGAGTGGACAATGATCAGTTATGTGGAGCCATCGCATTTTGATGCAGGCACCTGTTATCTCAGTGGCACCCGATATAAACTGGATGATCCGCAGCCATATATCTATAAGACCACTGATTACGGAAAAACATGGACGAAGATCACGAATGGTTTACCCGTGCATGTATACAACCGATGTGTGCGCAACGACCCGAATGTGCGCGGTGTGTTATTCGCGGGATTGGAAACCGGAGTATGGTTCAGTATCAATGATGGTGCCGACTGGCAGCCGTTGCGATTGAATTTACCGGTAACACCGGTGGTGGACATACAGATCCACAAGGGCGAGCGTGATATTGTGATCGCCACACATGGCCGCAGCTTCTGGATCATGGATGATATTACGCCGATCTACGACCTGGCTGCGCAATGGAGAACCATTGCCGGTAAACAGGCACATGTATTTCCGGTGCATGAAGCCTGGCGCACGCCGGGCCCTACGTGGAACTCATCCGAGCCCGGTGATCAGGAAGGCGAGAATGAACCGGTGGGCGTTAAGGTGCGCTATTATTTGAAGGCTGATGCGGCTAAAGAACTGCGCATGACCTTTTATGAAGCCGATGGCGACTCCATCATTTCCTATAGCAGTCTGTATGACGTGAAGCGCACCCCTGTTGTGCTGAAGGATGCTTTTTATCCGAATCCCAAATTCACCGAGCCGGGTAAATTGAATGCCTATGCCGGCATGCACCAGTTCATCTGGGATATGCGTTACCCGGAAGCCAAAGGGGATACCAGCGCCACCTTCGATGCCTCCCTACAGGGACCGCTGGCGGTGCCCGGAAAATATTATGTGCAGGTGTACGTTGGCGACAGTCTTGTGGGCAGAGAAGCGTTTGTCATTCGAAAAGACCCGAGAAATCCGAGCACACAGGAAGAGCTGCAGGCGCAATTCGATCTAAATATGCGCATCTGTGAAAAACTCAATCAGATCGCTCTGGCAAATGCTACGATCCATCAGGTACAGGAACTGGTTAAACAGGCAATGGAAGAGCAAACAGACCCGGCAACGCAAAAGCGCATCAGAGAAAAAGGACAAGCCCTGATCGCCGCCATGACCGCGATCGAAGAGCAATTGCACAATCCGCGTATCCTTGCTTATGAAGACAACCTGAAATTTCCGATCATGCTGGAAGAGAAACTCGCAGGCCTGAATTGGTTCCTGCAGTTCACCGATGCGGGGCCAACGAAAAGCATGTTGGATAAATATGCGGACCTGAGTGCGCGCATACAGGTGCAGTTTGATGCACTGGATGCGCTACTGCAAAAGGAGATACCGGCGCTGAATGCGCTGCTCGATGATCCGATCGAATATTGATGGCATTGGCAGTGTTTACAGAACGCTACTCATGCGCTTATCATTCAAACGGATTCTGATACGCCGGATTGTCTTTAAAGCTTTCGTCAGTCAGCGTTTTCAGGAAAGCGATGATGGCTGCTTTTTCGTCGGCAGTAAGTTGAACCCCTTTCTGTGATTTGAATTGCATGAGGTTGTCGGTGAATGCGGTGTTGTGCACGCCTTCGCTATAGAAATCCAACACCTCTTCCAATGTTTGGAATCTTCCGTCATGCATATATGGAGCCGTCAGTTCGATATTGCGCAAAGAAGGGGTTTTGAACTTTCCATAATCTGCCGTATCACCGCTGATCGGTCCGAATCCCGGATCAGCAAAATCAGTATAATACACCGCAGTGTCCAGTCCGTTATTGCGATAGACGAAGTCGGTGAACAGTCCGCCGTTCACGCCATGGCAATGGAAACAATCGCCGCCATCTAAAGCGTTGAAGAGTTCAAAGCCAAGCGTTTCCTCATCAGTTAAAAAGATCTCACCCGCCATTGCCTGGTCGAAACGAGAACCGCTGCTGGTAACGCTCTTCATAAACTGTGCGATCGCGCGTGCCACCTGATCGGTAGTGATTTCCTGTTCACCAAACGCCTCATAAAATGCCTGCGGATAAAATGCGCTGCGATTAAGTTTCATGATCACATTCGGCAATATCTCATGCATTTCCAGCGGATCCTGAATAGGTAGCAAAGCTTGTTCTTCCAAAGTGATCGCGCGGCCATCCCAGAAAAAGCCATTGTCAAAAGGTGAATATCCGAGGTTGTATATGGGCATGGCATTGCGCTTGCCCGGCAGACCATCGATGCCGATGCTTAAAGCAACGGTGTCGGAAAATGCATGATTGACACTATGGCATCCTGCACAACTTAATGTGCTGTCGGCCGATAAGATCGGATCATAGAATAACATCCTGCCCAGCTCAACACCTTTGATCGTTAGCGGATTATTGGCAAATACCGGCAGCGGCGGAATACCCTGCACATCAGGAGCTTCATACGGCGTCGGGTCGTAGGTCCACCCGTTCTCGTGGCCGGTGATCTCCGGGTCTTTTTCGCACTGTGTAAGCAGGACGAAGGAAGACAGCAGGCACGTGTAAAGGATGAAATGTTTGCGCATTGGTAGGTTTAACATACGGTAAAGTTACTGCAAACAAGGTCGAATCGGTATAGCCTCAATCTCGTTGCATGATCGGTTAAACATTATTCATACAGGTCGCCATTCAATAACAACGCCTCATCTGTGAGGCTATACAGAAAAGCGATCAGGTCGTTCTTTTGTTCAGCGGTCAGTGTGAACGGCCGGATGAAAGCACTTTGGTTCACATGTTCACTTCCGCCTTCCGCATACCGGTCAATGATCTCCGACAGGGTTTCAACGCTGCCGTTGTGCATGTAAGGTGCAGTGACCTCGATATTGCGCAGCGTTGGCACTTTGAATTTGCCGACATCCGTGGCGAGCGTAGTAATGCGCGCTCGGCCGGGGTCGCTATCGTAGTTGTCGAAGAATCCGTTGTTCTGAAAACTGCCGTTCGAGAACATGAATCCGCTGTGGCAATTCGCACATCCCAGTTCGGCGCTGAAGAACAGGTTCATGCCATTCTTTTCTGCCGTGGTGAGTGCGTTGGTGTTGCTCTGGAAAGCGTATTGATCATATCGCGACTGCCCGCTGATGATGGTGCGCTGAAAAGCAGCCAGCGCGCGCGTGATACCGAATGGATCAGGGTTGCGGCCGAACACCTGCTGAAATTCGGATACATATACCGGGTCGCTGCTCAGACGTTCGCTGAGCAATACCATATTGAAATCCATCTCTTCATGTGTTTCAATAGGGATGTATGGTTGTGTTTCCAGTGAAGGATTGCCGCCATCCATGGACATCACCGGCTGCCAGGCCACATTGGCCAGCGTTGGCGTGTTGCGAAAGCCGGTGCGTCCCTCCACGCCCTTGCTGATCGGCAAATGATCGGCAAAAGCATTTTCTATGCGATGGCAACTGCCGCAGGAGATCGTAGAGTCTACCGACAAAGATTCGTCGTAGAATAGTTTTTTTCCTAAAGCGATCTTCTCCGGTGTCAACGGATTATCGTCGGGTATAAAGGGATAGCTAAATCCTTCGGGGATCTCCAGCAGATATACACCTTCCTCGTTCAACGGAGCATCGATCGAGCAGGAGCCGATGATGAGCACCGCCGTCATGACCGCGAATAAACAGGTATATCGGTTCAGCATAGGTGCCCCATATTATATAGGTCAATCCTCCGGTGAGAACATGAGCAGGGTGTTGTCAAACAGCAGGTTGGCCAGCGGAATATTGTCAGTACCGTGCACGGTATTGTCGTTGGCCATATCCACACCACTGAAGAATGTATCCCAGTCGGCCGCCAGATGCACAATGTTCTCAGCGTTCTCACCGACAGTGATCGGCATTTCCACTTCAACGGTAACCATGTAACGATCTTCGCCTACGTGCATTTCAAATACACCTGCCGGATCCGGCGTTCCATCGGCATCAGTGTCTGCTTCACCGTCTACGCGAACGAAAATATATCCAAAGCTCCAGCCCCAGTGCATGGTAGGTGTTTGAGCACCCAGCGGATCCCCAAGGTTATATTGAGATGGGTCTGCATGGTTGGTTAGGCTGTCGATACCAATGTTAAAGATCACCTTGGTGTATTCTCCGGCGGGGAAACTACCGATGGCATACGCTTCGGTCTCGGGCTTTACCAATAAATAGGTGTCGGAGGAGAACGATTCGCCTTCAGCATTTACCAGCGTGATGCCTGAAACATAAAATTGAATGAGGTCAATATAAGTGGTCACGCCATTGATGACGTAATTCTGCTCCTCCACGAGGCTGGTGGCATTCAGGTATTGATGCAGATGCATTTCCATGGGATACATGGCATCGCCATATTCGCATCCGGCATCCACCTCTGCTTCGGGGTCATAATTAAGTGCATCGGGATCCATACAGCCTTCCTGTTTTTCACAGGAGCTGAATACAGCAAGGGTCAACATGGGGAGTACGAGGAGAAGATTCTTGAATTGCATAGATGATTTTATGTGATGTTCGAAACGACTGATAAAGAGACCATTATACGACAGGCGTTACCGTTCCCGGTCGTTTGGGCAACTTTTATACAAATTTAACCGTTATAACGTCTGAAACCGTGACTTTGCTCACGCCCCGGGGCAAAACTGCGGTCATTTTGGTGTAAAAACCTGTATTTTTGTCTTTATGAAAGGTATGGCGCGTCCGATTGCCGGTTATCTGTTGCTGTTCATCCTGTTTGGGGTGAGCTCCGGATTCCGTGTATTCAGCCATATCTGCCTCATGTCGGGTGAACGCGGCGTAACGGCCCAGGAGGAGATGAGCGACTGCTGTGCAAAGGAGTTGCCACCCGCCAAAACCACCCTGGCATCCAATTGCTGCATTGAGGAGGCGCACTTCATCAAGTTCGATTATACCGCATCCACACAGGAGGTGCTGACCGCAGAAATGCCCGCAGAATCGGGATCTCT
>DAIMYJ010000072.1:8384-9605 GCA_036734545.1 Chitinophagales bacterium
ATCCGGCGTGGTGACCAATGCCGAAGGGTATTTTGAGATCCCGCGAGCCAATGATGCACAGCGCTATCTGGTAGCCAGTTATGTGGGATTTCTCAATGACACGATCGACACCTATGCGGTTGCCATGGTGCACGTCATGCTCAAACCGGCCACCGAGCTCACCACTGTAGTGGTGGAGGGCGGTTCCAACGGCAGAATGGTGAATACCATCGACCCCATCGGCACCGAAACCCTCACCAAAAAGGAGCTGCTCAAAGCCGCCTGCTGTAACCTCAGCGAGAGTTTCGAGACCAATAATACCGTTGACGCAGAGTTCAGCGACGCCGTGACCGGTGCCAAAACCATCAAACTGCTAGGGCTCGACGGCGTGTATGCCCAGATCATGACCGAGAACATGCCCAATGTGCGCGGACTTGCCTCATCATACGGACTCACCTTCATTCCCGGACCCTGGATCGAAAGTATACAGATCACCAAGGGGCCCGGATCGGTGGTGAACGGATATGAAGGCATCACCGGTGCGATCAATACGGAATACAAAAAGCCGTTCGACATCGACGATGAGATCGCGCACCTCAATGTGTTCGCCAATCACCTCGGCCGCTGGGAAGCGAATGCCGTGTATAAGCATCCCTTTAACCTGAAGTGGAGCACGGCGGTGTATGGTCATGTGGCTCAGCTGCAGCAAAAACTGGATCACAATAATGATGGATTCATGGATGTGCCGATGAACAATACCTACACCTTCATGAATAAGTGGAATTATTTTTCTGACAACATTCACGAAGCGCAGTTCGGAATTAAATACATCAACAGTCAGCTCGATGGCGGTCAGATCATCTATGATCCCGAAACACCACGCACCACCGATAACGGTTATGGCGTAGGCGTGGATATCGAGCGCGTGGAAGTATTCATGAAGAACGGATTTGTGTTTGAGCGTCCATCTACTTCCATCGGTACCATCGTGCAATATGCCGATCATGATCAGACCGGATTTTTCGGATTGAATGAATATGTCGGCAAAGAGGAATATGCTAAAGCCGAGGCTATTTTTGTGACCTATATCGGCAACACGAACCACACGCTCAAGACCGGTTTGAATTATCTGTATAATGATTTTCAGGAAACATTTGATTCTGCCGCCTACGCACGCAGCGAGTCGGTGCCCGGTGTGCTGGCCGAATATCATTATGCGCACGGTGAAAAATGGAGTGTGCT
>DAIMYJ010000072.1:9705-16417 GCA_036734545.1 Chitinophagales bacterium
CGCTTCAAGCTGAACAACAGGGAAGGTATCCTCACCCTCGACGCCTATCGAACCGATTTTATCAATCAGGTGGTGATAGACCTGGATGCCAGTCCGGATGAGATCAACATCTACAACCTCGAAGGCAAAGCCTTCACGAATGTCGCACAGGCTGAGGTGAATTATGAGGTAGTGAAGCGACTGGATATCCGCATGGCATATAAGTATGTCGACTCCCGCAGCACGTTCAATGGTGAACTGCTGGAAGTTCCGCTTACGTTCAGGCATCGCGGGTTGGCCAATGCTGCCTATGAATGGAAGCGGACCGGCCTCGTGTTCGACCTGACCGCCCAATTCTATGGCAGCAGCCGCATACCGGACCTGAGCGGCAACCACGCTGCACATGATTTCGGTGATCGGTCACCGGCCTACATGCTGATGCTGGGACAGATCACCAAGAAGTTCGAGGACCTGGAACTTTACCTGGGGTCCGAAAACCTTACCAATTACACCCAGCACAACCCCATCATCGATGCCTCCGATCCTTTTGGCGAGGATTTTGATGCAGGGATCATCTACGCTCCGATCATGCAGCGCATGATCTATGGCGGTATTCGTTACACCATTAAATAAAACATTCATCTATAATCTATTTCTTAAATTTGTAAACAATATGAAGAAGCTCATTTTCACTTTCGGCGTTATCATCGCCTGTATGACAGCCGCCAGTGCACAAACTTCTACCAAGGAGTATGTAGAAATTAAGACCTCTGCCGTATGCGGTATGTGCAAAGCAACCATCGAAAAAGCCCTCGATAATGTCGACGGCATCAAATCCGCATCACTCGATGTGGACAGCAAAGTGGTAAGCATTAAATACGACGGCACCGTTACTAACGTGGAGTCCATCAAAACCGCTATCACGATGGCCGGCTACAGCGCCGATGAAGTGCCGGCGAATAAAGAAGCCTACGATAAACTCCATGGCTGCTGCAAAGCGGAGCATGATTGATCGTTGATCAGTATTACTTATTAAATGATACGAACGCTGCCGTGATGAACGGTGGCGTTTTTTTGTGTTCGCATATTGCATTCTGGATACACAATTCAATATGAGATCATAAAGTGGTGCGCAAAGTCTACAATAGACGAATGTGCAAAGTCTCCGACTTTGCACCACCTCCTGCGGACTCCGTCCGCTACTGCTTCACGATCGGAAGGAAAGTATTCTCAACGCGCAGATAATACACACCCGGCGCCCACTCCCGCACATCCAGCTCGCCACGCTGCATCACCTGCGTGCATGTCATCAATCTTCCCCAAACATCAAACACACACACATCCACCGGTGCGGACTGCTGCGTTTCAATGGTCAGCAGATCTCCAACAGGATTCGGATAGGCGGAGATCGGAAGTGCATCATAGGTGTGAATACTCACTTCCGCAAGCGTTTGTATCACAATATCCTCACTTACCGCCGCGAAATTTTCAGGACAATTCGTAATCACACGAATGATGTAAATGGAGTCTGCAAAAAGCCCTGTGATCGTGTGGCTGGTGCAGGTGCAGTGATAGTTAATGATTCCTCCTGTGGGCTTTACATATTGAACGGTGTAATCTGTATAGTACGGTACGGGATCCCAGGTAACCAGACAGGTGTGCTGTGTAATTTCCGTAACCGCAACATTTGCGGGCGGCAGGCATGCAGGATACACATAAACCGTGTCCACATAAGTTTCCGGACATAAACTGTCTTCCTGCACATGAGTAATGTAGTATACGCCGGTATCAGACAACAACAGATTTATCTCACCGGTAAGCGAATCCAACACAAGTCCATCCGGTGACGCGCTGAATATTCCGCCGGCCTCATCAATGTAAGGTACCACCGGATCTGATCCCTGAAAACAAATAGGTTCATCATAAAAGAAAGCAGCTTCAGGGCCTTCCAGCACAGTTACAAGAGTAGAGTCAACCAGTGTGCAGGCGCCGGATGTAACTGTGTAGTATACAGTATAAGTTCCGGGCGTTACACCACCTGCGTAAAAGTATCCGGTCGCCGGTGAAACGAACGG
Organism: Chitinophagales bacterium; assembly: GCA_036734545.1. GTDB lineage: Bacteria > Bacteroidota > Bacteroidia > Chitinophagales > BACL12 > UBA7236. The sequence continues at coordinate 11,760 of DAIMYJ010000072.1, forward strand.
GCCATCGCAGGTAAAAATGCCACCGGTCAACAGAGGGTCGTCTATCACACCCACACCTCCAACGTTATTGCACACCGTATCATTCAGATACGAAAACGCAGTAAGGCTGTGATCTGCTGAATCGATCGAAATCGTGGTGGTTACGGCGGGACAAAAATCATTTGCGATATAGGTCACAACGAAAGGACCGCCCGCCGGAGAATTGAAGAGATCCGTTTCGCCAGTGGCGGAATTAATTAGCACATCATCGCTGCTGAATACGCCGCCCGGATTATTTACGATCGGTGTGGTAAACAATTGTTCGTTACAAAAAACATCCTGCGCAAACGCGATCGTGGTTGCAGGCAATAGCGTGATCGAAACAGAATCGGCGATCGCACATCCGTTGTCGGTCGTGCCGAAAAAATAGATCATATGCGTACCCGCCATCGCACTGTCGGCCGTGATCACGCCGGTTACCGGGTCAATGGTGATATCCGCTGATGAAAATATACCCGTTCCGCCTGTCGTCAATACAGGCGTAATATCCGGATGGTCGATACAGAACGTATCGCTCGCGTAGGCAAACCAGGGGATGAGCGAAGGATCTTCGATAGTGACCGTAACCGTATGCGAGCAATTGTCCGGTGCGGTGTAGGTGATGGAAAAATTGCCTCCGCCGGTAGCCATCAGATCTATGACTCCCGTAACGGGGTCAACGATGGCATCGGCACTGGCAAAAGTACCGCCGGGAGTACCCAGTATGGTGGGTATGGGGTTATCGGCCTCCAGGCAAAAGCTCGTGGCTGCATAGGTGAAATCAGAAGGTCGCGGCGCGCCATAGTACACAAATCCCTTTCCATCGGCTTCCAATAATTCTGTGTAGCGATACGCACCCACCAGGAAATCGGAATATCCGTCGTTATTGAAATCGCAGCCGCCACCTACATGCCTGCCATAAAAAGCGGAGTCTTGTCCGCCTGCGCCATCCCAGCAATAATCTGTTTCGAGTCCGTCAGGTCCGCCAAACCACACAAAGGCACCGCCTTCATCTGCAAAGCCGTTATCCCAGTATTTGGCACCGCCGATCACGTCGTCATAGCCATCGCCATTGATATCGCCGGCGCCGGCACAGGAATAACCGAGTTGTGCCTGCAGTTGATTCACTTCGCCGAACCAGTCGGCGGTTGCAGAAGGGCCGTCAGGGCCGCCGTGAAAAACGAATACGCGTCCTTCACTGCCTTCGGCGAGCTCGCTTTCATATAATAGGGCGGAGGCAATGATGTCGTCATATCCGTCGCCGTTCACATCGCCTGCGCCGTCGGTCCAGTGGCCGAAATTGCATTTCTTTTGTCCGCCGGATCCTGTCCAGTCGGGTGCGGATGACGGCAACCCCGGACCGCCATAAAACAGCGCTACCAGTCCGTCGTCCTGTTGAATAAAATCGTAACCGTTCACCCCGATCACCACATCCTCATAGCCATCGGCATTCACATCGCCGGCGTAATTGATCGGAAATCCCGCGATGGCGCCTTGTTGGTCCGGCTGCCAGGTCCAGCCGCTGAACACCGGTCCGTCGGGGCTACCCCAGTAAAGCCATACTTTCCCTTCTTCCAATTCCGGTTCATCCCACATTTTGGCGCTCACGAAAAGGTCGTTGTAGCCGTCGCCGTTCAGGTCGCCATCCATAGCGGCGCCGCTGCCGAAGAGGGCTGCTTCCTGGCCCATGGTGAGCGTCCAGTCGGCATCGCCGGCAGAGGGTCCGGAGGGCCCGCCGTACCAGAGGAATACCTTGCCTTCATCTTCCGCGGCACCGCTCCATTGCAGACCGCCCGCAACAATATCGCTGTAGCCGTCGCCATTCACATCGCCGCCGGAAGTGGAAAATCCGAGGATGGTCGTGGTTTGATCGCTTTCATACGACCAGGCCGGCGTGCTGCTCAGCCCGTCGGGGCCGCCGTAGAATAAAAAGAGCTTGCCTTCCTCCTCTTCCGTTGCGATGGGATTGGAGTAGTCGATCGCAGATACGATCATATCCTCATAACCGTCGCCATTCACATCTCCCGCAGTGGTCATGCTCCAGCCAAAGGCTGTATAATCCAGCGGACCGAAATATGTCCAGCCGGCACCGGCATGATATGGAACGGGTTGTGCGCATACAACAGCATGCAGGAGCACACACATCACCGATACAAATAGGGATCGCATATGTTAAAGGTAAAACAAACGCGGGCAGAATTCAAGCAGGGCAACCATCTGACAATGCCGGGAGCAGATACGTTAAATAACCGCGGCCCCGTAGTCGTGTCAGCGGGGACATTTATCTTTGTCCGATCCGGCGGGCAGGGTGCTTTGACACGCATTTGTGTGTAACAGGTGAACGTCCCGCTACTCAGGCATGACGAACCCCTTCATTCAATATCTTCAGCAGGTGCACGACATTGTGATGTCAGAGGATGATATCCGCATGATCACTTCGGCTTTCAAACCGCGCAAACTCCGTCGCCGACAATTATTCTTGCAAGAAGGTCAGGTGAGTCATCAGCTGGGCTTTGTGGTGAAGGGCGCCCTGAAGCAATATACCATTGACCAGCAGGGCCGCGAGAACATTGTAAGTTTGTTCGTAGAGAACTGGCTGGTGGGCGACCGCGAGAGTTTTCTGAATGCCAAGCCCACGATCTATAATATCGAGGCGGTGGAGCCGGTAGAGTTACTGGTGGCAGACCGCGTGGATGCAGAAAATACTTTAATGGATATGCCGGCGATACAGGAAATGCGCCGCCGCCTTTCAGAGCGTAACGCATTGGCCATGTTCAAGCGTATGGAGGCTATTAAATCCCTGAGTGCAGAAGAGCGCATTCGCCAGCTCGAACTAACCTACCCGGATTTCATTCAGCGGTTCCCGCAGCATGTCATCGCCTCGTATCTGGGTATGACAAAAGAGACTTACAGCCGCATACGCAGCAACGCTTCGCGGCGCTGATACTTTCTTCCGTTTCGGATTTGTTGATCTGGATCAACGGTTTTTTTTGATCCACCGCATTGGCCTGTAGCGCCCGCTCGCAGCACTTTTGCATTACAAAATACAATACATATGCAAAAGAATTCCATTTTTATCAGTCTGGTTGCAGCAACCATTCTGCTTTCTGCTTTTACCATGCGAACAGCTACTTCCTGGAAGATCGCTGAGGATTACAACATCGCCTTTTCGAGCAAAGACCCATCGGGTGTGTTCACCAAAATGGATGGCACCATCGTATTTGATGAGAACGACCTGTCTGCCGCCAGCTTCAACGTGCGGGTGCATGTGAACAGCATCAACACCGGCAACGGCATGCAAAACAAGCACGCCAAAAGCGATAAATGGCTCGACGCCGAAAAATATCCTTATATCCAGTTCGAATCCCGCACTTTTTCCAAGACAGGTTCCGGATATCTGGTGAAGGGCATGATGACCATGCACGGCGTTTCCAGGGATTTTGAGATCCCCTTCACGTTTAAGGACAAGACCTTTACCGGTTCCATTACGGTGAACAGGAACGACTTCAAGATCGGCAGTCCGGGCGGCGGCGCTTCCGAAGAATTAACAGTTGACATTCGTGTTCCCGTAACTTTAAATTGATGACCATGAACAATCGACGCATATTTCTCAGAGGCCTTTTGGCCGGTTTGTTATCAGCGGTCGCCTGTATCGTGTACAACGAAATTTATCAGCGACTGATGCTCACTGATTTTCGCGAGATCATTAACGTGGGTTCCATTATGGGTGCAACCCTGTTCGGCGGTATGATGATGGCCGTAGGCTATTGGGTATTGTTCCGCTTTAAACGTCAGGCGATGATAGGATGGCTCAATGTTATGATCCTGGTGTTCTCTTTTCTGTCCATCATTCCCGCATTCAGCATGCAGCTTCCGCTGCACATAGAATCGCCGGAGTTGTTCGTGGGCTTATCTGCACCCATGCATTTTCTGCCCGCACTCGTTTTCTTCGGCCTGGAGCCTTTCATTCCCGCTGTGCCGCGCACAGCATCGGCCGCCTGATGCGATACGGATACTTCTGATGCGGTAGGATCCTCAGCCGGAACAGCATGTGATACAGCGATCGCGTGGCAGCGTGTGCTGAACATTCCTTCAGCACGCGCTGTTCCACCGGTCATGCAAGCACTCCTGCTTTTTCCGCATCAGTTGTATTTTGACCTGTCGGCGGTCCCACCGGGACCGCTGAAGGTTTTTCTTGCGGAGGAGCATCTATTCTTTACCCAATTTCGGTTTCACAAACAGAAACTGGCTTTTCACCGCTCCACGATGCAGCAATATGCAAAGCATCTGCGCGACCGCGGGTTTGCTGTTCACTATGTGGAAGCGCACGAGCTAATGGCCGATGCGCGCACCTTGTTACCCTGTGTAAAAACGTTAGGCCATCAGCAGGTCATCGCTTTCGATCCGGAAGACAACTGGTTGCGTAAGCGGCTGGAAAAATCTGCTCAGCAGAGCGGTATGGAAATCCGGTTTTTGGAAAATCAATTATTCATTAACACTGCCGATGATCTGGAGTTATACCGCACCACCACGCAGAAGATATTTCAAACCGATTTCTACATTTATCAGCGCAGGAAGAGAAATGTCCTGATCGATGCGAACGGCAAGCCTGCAGGCGGCAAGTGGTCGTACGATGCAGA
>DAIMYJ010000073.1:0-16286 GCA_036734545.1 Chitinophagales bacterium
ATCTCGGATGCGGGCACGCCGGGTATTTCCGATCCGGGGTATCTGGTCGTACATACCTGTGTTGAGAAAGGACTGCCCGTAGAAACACTTCCCGGTCCTACCGCCTTCGTCCCCGCTTTGGTGAACAGCGGGCTGCCCATGCATGAATTTCTTTTCGTGGGATTCCTGCCCCCGAAAAAAGGCCGCGAAACGAAACTGCGCCTGTTGGCTACAGAACCGCGTACGATCATTCTCTATGAAGCACCGCAGCGCGTGGCTAAAACGCTCGGGCAGCTGCAGACCCATATGGGCGACCGACGGGCTTCAGTGAGCAGGGAGATCAGTAAAAAATTTGAAGAGACGGTGCGCGGAACACTCAGCGAACTGGTTGTGCATTTCACGGCCAAGGAGCCCAAGGGCGAATGTGTGATCGTGGTAGGTCCGGCGGATGCCGACTGACAGCAGGTTTACCATTTCAGGCACTCCAGGAACTTCTTCTTCGTTTCCGGCACAAGCCAGTAAGGTGTCAGTTTCACACCCACATAAAAATCGATGGCCGCATAATCTTTCGGATTGGTCCATGTGCGCAGATTATCCGAACCTATGGTCACAAAGTGCCAGCGTATTGCTGTGCCTATCCTGAATTCCTTATCCTCATACAGCTGCATGGGCAGGAACATACCGAACTTCTTACGCTCATAGCGCGGCGTAAGTGCAAACACATTGGAACGGGCGATCAGGTTCGTGCCGAAACGCGGGAAGCGGCGAACGATCATGGCCTGCACAAAGAAATCATTGCCCAGCGGTTTATCGACTGTAAGCAGCAACGCTGCCGGCAAGAACATGGTGAAATCGCTAAAATCTTTAGAAGCATCTACATTGTCGTAAATGGTCTTGGATCCCGTGCGATTGAATTCATCGATATCATCTATCGAGTCAAGCACCATGGTGGCCACTGAGAAGGAAAGCGTATCTATCAGGTGATAGCTGCCGGCATTGCTTTTGAATTTGATGGCCCCCATATCCAACAGGGCGGCGCCGAATTTCCAGGTGTAGCCGAGTTTTTTGGAATAGGTGAATTTGCTCTTTTTGTGGATCAAATAATATGCGCCCACATCCATACCAAAACCGGAACCATTCAGTGCATAGTTATCGGGATCGTATAACAAATTAGAACCCAGGTTGCGCGTATAATCAAACTCTGTATTAAAATCAGAGATATTAAAATTCACGGTATCCTTCACAAAGGTGAAGAGCTCATTATTCTCGAATCCGAGCGCTTCAAACCCCATCAGGTATTTCAGGTTCACACCCATATGCAGGGAGAACAGCGAATTGGACTCGATCGTCATCTCCGCATTCAGTCCCACCTCGGTCCACACCAATACCCCAGCATTGAATGCAGGCATCTCAAGTTCGGTGAACAGCGGGAGGTCATTGAGTCCGATGATGCCGGTGGGGCGTTTTTCACTGAGGAAATATCCGGCGGTGCGGGCAGTGGAGAACATGCCGAATGCATAATCATCCACCTTCACAAAGGCCGACGGCAGTTGCAACAGCATATTGCCATGACCGTATATCTGTTTGGGATTATAGTATTCGACATCCGTTATACTATCGGCCGTGGTCACATAGGTGAACAGCGGATCAGGAATACGGATGTAGTTATTGTCCTCATTGATACCCAGGCCCAGCACATTCACATCCCAGGGCAATTTTCCGGTAATGGGCATCGCGGGGTTGAGGAGCATGCCGTAGGAGCCGGCATAATTGTCGGTGCGCAGGCCGATGAACTCCTGGGCAAACGCTCTTGCCTGCAGTAGAACACACAGCGAGATGATACCTATATATCCTGCGAACCTGAACATTCAGGAATTGGGTTTTGAATGAAATAGCGCCGGTGTGTGTGCTTTAGGGTGCGCTTGTGTGTGCAGTAAGGGACCGCTCACTTGAACATTAGAACGGTTGAGTTCCTCAAAAGTTGCTCAAAATATATGACAAAAAAACGACTTTTCCATGAAAAGTAAGCAAAAAAACGAAGGAGGTCATGAATATTAGTCAATAACCTTACCCGGATTCAGCAATCCCTGCGGGTCGAAAACAGACTTTATCCGCCTGAACAGCTCCAGCTGCACACTGTCAAAGGCGATGGGCATGTAGGGCTTTTGTACCCATCCGATACCGTGTTCGCCACTGAGTGTACCGCCGAGCGCCACCACCAGCCGGAAGATCTCTGCAATGCCCTCGCTGAGCGTTTCATTCCATGCCGTATCAGACATCTCGCCTTTGAGGATATTGACATGCAGGTTGCCATCGCCGGCATGTCCGTAGCATACAGACCGGAAACCGTATTTACTGCCTATCTCCTTGACGCCGCGCAGCAGTGCCGGCAGTTCGGCTCTCGGCACAACGGTGTCTTCCTCCTTGTAAACGGAATGCTGTTTTACCGCCTCCCCTACTTTGCGCCGCATACGCCAGAGGTCCTGCTTCTCCCTTTCGGACTCAGCGAACAGGATCTCGCCGCAATTGAATTGCTCCACCACCTGTGCGATCTGCTCGCACTCCTGCATAAGCACACCGGCATCGTTGCCGTCGACCTCGATCAGGAGATGCGCCTGCACATCGGTCGGTATGTCCATCTGGATATCCGGGTTATGCTGAAGGACGAAGTCGATGGCATCGCGCTCCATGAACTCCATGGCACTGGGGGTGATACCGGCGCGGAAAATGGCGCTCACGGCTCCGCAGGCATCTACCGGATCGCGGAACGGCACCAGCATGAGCAGGTCGCGCTGCGGATGCGGGATGAGGCGCAGAACGATGCGTGTGATGATACCCAGCGTGCCTTCACTGCCCACGAATAACTGCGTAAGGTTATAGCCGGTCGCGTTCTTCAGCACATTGGCGCCGGTTTGTATGATATCCCCGGATGGCAGCACCACCTCGAGGTTGAGCACATAATCCTTCACGACCCCATATTTCACGGCCTTGGGGCCTCCTGAGTTCTCGGCCACATTACCGCCTATGAAACATGAGCCCCTGCTGGCCGGATCCGGTGGATAGAAGAGGCCCTTGTCGCGAACGGCATTTTGCAGCACTTCCGTGATGACCCCCGGCTCTACCGTTACCTGAAGATTGCGCTCGTCGATATCGATAATGCGGTTGAAGCGCTCCATACTGAGGGCGATACCACCGTGCACCGGCAATGCGCCGCCGCTAAGTCCGGTGCGGGCACCCATGGGCGTAACGGGGATACTGCGTTGCGCAGCATGGCGCATGATGGCCGAAACTTCGGCGGAGGTATGCGGCTTCACCACCACTGCGGGAAGAAAGCACAGGTCTTCCGTCTCATCCTGTCCATACCGCTCCAGGTCTTCCGCCAACACCGAAACAAAAGCCTCTCCAACGATCCCTTTCAGGATGTCGATGTCTTCCGGAACAGGTTGTGTAAACATCCCTCAAAGGTAGACGCCGGGAGCAGCCGTCCAAAGTCAATTGTGCACGGGGTCAGCGTTGACATCCCCCGGTATTAATCGCGGATGCTGTCATATTCCCGTCAGTCATTTGTGCCCTTAATGGGAAAAAGTATCTTTAGGGTCCAAATTTCGAAACAGATGAAAAAGAACTTCTACTTACTACCTCTGCTGACGTTACTCCTCGTCGCAGGCACTGTGTTCGGTCAGGCAAAGAAATATCCTTTGTTTGAGCATTTCACACAGGCATCGTGCGGTCCCTGTGCTTCACAAAACCCGTATTTCCAGGATGTATATTATGCCAATGAGAGCAACCTGCATCATGTGGCCTATCACACCTCATGGCCCGGCATCGATCCGATGTATGATTTCAATCCGGGTGAGAGCGATGCCATGGTTGATTATTATGGCGTGAGCGGTGTTCCGGATATGTATGTGAACGGTTCCGGTATCGGCAGTCCTGCCGGTGTTACGCAGGATGTGGTGAATAACCTGCTGGCCGAGACCAGTCCGATCCGCATCATGGTGACCGAATCTACTGTGGGCACCACTCGTAACGTGCACATTGAAGTTGTGACCGTAGGCACTGTTCCTGCAGGCACTTATAAACTGAAGGCAGCGGTAGTTGAACACCTGATCGACTATGTTACGCCTCCCGGCACTAATGGTGAAACGGAATTCCCGAATGTTTTCCGCGAATCCATCACCGGCACCAGCGGTGTGACCTTTACACCGGCTGCTGTTGGCTCAAGCGTGTCATTTGACTATACCTATACACTGGATCCCATTTATGTGGATGAAGAGATCTATGCATTGGCATGGGTTCAGAATTCCGGCACCAAGGAAGTATTGAATTCCGGTACTGCCAACGATCCTGACATTGAAGTAGTTAACACTTCCGTGAACACATTCGTGCAGGGAACCATCGGTGCAGGCACCGCCTTTACCGGACAGGTGTTGAATCTGAGCGATGCTGAAGGCATGAATATTTCCATCGCATTCTCAGCCGATCAGCCCGGCGACTGGTCTGCCAGCTACACCTATGACGGTACCACCTACACCGGTTCTACCGATGCTTTTGTAGCTGCCAGTGATGATATTCCGGTAACCCTCAATGTGATCGTAGGACCTACACCTGCTATCGGTGAGTATGCACTTACGGTGACCTTCCCTGATAATCCGGAATTGTCTCCGCAGGTATTAAGCTATTATATCATCAGCGGCGTAACGGATCTCGTGGTGAACAATGAAGTGAGCTTCGGCGATGGTTCTCCATACGGCACGTATGATTTTGAATCACTGTATACAGATGCATTAGCCGCAGCGGATATCACTTCTTATGCTGCCACCAGCCACTTCACCATGAAGAAAGGATTCTCCAGCGGCGCACTGGCCGATATAGAAAATATCTATTACAACGTTGCGTGGACCTTCCCCGCACTGGTGGATGATGCAGAGAAGATCGAGCAATTGATGGACTTCCTCGACAACGGTGGCAACCTGTTCATTTCCGGTCAGGACATCGGCTGGGAAGTGAATGAATATGCCGCTTACTATCCGGAGGCTGTTGACTTCTATGAAAACTATCTGATGGCCGACTACGTGACTGACGCGGCCGCCGGCGCCACTACCTTTACGGCTGTTGCCGCAGATACCTGGTATGGTGCAGTAGCAGAAAGCGATATCAGCAAGCCTTACGGCACCACCTACTATTATCCTGAGCAGATAGAACCCAATGGTGTGGATGCATTTGAGATCTTCACCTATAACGGCGGCACCAAGATCGGCGGTGTACGTGCGGAGACCTCTGATTACAAGACCGTTTACCTGGGTATCGGTATTGAGATGATCGAGGATGATGCCGTGCGCAATGCGGTGATGGAAGCTACCTATCTGTACTTCAAGGGCGACCTGAACGGCGTTGCTTTCGACGCCCTGGTGCAGGGATTACTGGGTGGCGCGCAGCCGAATCCGGCCGTGAACAGCACCATGATCCCGATGCAGAATATTGCTCAGGACATGACCCTGACCGTTACCGACATTACCGGCCAAACCGTATACGCGGCGCCGGTTGCAGCCGGCACAACGGCTTATACCCTGAGCACTGCCGACCTGAGTGCAGGTATGTATTTCTACTACCTGACCAATGGTGTTCAGCGCACGCAGACTGAAAAACTGCAGATCGTAAAATAATCCGGACCACCGGTCATAAAAGAGTCAGGTTGAACGCCTGACTCTTTTTTTTGCCCGTAACACCTTACTTTTGTATAGGATTAGACCCAACTACACACCGTAACACATCGTATTTCATTATAAATCAATGGCTTTAAGCATGAAAAAACTTCTCCTCTTTACCTGCCTGGGTGTTGCCCTGCTGAGCGCTACCGCACAGAATATTGTTCTCTCCCCCTCTGCTGCTGAGCTCGAGGGTGATCCCGCCGACATTCATGAAGTGACCATCTCCTTCAGCAATACCGGCGAAACGCAGACCATGACCTGGATGCGCACCATCAACGATATTCCGGATGAGTGGACCAGTTCAGTGTGTGATTTCAATTTGTGCTGGGCACCCAATGCGGATGAACCCGGCTACTTTTTTGATGCACCCGCCGACACCAGCGGCAACGTGTATGTAAAGTTCGACGCCCGTAATTTCCACGATGGTGCCTTTGATCCCATTCCGGGTTGCGGCACCGTAGAAGTTGCTTTCTACAGTGTGCTGGACAGCGCGAACTATAATGCAGTGGGATTATTCCAGGCCTATCTGGGTGTATCCAGTGAAGACTGTAAGGTGAGTGTGGTGAGCCCCGAGCTGGACAACAGCTATGCGGTATATCCGAATCCCGCGGTGAATAGCCTGAATGTATATGCTTCCAAAAGCGCTCAGATCGCCAAGGTGGAGATCGTGAATATCGTAGGACGCAGCATGGCCGTGCACAACTGGTCAACCGCTAATGGTAAAATGACCCTCGACATCACTGACCTGCCACAGGGCGTGTATTTTGTTCGCCTGATCAACAACGCCAACCAGTCGGTATGGACGGAGAAGGTGAGTGTGATGCAATAACGATCAAAACGTTTTGATATAAAAAAGGCTGTCCGTAAAAGACAGCCTTTTTTTATGTGTCCGCCGCGGCGGATGCTGATCTGCTAATGTGTGCATTGGTTGACACACTTCGGAAGAAGCTTTCTCGTGTGAACAGCCTTTTCCTACTGTTCATGTCCTTTTCTACATGTGTTTGATCATGTCGATCTCATCATAACATCGCGTGCAGTGATCAAAAACAGTATTTATTCTCGGCGATCAGTTTGTCGGCGATCCGTCGGCGGGCGGCGGTGGTGTTGATGACCGGATATTTGGTGAATCGTTTCAATCCCAGAAGCATCATGCGTTGCTCATCACCTGTGGCGAAGGCTGCGATGGCATTCTTACCCTGCTTGTTGAGGCGGTCGATACTATCCGTAAAGAACACCTGCAGCATATCGCGATGGATCGCAGTAGCTTCCTCACCGCGTTGCAGGGTGAGTTTTTGTACACGCAGGAGCATGGATTCTGCCTGGAATATCTCGTTCATCATATCGGCTGCACACATCAGGATCTCCTGTTCGTCCTTCAAGGCCATCATCAGTTTCTGCACTGCGGCGCCGGCCACCATGAAGAAGGCTTTTTTCATATTCTTCAACGCCTTCTCCTCTTCATAGAACAGACCTTCTCCCCCTTCGCCAAACTCCGGAATGCCCATAAGTTCCTTCTGTACGGCCATGGCCGGCCCGAGCATATCCAGCTGGCCTTTCATGACGCGTTTCAGGAGCATATCCACGGTAAGGAGGCGATTGATCTCGTTCGTGCCTTCAAAAATGCGGTTGATACGCGCATCACGATAGGCGCGTGCAGCGGGATATTCTTCACTGTATCCGTATCCGCCGAGCACCTGCACACATTCATCCACCACATAGTCCAACACCTCACTGCCGATCACTTTAAGCATGGCACATTCAATGGCATATTCTTCAGCCGCGCCGAGCAACGCCTTTTCATGACCGATGCCTTTGGCGAGGAGTTCTTTTTCTTTTTTGTCGATATAATCACTGGTGCGATAGGTGGCACTTAAGGCCGCAAATGTGCGAATAGCCTGCTCACTCAGTTTATACTTGATAGCGCCGAAAGAAGAGATGGGTACATTGAATTGCATGCGTTCGTTGGCATATTGCACCGAGGTGTCGATCAGCGCCTGTGCACCACCGAGCACGCCGATACACAATTTATAGCGGCCGATGTTCAGAATGTTAAAGGCAATGAGGTGTCCTTTGCCGATCTCTCCGAGTACGTTCTCTACCGGCACCGGCGTATTCTCGAAAAAGATCTGACAGGTGGAAGACCCTTTGATACCCATTTTCTTTTCCTCCACGCCAATGGTGAATCCCGGTGCGCCGCGTTCTACGATGAAGCCGGTGAATTTCTCACCATCGATCTTGGCGAACACGGTGAAGATGTCGGCGAATCCGGCATTGGTGATCCACATCTTTTGTCCGTTGAGGATATAGTGTTTGCCATCTTCACTGAGCACGGCCTTCGTTTTTGCCGCCAGTGCATCGCTTCCACTGCCCGGTTCTGTGAGACAGTAACTGGCGTGCAGGGTGCCGGCCGCGAGTCCGGGCAGATACTTTTTCTTTTGTTCTTCCGTACCGAAATACAAGATGGGCAGCGTGCCGATACCGCTTTGCGCGCCGTAGGCTACGGAAAAAGCGTGGGCGGTGCCGGTCATCTCTGTAACGGCAGAGATGGTATTGAAATCCTTCGCAAATCCCCCATAGGCTTCCGGAATCGGCAATCCAAGGATACCGATCTCACCGGCTTTCGTGAGCAATTCCGGCATGAGGCCTTCTTCATGCTCATCGATACGGTCGAGGTTGGGCAGCACTTCTTTCTGCACAAAGTCGGCAGTCATCTGCTTGATCATCAGCTGCTCCTCGTTCAGCTCTTCGGGTATAAAGATATCGGCAGGGGTGACTTCTTTGAGCAGGAATTCGCCGCCTTTTAGTATCGTGTGAATTTCTCCGTTTGACATATGATTCGTTTTGATTGAAATTTTGGAATTTGGTAGTGAGTAGTGTGTAGTGAGTAGTGGGACAAATACAGATCCTTGCCAGGTAGTTTCTTTTAGTTCTTAGATAGTTGCCTTAAGTAACTTAGATTTTAACTGGAAAGTCATTTTTTGTGTTTGTTGGAGTCTCGTTTTTAATTCAGTGAATTTAGTTTCCGGGCAATATTTTAGTCGCTCAGAAATATGTAATTGTGTTTCCAACTCGTAAGAGGACCCTATCGAAATGCCCAGAAAATGATTAAACTCAGCATTAGAATTTCTCCCAGCCCCTTCCGCAATATTCGAAACTATTGACACTGCACACCTGCGCATTTGCGCCGACAGCCCATATACTTCTTCCTTGGGGAACCGGGCAGTCAATTCAAAGACCTCTACCGATATATCCAGCGTTTCCTGCCAGATCTTCAATTTTTGATAGTTATGCATATAATTGGATTAAGGGTTAAACAATTAGCACTTTATTTATTCATTATCATTCCATTTTCTCCATATTCAGTTTTACCAAGTTATGTCCCTGTATTGTCACACTACCCACTACTCACTACCCACTACCATCCGTCCTGCACTAGACCCGTTCATCTTCAGAATCAAGCTCATCATCACATCACCTCAACAACCGCCGCTATACCCTGGCCGCCGCCTACGCAGGCTGTTACGAGGCCGTATTTTTTTTGTAAACGTTTGAGGTCGTGGATGAGTTGAATGGATAATTTGGTGCCGGTGCAGCCGAGGGGGTGACCGAGGGCTACGGCGCCGCCGTTGATATTCACGATGTCGGGGTTGAGGCCGGCTTCGCGGATGACGGCGAGGGCCTGACAGGCGAACGCTTCATTCAATTCCACCAGATCGATCTGCGACAGGTTCATGTTTGCCTGCTGCAGCGCTTTCGGTATGGCCGCCACGGGTCCTATGCCCATGATGTGCGGCTCAACACCTACCGATGCACAGCTGACCATGCGTGCCAGAGGTTGCAGGTTCAACTCGCGCATGAGGCGTTCACTCATCACGATCACAAATGCGGCGCCGTCGGATGTCTGTGAGGCATTGCCGGCGGTGACCACGCCTTTGGCTGCGAATACCGGTTTCAGTTTCGCCAGTGCTTCCGGTGTGGTATCGCGGCGCGGCCCTTCGTCGGTATCGAACACTGTGGTGCGTTCAGCGCGTTTGTTCTTCTCGTTGACATACACCTCCTTCACCGTGATGGGGGCGATACCGTTCCTGAAGTAGCCTTTATCGATCGCGTCTGCCGCTTTGCGGTGAGAATGATAAGAGAACATATCGGCGTCTTCGCGCGAGACATGAAACTCACGTGCTACATTTTCGGCGGTGAGGCCCATGCCGATGAGATATTCGGGATGTTCTGACGCCACATCAAAATTCAGTGAGGTCTTCCAGCCGGCGGTAGGTACGAGGCTCATGCTTTCGGTTCCGCCGGCGATGATGCAATCGGCCATGCCGCTGCGAATTTTTGCTGTGGCGATGGCGATGGCTTCCACGCCGCTGGCGCAATAGCGGTTGATGGTAATGCCGGCGGTTGCCTTAGCCAATGCGCGCATGGCGATCTGACGGCCGATCTGCAGTCCCTGTTCAGCCTCCGGTACAGCGTTACCAACGATACAGTCTTCCACCTGCTCCTTACTCAGTTGCGGCACCTGTGCCAGCAATTGCGTGATCACCTGCATGGCGATATCATCCGGGCGCATGAACCTGAACATACCGCGTGGTGCTTTTCCCACCGGTGAACGAAGGCCTGCTACTATATATGCTTCAGTCATCATTGTTATTTTTTATGGTGATCAATTACGCAGGGGCTTACCTGTTTTTAAAATATGCTGCATGCGTTCCAGTGTTTTCCTTTCACCGAGCAGAGAGAGGAATGCTTCGCGCTCAAGGTCCAGCAGGTATTGTTCATTCACTTCTGCCGCCTGACTGAGGTCGCCGCCGCTGATCACATAGGCTACCTTTTTCGCGATGCGCTCATCATATTCGGATATATATCCGGCCATACGCATGGAGGCGATACCCACATAAAAACTGCCCAGCGCAGAACGACCGAGTACGCGGATATCTTTGCGCGGCTGCGGCTGCACATAACCGGCATCGGCGAGTGCAAGTACTTGGTTTTTCGCTTCGGCGATCAGGCGCGTGCTGTTAACCACTTCCTTATCGATGCCGTTGCGCAACAACCCGAACTCAAATGCTTCCCGTGCACTGGTAGCCACTTTGGCCATGGCGATATTCAGGCTCATTTCCTGCAGGGTGGGGATTTCGATATCACCTCTGAAATACTTATCGCTGGCACGCAAGGCGAGTTCCTTGGTACCACCGCCTGCAGGGATCAATCCAGCACCCACCTCCACCAATCCGATATAGGTTTCGGCAGCAGCCACTGCCACATCGGCGTGCATGGTCATTTCACAACCGCCACCGAGTGTCAGGCCATGCGGTGCCACAGCTACGGGTATGGCTGAAAAGCGGATACGTGCGACGGTATTCTGGAACACGCGTATGGCCATATCCAACTCATCAAACTCCTGTTCAATGGCGAGCATCAACATCATGGCAATATTCGCTCCCGCAGAAAAATTCGCTGCGTCGTTTCCGATCACCAGTCCTCGGTAATTTTTTTCTGCAATGTCGATCGACCGCTGAATACCTTCGAGTATCTCGCTGCCCACCACATTCATCTTGGTATGGAATTCCAGATTCAGGATGCCATCACCGATATCGTGGAGGGTGGCGCCGCTGTTCTTCCACACCGGTTTCTGCGCGCGATAGTTATCCAGCACGATGATATCGTCCATGCCGGGAATGCGCACATAGCTACCTGTGCGGATATCATAGAACATGCGTTTACCGCCTTCCACGGTGTAGAATGAACGGCACCCTTTGGCGATCATGTCATTTACCCAGGCAGCAGCCGGCGTTCCATTCTTTTGCATGAATCCGGCGAAGCGCTCTACACCCAGCAGGTCCCATATTTCAAAAGGTCCCAGTTCCCAACCAAATCCGGCGCGCATGGCATCATCGATCTTATATAATTCATCAGCGATCTCGGGAATGCGATGCGACACATAGCGGAACACCAGCGCATTCAGCTTATTATAAAATTCAGACGCCTTGTCGCCGGCACCGTGCAGCACAGGGATACGCGCCTTCAGATCATCGATAGGCTTTGCGGCATCCAGTGCGGCGAACTTTGCTTTTGCTAAAGGGGCATATTCAAGGGTCTGCAGGTTCAGTGTAAGGATCTCACTTTGTCCCTGTTCGTTCTTCACCTTTTTAAAAAATCCCTGACCTGTTTTATCACCCAGCCATTTATTCTCAACAAGTGTATGGATGTACGAAGGCAGCTGAAAAATGTCACGGCTTTCGTCATTCGGACAGGCCGCGTAAGTATTCTGCGCCACTTTCACGAAAGTGTCGATGCCCACGACATCTGCCGTGCGGAAGGTTGCGGACTTTGGTCGACCGTATACCGGTCCGGTGAGTGCTTCCACCTGTGCGATGGAGAACTGCATTTCTTCCATCACTTTCAACACGGCCATCATGCCGAACACACCCACACGGTTGGCAATGAACGCCGGTGTGTCTTTACACAGCACGGTCGTTTTACCGAGATAGCGATCGCCGTAGTCCATGAGAAATTCGATCACGGATGTATCGGTATCCGGTCCCGGGATGATCTCCAGGAGTCGCAGGTAGCGCGGCGGATTAAAAAAGTGTGTGCCGCAGAAATGTTTACGGAAATCGGCTGACCGACCTTCGCACATCATCGCGATCGGAATGCCGGAGGTGTTGGAGGTTATGAGGGTGCCCGGTTTGCGGAGGGCATCCACCTTATCGAAGAGTTGTTTCTTGATGTCGAGATTTTCGATGACCACCTCGATCACCCAATCGCATTCCGCGATGCGTTTCAGGTCATCATCGAAATTTCCGGTGCTGATCTTCTTCAGCACTTTCTGTGCATACACCGGCGACGGATTCTGTTTCACTGCCGCCTGCAAACTGTCGTTGACGATCTTATTGCGGAAGGCCGGTTGTTTGAGTTGTTCCTCGGTGGCCTGCATAGGTACGATGTCAAGGAGTATTACTTCCAATCCGATATTCGCGAAATGGCAGGCGATGCGGCTTCCCATGACCCCTGAGCCCAGCACGGCAACTTTTCTAATGATCCTGTTCATATATATGCGCTTTGTACCAATACAACCTTGTGTATTATCAGATAACACACAGGTGATCCGGCAGTTTTATTTTATTCTTTCAGATGCGATCAACGCAGTTTTTGTTCCCAATTTGAATTTCTCCATGATCATGGCATGCGCCTTATCCAGAAATGTGCGATCATTATAAATGCGCATGAGCATGGCAGCGCCTTCGATAGCGGCCACGGATTCATGTGCGAAGATGCGCGCGGCATCAGCGCTGTATTTTTCACGATAGATGTGCTGCAGTGCTTCGATCCAGGCATCAAAAAAAGCGCGGATCGGTGCGCGGAATTCCGGCACTACATCATTCGTTTCCATCGCGATATTGGCCATGAGGCAGGCACCTTCACCGTTCACAAACACATCCACACTTTTCTCACCCAGCAAACGCAACTTTTCTTCTGCGGTCAGGTCAGTGTCGTAGGCGTGGATGAACACCCGGTCGCGATAATAATCGCGGAGCACCTCCAGCACTTCGCGCATCAGAACCTCTTTGGAGGAGAAATAGTGGTAGATACTCCCCTTCAGCAAGCCGCATGCATTGCCGATATCGGCCATGGTCGTTTTATGATACCCCTGGGTGCGGAAGAGCTTTAGTGCCTCTTTGATGATGTCTGAGCGATCTACTTTACGGATAGGCATAGGACAAAGATATCCGGGATTTTCAATTTACCAAACGTTTGTTTGGTTAAATTATTGCAAAAAGAAAACCGGCAGCACTGGGCCGCCGGTTCACCTTAATATATACGTTACTCCGCTTTAGTTCTTGATGAGTTGGAGGATCTCCGTGTCGTCATCGGTCAGGTAGAGTGTCACATCTGACAGTTCTTCCACAAACCAGGTGTGGTTCAGTGCGTCCAGGTCGGCATTACCGGTAATGGTGATGGTTACAGACTTGTCATAGTCTACCGCATTCTCCGTCTGGATGGTCCACTGGCCGTTGTAAGCGTCAGTGCCATTAGAGGCGATCAGGGTTCCATTGCTTTGGAACTCAAATGTATAGCTATCATACGCCGTTGTGTTTCCTGAACCGTTGTCATAGTTGTTGACCTTGTAGTTGCCGGGGATGATACTGGTCGCTTCGGAGATGGAGATCGTGTTCAGTTCGGACTGCGAGCAGGATGCGAAGAATACGATGCTCATTGCAAAAGCTGCGGTAAAAAGGGCTAATCTGTTCATAATGGTCAGGTTTATTGATTTACAAATAAAATGATTTTATGCGGTCGAGGGTTGCACTGCAAATTATATAAAATTGTCACTAAATTGACTCCTAAAAATCTATAATTCATTGATTTACAGTTTTTTAATTCATTTCATTGACATTTTACCATGTCACTTTGTTGTCATTGGTGCAATCTAAACCGGGCTTAATGAGCCTATTCGGTAAGGAATACGCACATTACTGTTTGGTGAGGTGCATCTCTTCTGACGGTGTATCGTCGAGGAGCTCCATCCGGGTATCGGTGAGCACGGCGATGAGCCAGCTGCCCTCGATCTCGTCGACATTGTCATCACCCACCACCATAAAATCGATCTCCTTGCTGTAAGCCGGATCATCATCGCTGTTCTTGATCATCCAGGTGCCGGTATAGCTGGCGCCTCCACCGGTTACGATGAGGGTGCCATCGTCCTGCATATCAAGAGTATAGCCGATCACGTCGTTACTGTCGTCATTGCTATTGTCTTTGTAGAAGGTCACTTTCCAGACACCTTCCGACATGCCTTCGGTTTCGGTGAGGGTGAGATCCTCCAGGGTATCATCAGAGCAGGAGGAGAACACGGCGGCTACTGTAGCGGCCAATGTAAAGAGCATCATTCTTTTCATGATCGTATGTTTTTAATGCGTTGTTACATGAGCAGAAACGGGGCGTGAGCGGGATAAGTTGCGTGAAACCGGGGACAGAAAAAGGGCGTTTCCGACGCGGAAGAATTCCCTGTATAGACATCTAAACCGGCTGAAATGGCCGAAGGGCGTGTGTTGCAGAGAGGACAGAATTCGGCTGATTATCCGAATACGAGGATCGAATATTCCCGGAAAAGGGCACGCAGAGGCGCAGAGGCGCGAAGGATCAGCGCGGGTGGATCACAGGTCGAAGCCGATGTCGCGACGGAAATAGCGGCTATCGAAGTAGATGCGGCCGGCGTTGATGTAGCTTTTGCGCAGTGCTTCGTCGATGGTGGTGCCGTAGGCGGAAACCGCCATTACGCGTCCGCCTGCCGTAACCAGTCTGCCTTCCGCATCGATGGCGGTGCCGGCGTGGAAGACCATGCAGTCCTCAGTTTGTTCCAATCCGGTGATCGGGAATCCCTTCTCGAAGGTGCCGGGATATCCGTGACTGGCGAGTATTACTGTGGTGCATGGACGCGGATCTGTCTGCAGGGGCACGGCGGCGAGGTTATCGGCAGCCACTGCGGAGAACAGGTCGATTATGTTGTTGGCCACACGGGGCATGATCACCTGCGTTTCAGGATCGCCCATGCGGCAATTGTATTCGATCACATAGGGTTCACCCTGCGCGTTAAAGAGTCCAAAATACAGGAAGCCTTTATAACGGATACCTTCTTTTTGCAGCCCATCCATGGTAGGCTTGATGATCTTCTCCTGCACCTTACCCAGAAATTCTTCTGTGGCGAAGGGTGGCGGCGAAACCGCACCCATACCGCCGGTATTTAAACCGGTATCTCCATCCCCTACCCTTTTATAATCTTTTGACGGGGGAAGTATATGATACGTTTTACCATCGGTGAGGATGATGACGGTGAGTTCGATGCCGGTGAGAAATTGTTCAACCACTACGGTGTTGCCTGCAGCGCCGAACTTTCCGCTGACCATTTGTTTGAACTCATCTACTGCTTCTTCAGCGGAGGTGCAAATCACCACACCTTTTCCGGCAGCGAGTCCGTCGGCTTTCAGCACCACGGGCAATGTATGTTGCTGCAGGTAGGCAATGGCGGCATCCATATCGGACGCAGTAAAGGTTTTATAAGCCGGCGTTTGCACACCATGCCTGAGCATGAATGCTTTGGCGAAGGCTTTGCTGCCTTCCAGTTGTGCACCCTCTTTATCCGGTCCGATCACGGGGATATGCGCTACAGCAGCATCCTGACGAAAGTGATCGACCACACCTGCCACCAGGGGATCCTCCGGCCCTACGACCACCATGTGGATGGCTTTCTCCAGACAAAACGCGGTAAGTGCAGGGAAATCAGTTGCGCGGATGGCTACGTTGGTGCCGCAGGTTGCAGTGCCCGGATTTCCCGGCGCGATAAACAACTGATCACACTGCGGCGACTGTGCGATCTTCCATGCCAATGCATGTTCGCGTCCGCCGGAACCAAGAAGAAGGATGTTCATGGGGCAAAGATAGTGAGTGGTGAGTGGTGAGTGGGTGAGTGGGTGAGTGGTGAGTGGTGAGTGGTGAGTGGTGAGTGGTGAGTTGGGGGGGTGGGGGGTGGTGGTGGGAGGTGGGGCTGGGGGAGGAGGGAGGAAGGTGGGATGATGGATGAGAGTGGTGAGAGGG
>DAIMYJ010000074.1:0-6893 GCA_036734545.1 Chitinophagales bacterium
TCACCACTCACTACTCACTACTCACTACTCACCACTCACCACTCACCACTCACCACTCACCACTCACCCCCCTCACACATTCATCATCACCGGCATCACCAGCATCAGCAGGTCTTCTGCTTCGTCTGATTCGGTGGGGAGCAATAAGCCTGCGCGATTCGGTGTAGATAATTCGAAGCGCACTTCCTCATTATCCATCGCATTGAGCATCTCCAGCAGGAATTTCGCATTGAAGCCGATCTCCATGTTCTCACCGTCGTAGGTGCAGTCGATGCGCTCATTCGCCTCATTGCTGAAATCCAGGTCCTGCGCGCTTACGGCCATCTCGTTGCCTTTCAGCTTCAACACCACCTGGTGGGTGGTCTTGTTGGAGAAGATGATCACACGGCGCAGCGTATTCAGGAAATCGGCACGCGCTATCGTCAGTTGATTAGGATTTTCCTGCGGAATAACAGCATTGTAATCAGGGTAACGTCCTTCGATCAGTCGACAGATCAGCTTCACATTGTTGTAGCTGAAGAACGCAAATGAATTGTTGTAGCTGATCATTACCTGCGTTTGCTCACCGGGAAGATTCGACTTGAGCAGGTTCAGCGCTTTCTTAGGCATGATCAGAGAGGCCGCTTTGTCGGCTTTGATATCAGTGCGGCGGTAACGCACGAGTTTGTGTGCGTCGGTAGCCACGAAATTCACGCCGTCTTTATTCAATTGGAACAACACACCGGTCATCGGCGGACGCAATTCATCATTGCTGGTCGCAAATACGGTCTTGTTGATCACCTTCTGCAAAACGCCGGAAGGCATATTGATCTCCGACAATTTATCATCGCTGGATACGCGTGGGAAGTCATCACCGTTCTCGCCGTTCAGTTTATACTTACCGCGATCGGTGGTGATCTCTACCTGACAGCTTTCCTCATCAACGGAAAAGGTAAGCGGCTGCTCGGGCAGCGTTTTCAGATAATCTACCAGGATGCGCGCCGGGATGGCCACCTTGCCTTCTGATTTGGACTCGATATCCATCCACGTGGTGATGGAGGTTTCAAGGTCGGTGCCGGAAATGGTGAGTTTATTTTTTTCCACCACGAAGAGGAAATCTTCGAGGATGGGTAATACCGTGTTCGGGCTCACAACGCCATTCACTGTCTGCAGGTTGCGCAACAACGCGGTCGTGCTAACGATAAACTTCATGTAGTGTTTTTTTTGAACCAAGCAAAGGTAAACATTCGCACCTAATGTTTTTCAACAGGGGGTGGATAGCTGAAACCCGCACCCGACCTGTACCTGATGGCACAGACACACCTCCGCAGGGAGTGTATATTTGCACCATGCGAGTATTCTGGTCAGCCCTCCTCTCAGGCCTGCTGCTGTCATCCGGCCTGCCGGTGGCCGCGCAATCGGCAACGCCCTATACCATCACCCTCGAAGACATCACCTACGCCGCCTGGCCGGGTCTGCATTCTTTCGTGAGCGGAGAATGGGAGGGCAGGCGACTCGTCATGTGCGGCCGCATTGGCGGACTCCACGCTTTCCTGCCCCCGAATCCCTTTATGCCTATGGAGGCGAACAAATCTGTCTGGATGTTCGACCCGGCTACCGGCGACATGTGGGAGCACCCTACCGCCGGATTGCCCGATGAGACCGTGAATACCCTCGAAAGTACCAACCCGCAGGCATTTCAGCGCGGAAAATATCTCTATATCATCGGCGGCTACGGCCATGATGCTACAGCCATGGAAATGCGGACCTTCCCCTCCCTGACCGCTGTAGACCTCGAAGTGCTGTCTGACGCCCTCGAGACCGGAACGGATATCAGCGGAGCGTTCCGCACCATTGATGACCCCATATTCGAGGTGACCGGCGGAGAGATCGGCGTGATCGGCGATACGATATATCTGTTCGGCGGCCACTCCTTTACAGGTGTGTATTCCAAACCCGCCGGACCGCAATTCACGCAGATCTATCACAACCGACTCACCAAATTCACTTTGGAGGATGACGGAACGGAGATCACCATCGCGGATGTACAGCACGTTACGGATACCATCGCGTTTCACCGCCGCGACCTGAATTTTGAACCTATGCTCTTCCCGGGCGAAGTGCCGGCATTGATCGCCCTCAGCGGGGTGTTCCAGTATGAGGCCGATTGGGTTTGGTTCGAACCTGTTTTTGTTACCGATACCGGTTACGTGATGGATGAATCCTTCATGCAGAAAATGAACAACTACACCTGCCCGGTCATCAGCCTGTACGATAATACCACCGAAACGTCCTATCACACCCTGTTCGGCGGTATCTCACAATATTTTTATGATGAAGAGGATGATGAACTGATCGAAGATCTCAATGTGCCTTTTGTAGATGATATCACCACGGTGGTGCGTCAGTCCGACGGCACCATGCAACAGATCGTGGAACCGGTGACCATGGATGGTTTACTGGGCTCCAATGCCGAATACTGGCAGCTGGATGCCGTACCGCAATACGAGAATCATGTGATCCGACTTCAGGACATCGAAGGGTCGGTACATGTGGGATATATCTTCGGCGGCATCGATGCACTCATACCCAATTTCACACCTTCCGTTGCCAGCAACCGCCTCTTCAAAGTATACCTCGAAACTCCAACAGGCACCGCTGCAGATGCACTGATCACCGAGAATATTTCCATATTTCCCAACCCGACGTCAGAAAATATTACCATCGCCAATACCTCCGGCTACGCCGCGCAGCAACTGACCATCTACGATGCGCTCGGCAGTATCCGCATGAACACAAGTGTAGATATCCCCCACGGCTTCCGAAAAACCCTCGACATCACACACCTCCCCCCGGGACTCTACATCATCCACCTCGAAACCGAAAACAAAGAATACCTCCTGGAATTTATCCGTCAATAAAACCTTCGCGCCTTTGCGCCTCTGCGTGCAAAAAATGCATTAACGCATCACATCCTCCACCAACACATTACCCCCGCCCGGCCGCTGACGATAGAAGAATTGCGGCCCGATAAGTAATTTGCCGAACACAAAGTTCTGTATGATGGCCAGATCGCGGTCATTATTGAAAACACCGTAGTATTTATCCAGATCGAATTCGATCGGCTCATCCTTATAGGTGAATTGCATCTTCGAACGATAGGTGAGCGGACGATAAAAGATCTTTAAAGTGGTGGTCACCTTGTTCCGGTCGGTCACTGACATGATGCACGCCGGTGTGGTGCCCAGCAGTGAGTCGCGCTTGTCGTTCTCGTTGATGTAATATTCAGCATTCAGCACATCGAACTGCTTGAGATAGTATTGTACGATCTCCTGATTCAGCGGTGCTTTGCCGCCCGCATTGGCCACGATCAGAAAGCTGTTGTCGGCCTGACGCACCAGGGAGAAAGTAGAATCCTTCACATTCGGATAGGTGACATCGATCTGCTGAATATCGGTGGCCGTATACTTGAAGATCTGTTTACTGCGCCAGTCGGTGACATCGGTGAAGAATACCGTGGAGATATAACCGGAAAAGCCGGGTATGTTCACTACAAATGGAATATCCGAGCCTTCCATCAGCATGAAAGTGCCGTTCAGTTTATCGTTGTTGTCGCCGATGTAAAATCCTTTGATCTTTTCACCCTTCAGGTCATACACTTCCACCCGTGTTCTTCTGCCGGCAATATTCTTTACTACGGTGTTGTGCATCGATTTGGCCACCGGCACCTTGATCTCCAGCTGGTGCATGGTGCGCAGCAGGTTGTGGATGGCATCCGGACGCGGCAGCATGCCGTTGTTGAATGTCCACGTGCCCTTGTTGTTGCGCAGGTCTATCGTGTCGCCTTTCAGCGTGGTGAGCATGATGCGGCTTACATCCAGCGTGTCTTCGAGGGCGAAGTCGGCATCTTTTTTACTGTAGGAGGATGACTTATCGCGGATGAGCGTAAAGTACGCCACCACACATAAAACCACCAGTATGCCGAGATAGAGAAGATTGCGTTGCATAGATATTCGGTTATGCCGCGTATTTACGGTTGCGGATGAAGAAATAGATACCGCTGAAAATATACAGCAGAACCAGCGGCGCCAGCATATTGATCACCTGCCACTGCGTGCGGTCAGCTTGCACTTTCTGGTCGTTGAGTGGACGCAGCTTCACTTCCTTCGCACGCGTTTCGATGAGACCGTTCTGATCACAGAGATATTCGATGCAGTTCATCGCAAAGTCCTTGTTGCCGAAAATGTAGCGCTCGATATAATTCACGCCCAGCATGTCGGGTGTGCCTTCGCGCGAAATATTGTTCCGCACCATGTCGCCATCGCCGATCACGATCTGTTTGCCGGGTTCGCCTTTTTCAAGGTAGGGGGTGTCACGGTAGCCGTAACCTGCGGCATGCAGTTTTTGTGCAGTGGGTTTGATGCTCCGGAATGCGGAGGGGAAGGATCCCTCCAGCAGCACTGCCACCGGCCTGTTCGGCTTGTTATACTGCGCGTCCGTAGGCGCAAACTTCGGGTCCACAATATTATAATTGATGCGCGCCGGTGTGTTCAGATAGCGGCTTTGTCCGGAGGTCGACAATAATATCGTTTTGGTGATCCCCTCCACCGCCATCGTATCTACCGTGCTCACGAATTTTCCTTCCACCGCATCCACATTCTTACTGATGGGATGTTTGAGGTTGTAATTATTCAGCACAGGATTGTAAGGCCATGGGCGCATCACAAAATTCTCGCCCTTCGACACCGGCACGTTGATATGCGTGCATTGTTTGTCCTGCACGATATTGCCATTCACCCGCGCACCATACTGCACCAGCATGTCCATGATGTTCAGCTCACGGTCGATGGCCATGAACTGTCCGTTGCCGCTGTATAAACTGTCGAAGTCGGCGATCACCGGATCGATGAGCCAGAGCACATTGCCGCCGGCCATGATGTATTGGTCGATGATGAATTTACCCTTCTGTGAAAATGCTGCGATGGGTTTGGCAATGATGGCGGTCTTCACTTCACGTGGGATCTCAAACGTGCTGTCGTCCTCAAGGTCTATCTGCGTAACATTATATAACTCGTTGAGCGAGCCTGCAATATCATTGAGCTCAAGACGATCCAACTCGCCATGCCCGCTGATAAAAGCGATGTAGGGCTTTTCCTGCACCGTTAACTGGCGTATGGCTTTCGTGAATTTATATTCCAGCAGCGAAATGGATACGGAAGGATCGCTGTCGGGATTCAATGGCAACGGCATCGTGCCGCGGTCGATGAGCGGAAAATTCAGCTCGCGATCTTTATACACCAGCGAAACGAATGGAAAAACATATTTCACGGATGCCTCGTCGGAGGCCGTCTCAAAAAATTGCACGCTTAGCACGCCCTTGTCTTCCAGTTCCTTGAGGTATTCGGTTTGATTGGCTTCATCCGGAATGCTGAAGGGGTCGAATACATCATACTGGATATAGTCGCCTGCATAATTCTTGAACTGATCCAGCATTTCCGTGGTCGCCGTTTGCAATCGCTGCATGTTGGGCGTCAGTTCGCCGGCCAGATAAATACGGGCGAACAGGATATCATCCTGCGCGCGCAGCAGTTCTTTGGTCGGATTGGAAATGGAATAGCGCTTTTCTTCAGTGAGGTCGAAGCGAACGAAGAATCCCGACACTACCACGTTCACCACCACGATGATGGCGGCCAGCAACAGAAGTTGCAGGATGGCCCTACGGCGGTTCTTGCGATATAAATGTTGTGCGTCGGTCATCACCACTTTCGACTGCTCAGCGCGGTTTTGGTCATCAATAAAAATAATACCACCATACTGGCAAAATACACCACATCGCGCAGGTCGATATATCCCTTGCTGATGTTCTGATAGTGCCGGTTGATACTGATGGCATTGAAATACGTATCGGCGCCGCCCACGAACACGGGGATCAGCGACAGTGAATCAAAAGCCAGGAATAAAAAGAAACAGCCGAACATCCCGGCAATGAACGCCACGATCTGATTGCTCGTGATGGCCGAGGTGAACAGGGCGATGGCCACAAAGGTGGCACCCAGTAACATCAGTCCGATAAAGGAACCGATGATGCCACCCGTATCTACATTGCCCGCCGGCGAGGCCAGCGCACTCACCGTAAAATAATAGGTAACGGTGGGCAGGATGGAGAAAAACACCAGCACCAGCGCCGCACCGTATTTGCCCAGCACGATCTGTGTATCTGTCACCGGTCGGGTGGTGATGAACTCTATGGTCCCGCTGCTCTTCTCTTCCGCAAAACTCCGCATGGTGATGGCCGGTATCAGGAACATCAATATCCACGGAGCGAAATTGAAGAACGCATCCAGCGTGGCAAATCCGTCATCCAGAATATTCGTCTCCGGGAACACCCACGCAAAAAGCCCGTTCGCCACCAAAAAGATGGTGATGGCAATATATCCTATCAGCGAACTGAAGAATACACTAAGCTCTTTTCTGAATATCGCGTACAAAACTGTTTATTTCGTCATTTATTAAAGGTCTCAGCTGTCTGCTGCTGATGAGCTATGAAGGATGAGGGATCAGAAATAATTCCTCCGCGCTCTCCGCCCCACCGCGCACTCCGCGTGAACCTCACCCCCCGCCCTCTCCTTCTCTCCCGAGTACTCGGGACGAAGGGGAGGGAGCTTGATCTCAGATTCGAAATTCAATTTCACTCACCACTCACCACTCACCACTCACCCACTTGAACCTCACCCCCCGCCCTCTCCTTTGACCCTTCGTGCCTCAGGGTGCAAAGGGGAGGGAGCTTAATTTCGGTTTCAAAGTTCAACCCCACTAGCCACTCACCCAAACAAAATCAAAAACACTAAGAACAATAGAACCAAACTAAGAAACAAAAACTGCAAAAAGCGACTAGAACAATAAAACTATAAAGC
>DAIMYJ010000074.1:6903-10521 GCA_036734545.1 Chitinophagales bacterium
CCACTAGAACCTCACCTCCCGCCCTCCCCTTACACCCTCCGCGCCTCTGGGTGCACAGTGGAGGCACCATAATTCGAAATTCAATTTCACTCACCACTCACCACTCACCCACATCATTTCGTCAACGCCTGGAACACTTCTTCCAAACTCTGCTTCTCAACCTGCAAATTCAGCAGTGTAAGCTTATTGTCTACCGCAAAGCGGAATAACAACTCACGCATATCGGCATTACCTGCATATTCTATCCGCAGCGCCTGTCCCGCATCCTCCACACGCCGCACGCCGGGAATGCGCATCAGCGCCCCCTTGTCGGCCGTTTCCTTGAACTCCACCAGCACCACGGTGATACCCTTCTGCTTCGATTGTAAACTTTCAATACTGTCATCCGCCACCAGCGAACCTTTGTTGATGATGATCACCCGGTTGCAAATGGCCGTCACTTCCTGCATGATATGCGTACTCAGGATCACGGTCTTGTCCTGCCCGATACGGCGTATCAATGCACGCACATCCACCAGCTGGTTGGGGTCCAGACCGCTGGTCGGCTCATCCAGGATCAGCACCTTCGGGTCGTGGAGCATGGCCTGCGCGAGGCCTACACGCTGACGGTAGCCCTTCGACAACTGAGCGATCTTCTTCTTCCGCTCCGGCGTAAGGCCGGTCACTTCTATCATCTCATCAATGCGCTTCTGCGCCCTGCGCATGCCGTTGATACGGGCCGCAAACTCCAGATACTCCCGCACATACATCTCCTTATACAGGGGATTGTGCTCAGGCAGGTAACCGATATGGCGGCGCACGTCTACCGACTGCGTGTTCACATCAAACCCGCATACACTGGCCTTGCCCATGGTTTGCGGGATGAAGCAGGTGAGGATCTTCATCGTGGTCGACTTCCCCGCGCCGTTAGGCCCCAGGAAGCCCAGGATCTCACCGGGTTGCACCGAGAACGAAATGTCGTTCACGGCCTTCTGCTCTCCGTAGATCTTGGTGATATGGTCGACAACAATGGACATGAGGCGGCAAAAATAAGACACAAAACGCCGTGGTCGCGGCAATAATTGTAACAGTGGCCGGAAATGCTGTATGGTATTCAGGCCATAAGGTTGACTTTTAAGCTATTTGCCGCATTAGAAGCTCGTAAGCGCAGGAATTCGGTCGCTGGTGCGGATGTCGTGGTCCATTTTTTCAGCCGCGTTTGTTAAGGTTTACCGTCCTGCGGAAAGTCGATTTTGATGGCGATATTATGGTTATGTTTCATTAACATATTGTTGATACGAACCGCTTTTACTTCAGCTTTGGGCACCCCATCTTTGCACCCATAAATCCAAACTTCCAAATGAACAGGCTTCTACTCCTAACACTGGCCTGCTGTTTTACGCTCTTCGCTTCAGCGCAAACAGCCCCGGCCCCGGTAACCCCGCCATACTCCGAGAACTTTAGCACCCTCGCCCACGCCTCTACCACTTACCCCACCGGTATCGTAGGCTGGCAGTTGAGCAGCTCGGCTACCTCAACGTTTGTGACCGGCGGACCTACCGCCGACCGCGCACTGCTGGGTAATTCGAGTGCCTCAAATAACTCCGGAGGCATCCATAATTATAATGGTAAACTTGGTATCCTCACTTCCGGATCTACCAACCCGGGGATCGTGATGTCGCTGGTCACCACCGGCCAGGTAAACGTGACCGTAAGCTATGATATCATGGTGATCCGCAATCCTTACGACGGCGCTTCCAATACTCGCATCAATGAATCCACGATGCAGTATCGCATCGGCAATACAGGCGCGTGGACAACCCTCACCGGTATTGAATATCAGAGCGGCACCACCACCCAAACCGGCTCCGGTGTTACTACACCGCAGAACCCTCAGGCCCGCAGCATCACCCTGCCCGATGCTACCGATAACCAGCCGGAAGTGCAGATCCGCTGGCTGGTGCGCGATATGACGGGAGCCGGCAGCCGCCCCAGCTTCGCCATCGACAATATCAGCATAGAACAGGATTTTGATGGCGACGGTGCTGTGGCCTCACTGGATTGCGACGATAATAACCCGCTCATCTATCCCGGTGCACCCGAGAACTGCAACGGCTTTGATGATGACTGCGACGGCCTCATCGACGAAGGCACCCTGGCCACCTACTACGCAGATGCCGATGGCGACCTGTACGGAGATCCCGCTGTCACCGCGCTGGCCTGCATTGCTCCGACAGGTTTTGTGGGCAATGACCTCGACTGCGATGATCTTAATGATATGATCAACCCGCTGGCAACTGAAGTGTGCAATGGCCTGGATGATAACTGCGACGGACTTACCGATGATGCCGATCCTGCACTGGTAGGTGCACCCATTTGGTTCGCCGATGCGGATGGCGATACATTCGGAGATCCCGCTATTTCCGTGTTTGCCTGCAATATGCCCACCGGCTATACCCCTGACCCCTCCGATTGCGATGATACGAATGCAGAGGTGAACCCCGCCGCTGGCGAAGTGTGCAACGGCATCGATGATAACTGCGACGGTACCGCTGATGAAGGGCTTACCTTCACTACTTTTTATGCGGATGTTGATGGTGACGGCTTTGGTGATGCCCTGACCTCCACCGAATCCTGTGCAGGCGCTCCCGGCGGTTATTCGGCTGATAATACCGATTGCGACGACACACAGTCCACCGTATACCCCGGCGCAACAGAAATATGCGACGGACTCGATAACGATTGTAACGGCGAGACCGATGAGAACGTGGTTACTGCTGTGCTTACGCCGGCAGGTACCGCAACCACCTGCAAAGGCGTTGGCCTCACCCTAAGCGCCAATACCGGCGAAGGGTATACCTATCAGTGGTTCAAGAATGGCAACGTGATCACCGGCGCAACCAATGCTACCTACACGGCCAACAAACCGGCCTACTATCAGGTACAGGTGAACCTGCCCGCCGGCTGCTTCGCACTCTCTGAAGCTACATTGTTGCAGGTGCTGCCCAACCCCAACGCCAACATCAGC
Source organism: Chitinophagales bacterium (assembly GCA_036734545.1). Taxonomy (GTDB): domain Bacteria; phylum Bacteroidota; class Bacteroidia; order Chitinophagales; family BACL12; genus UBA7236. The sequence goes on from DAIMYJ010000074.1 coordinate 9,911, forward strand.
GCACCCAATGGCACCAGCCTTTGCGCAACCGTAAAATTGAAAGCCAGCTACGATGCAACATACACCTATCAGTGGGAATTGGGTGGCGCGCCTATTGCAGGAGCCACCGGCTATCTGTATTTCCCGACCACCGCAGGAAACTATCGTTGCGAGGTGACCAGCGCAGCCGGCTGCTCACGCTATACCTCAACTATCGCCGTTACTGCCTGCAGGGAAGATGAAAATACGGTGGCTGCCGCACAGGGATCACTCGAGATATTCCCCAACCCCGCAGTGAATGCCTTTACACTGCACATGGAACTCAACACCGATGCACTGCAGGCGCAATTGATCATGCTCAACATGATGGGCGAACAGATCTACGCCGGCTCCGTGAACATCACGAACGGCACGGTAAATCAAACAGTAAACCTCGATGCCTCCACACCCGCCGGCATGTATATCGTAAAATTGCTGGTAGAAGATGCAGAATACACCAAACAACTGGTGATACAGAAATAATTACATTCCACGATCCTATTCCGGTCCCGCATTTCGAAAGAAGTGCGGGACATTTTTTTAATACTCAGTCAGTATAACATTGGTAAAAACACACGGCAGCATAATATCAG
>DAIMYJ010000074.1:10621-15772 GCA_036734545.1 Chitinophagales bacterium
ATCTGCACATTTGCACATCAGCACATCTGCACATTATTCCTCCAGCCGCTTCAACAACATCCCATACTGCGCCATCGTGCCCATTTGCATCTGCGCAAACATTTCCTTGTCTTCATCGGTAAGCGGACGTTTCTTCAGTTTCAGCTTAACGAAAGCCTTGGTGAGGCGGGCGTGATACGTGTATTCCGGAATGAGATAATGGATGCGCTTCGAACGCATGAACTTGAGATTTTTTTCCGCCAGAGTGAGCGCGGTCTTATAATCCCCGGTGAGATAATGCCAGGCAACCGTCAGCTCGCGCAGCGCGAACTGGAATTGCAGGGAAGAGGTTTTGGTGGTGAGCTTGCTGAGTTCCTCCAGCTTGACACGCGCCTCTTCGAAACGATTGGTATGAATGAGCAGCTTCACGCACTGGATCAGTGCTGAGAGATAGAAACTGCCGTTCTTGTCGTCAAAGAATTTTTGAAAGTATTCACGGCAGAGCATATCTGCAATGGAATAATGCCCTGTAACCAGGCACACCTGAAAATACTCCGCGATATACACATACCAGCGCATGGTTTCGCGAATATTGATCTTTTCGAACAACTGATGATATACATCAAAGGCATCTTCAAATTTGCTGCTGAAGAACAATATCTGACCGTAATGCCATTGTGCACTTAATATCTCGGATTCAGCAAAGGCTTCGCGGTAGGCCGTGAACAGGTCGTTGATCTCACTGATATACACCCGGCTCTGCGTGAAATTCTTGGTGAGGTTGCACAGGATGATACCAGCCAGTTTCGCCTTGTATAAACACATGGCCGAGTCGATGGCATCCGCTTCATAGATCAGGTCGTGCAAACGCTCCTGCATCATCGCCAGCACCTTCGGGTTGCTGTACGAAGCCGTGGTGGCAGTGTTGTTGATGTCCTTGCGGAATAATACGATCTTGATCCACAGCTGGTTTTCTTCGTAGGTGGCCTTGGGACAATACTCCAGCGTTTTTTTGGCGATACGTTCTATCTCATCTTCTGTGGCAATGGCGTTGGCAATGGATAATATCCATTCAAAGTAAAACTTGTAGAAATGAAAGTTCTGCTCACGGTCGGTATTCACCGGCACCTGCTTATGCTCATACTGTTTCAGTAAACGCAGCGAGGCAAACCACATCCCGTTCTTCTGGTCGAGATAATGCACCTGATCATAAATACTCGTTCCCGCCAGCCGCTCGATCACCTTGCGGAACAGTATACTGTTGATCTTGTCGAGATGCGAACTGTTCAGTTGCAATTTCTTACAAACGGTAGAGGATGGGAATACCTTGATATTGATCTGCTGCATGGCATGCAGCACATCGCGCTCGCGGTCTTGCAGCGGCAAGGCATTCACCAACTCCAATTCTTTGGTAGTCAGCGTTTTTACCAGATGGTAAATGATAGGCATGTGTGTGTCTTGTCAGACAAATAGTCGCGTTGTAAAGGTATAACTATTTTGTAAGGAAATTGTTTAATGCTGCCAAATATGGAGAAATGTGTAATTCTTGTTGCATTTTTTTCAGATGGGCGGCCGTATGCCTGCATGAACCCGGGTTTCGGACATTACGATCGTATCCGGATCAGATGGAGTAAGGAAATTCTTGCAGACAACAGGGTGTATATAAGTAATTGACAATCAATTATATAGAATATTTTCCAAATGCCGGCGGCCTTCAAAAGGCCCAATTGTGATACGGTTATGGAACGATGGCTCCGGCATTTTAGGCAACCTGCCGTAAATTTCAGCCCTCTTGGTTACCGATCCGGTAATCGGAGCGAACACATCTTATTAACTACGTATGAGGAACCTTTACACACACCTGTCCGGGTATGTACGCCGGACAAAGGCCATTGTGGCTCTTATCCTGATGATCTCCACGGCATCTGTGGCCTACGCACAGCCGGGTGCCATTTCCACGAACGGATTCCTGAGCGGCTACAACTGCCAGGCATTGAACGACCTCGGCGCTTTCCGCCAGGCGCGCTTCCAGGCCACCAGCTCCGGCTCCGGAACATGGGAATTCCCCGCAACCTGCGCCTTCCCCGGCGACGTGTGGCGTCCCTACGGCGGCGGAACAGGCGCCGTAGCCTACAATACCTTCATCGCCCCCGTGGGCGGAACGGGATCCGCACTATATAACAGCGGTAACGGCGGCGCCAGCGGTAACGCGGCTTCCATCGTGTCAGGACGCTACTACACATTCAATGTGCAGGATGTAGCCTCGGGTGTGAACGCCAATATGGCTATCCTCGAAACGACGTATAATCCGGTGGTGATCAATGCTGTTTCAAATACGGCAGCTGTCTCAGGTATGGCCACCACCGTTACCATAACGATGGCATCTGCCCCTAATGCCGGTGAAAATGTGTTCGTGCGCTATTCAACCGACGGATTTACAACATCCACACTGGTGGCGGCCTCTTTCGCCGGTGCTGTCGGCACTGCCAGCATCCCGGCCTTTACGGCAGGTACGAACGTAGCGTACTATGTGCTCTCCAGTCCGGTTACCCCGACACACACCTCTGCCGATATGCTTACACTCCGTTTGAACAACAACGGAGGCTCAAATTATAATTATACAGTTAGTTCCAATCCGGTGGTTGTGAATGCAACAGGCGGAACAGCATCTGCTTCCTATGCTACCCTGAAGGCAGCGTTTGATGCCATCAACGCCGGTACACATACCGGCACGATCGCCGTGCAGATCGCAGGTAATACCACCGAAACAGCCACTGCAGCGCTGAATGGCTCCGGAACAGGTTCAGCTTCCTATTCCACCATATCTATTCAGCCCGCCGGCGGCGCAGCACGCACCGTAAGTGGCGCCATTGCAGCCGGAAGCCCCCTCATCAGCTTCGACGGCGCAGACAACGTAACGGTTGACGGTTTAAATACCGGTGGTAACAGCCTGACATTCTCGAACACCACAGTTTCAGCCACATCAGGTACTTCGACCATCCGTATACAAAATGAGGCTACCAATAATACATTCACCCGTTGTTCGATTCTGGGTTCTTCAACCATGGCCACTACTACCAATGGTGGTAATATTTGGATCGGTGCAGGTGCGACTACCAATGGTAATGACAATAATACTTTTTCATTCTGTGATATCGGCCCGGCTGGAGCCAACCTGCCCACTAAGTGCGTGTATGGTAATGGTTCAACAGTTACAACTGCACAGAATAATAGTGGCGTGACGATCACCAATTGTAATATTTTCGACTTCTTTAATGCATCAGCTGTTTCCAACGGTATTTATGTTGGTTCAGGTAACACCGATTGGATCATTTCAAATAACAGGTTGTATCAAACGGCAACGAGAACGCAAACTACCGGTGTTCAGCACGCTCCAATTTCGATTGCTAACTCCTCCGGAAATAATTTTCTGGTCTCCGGAAACACCATTGGTTTTGCGAATTCTGCCGGAACAGGCACTTATAATTTTGTCGGCGTTTTATCTTCAGTTTTTATCGGGATCAATCTTAGTGTTGGATCCACGACTTCAACCAGTGTGCAGGGTAATACCATCGCTGGTATTTCCATGTCTGGAGCAGTCAGCGGAACCAGCTCGACTGCAGCATTTCGAGGTATTTATATTTCCACCGGTTTGACCAATGTTGGTGATGTTACCGGTAACACAATAGGCAGCATGTTAACAACAGGCAGCATTACGTTCACATCAAGCTCAACAAGTCCAAGTGATGTGATCGGTATTTTTAATTTTGGCTTAAGCAACTGGACTACAAATAATAATAATATCGGGGGTATCACAGCATCTAATTCCAGTACAGGTGCGGCGAACATTTATGGCCTTAGGTGCAACACAGGCGTTGCTGTAACGTGGACATGTAATAACAATACGATTGGCGGTACTATTGCCAACTCTATAAATTCAACATCAACTGCAACCGGAACAATTGTTCAGGGTATACTCAATAGTAATCCTATTGGAACATTTACATCAAACACCATTAGAAACTTGACCGCCGCAGGGGGCACAGGTACAACATCTTCGGCCTCGGTTGTTGGTATTTGCATTACTTCTGCTGCTAACCAAACTGTTGGCCAAAATACTATATTCAATCTGTCAAATACTAATACCACAGCTGCAACGGTAGTAACTGGTATTCAGTTTAACGGATCAACGACAAACGTAGTTGAACGCAACCTGATCTACGGCTTGACCTCTTCTACAAATAATACGGCCGCCGAGATCAATGGTATCCGCATCGCCGGTGGTACTACCACCTATCGCAATAATATGATCGCCCTCGGCGCAGGTGTAAGTAATGCTATAGGTTCTGCGGCTACAAACTCAGGAACCAGTGGTATCGTAGGTATCAATGAAGCATTGGGTACCAATAATATCTGGCACAATAATATTTACATCGGCGGCACGGCCACTGCAGGCTCCGGCGCGTCATATGCTTTTAATGGTGTGCAAACAACAAACACCCGCAGCTTCCGCAACAATGTTTTCGTAAATGCTCGTGCGAACAGCGGTGCCACCGGAAAACATTATGCCGTAAAGATCAATGGCACAGTGCCGAACCCTACAGGGCTGACCATCAACAATAACATTTATTTTGCTCCTGGTACGGGCGGTGTGTTTGGCTTCTTCAACTCTTTGGATGTGGCCGGTTTAGGTGCATGGCAATCGGCTGTCGGCCAGGATGCAGGGTCATTTAATACTGATCCTGCTTATTTGGATCCGACCAATGCCACGCCTGACCTGCATATCTCAGCCGTAATCCCCACCTATGTTGAGGGTAACGGTTTTGATCTGGGTGTAACGAACGACTACGATAACCAAACCCGTTCCGGTTTGACGCCTGTAGATATCGGTGCTGACGCCGGCAACTTCACCCTGGCAGCTGACATCACAGCACCGTCTATCGTTTATACTCCACTTACGTTCACTTGTGCAACAGGCGATCGTTCACTCACCGGAGTTACGATCAGCGATGGTTCCGGCGTGCCTACCACGGGAGCACTGGTGCCGCGTATCTACTACCGCAAGGGAGCAGGTACCTGGTTCTCTCAGCCAGGAACCCTTACAGCAGGAACCGGCATCAGCGGAACCTGGAGCTTTACCATTGTAGCCGCTGATATGGGCGGCCTGACGGG
>DAIMYJ010000075.1:0-4272 GCA_036734545.1 Chitinophagales bacterium
CTCCCCCCCTACCCCAACCTCCCACTCACCACTCACCTCCCCAAATACTCCTCATTATAATCCTCCAGCACATCATCCACATTGCACTGCAACTGTTTCACTGCATCCACCAGCAGGTCGTCATCATCCGGGAAGGGTAGGGGCTGACCGCCGATCTTTTGTTTGCTCTGCGGACTGAGTGCCTCATAGAAGCCGGTTGCTACCGCATAATAGTTTTGAAACACCGCATCGCTGCGCACGGGGATGGAGCGCAACACCCGACCGCTGTGGTCTTTATACAGGAGTTCGCCACTTATGGTGGCCACCTTTTCCTGCCAGGTTTCGGTCACCCAGGCGGTAACGGTCTTGTAATCCGGAACTTTCACCGGGTTGCCGAGGCTGTCCAATACGATATTTCCTTGTGCATCATATACGAATTCATATCCGTCGATGATCTCTTTGGACTCCTGATAGCGGTTGGTCGCTACCTTTTCGGGAAATGCCAGCACCTCCCGCACCACCAGTTCAATGGTGAATTCGGCGTCTTCCTGCGGCAGTGAGTTGTACACCCGGTACCAGTTGCCATTGTCCTCCTTTACGGCAAACCTGTCGATGGCCTGCTGCACGGAGAAGTTGTAGTTGCCGTCAGAGCGATTCGTGAGCATGAACACAGCATCAGCAGTGCCCAGGGCCCTCGCCCGGTCAGTCAGGTCATCAATATCCTTATAGGTATTGTAGAAGCGGTAGATATTGGAAAGTGTGTAATAGGCTTCACGGGCCTTATACATCTCACCTGTGGACAGTTGTTCGCTGCCGAGGGCATACCAATAGGCAGCCGCGTTCTTCTTGGCGTTGTTCAGCTCACCGATGGCGTCTACGAAGGCAAACTCCGCATCCCGTTCCTCGGCACCCACATACAGCGGGAGCAGCGGACGTATCTTCTGCTGGCGCACATGAATGCGCTCATAAACATGGTACACCTCCTCCCAGCGGTCAGGGCGGCCCTCGCCGTGCAAGGCTTTCACCATGGCCAGGTCTTCCGTATTCGCCCGGTAAAAGGCCTCTTCCATAAGCATGATATACTCCGATTTGTCGGGGTTATCGATCAGTTTTTTGACACAAATGTCAATGGCTTCGTCATAATCCCCCTTCCGGAACTCCTTCTCGGCTACCTTGCAGCCCGTGGTCATGATCAAAACAGCTAAACCGGCGTAAATGAATGTGCGCATATATCCTCCTGTCTTTGAATGTGCAAGTATACAAAACTGTGCCACCCTTTGACCGGCGCATCAGTGAGGTTGTCAGCACCCCTGTGTATAACTTACAGGATTAGTTTAGAATAGGTCTAAATTGTAAAAATTATCTGATGAGAATCCTTGTCCTGCAAGGGTTTCATTGTGACGAACCAGTGTCAAAAAAATTTTAAATGTTTTGTTAAAGAATTCAACGTTGGTGGTTAGCTTTGCACGGGTTTTTGGAAATCAGACATACCTTAACTTTTAAAATACTCTACTGTGCAGTTGAAGAACCAGACGACCATCAGACGCCTACTGACCGGTTTCTTATTCTTCGCGTTCCTGACCACGGCAAACACCGTTTTTGCCGGCGAAGCAGAAGGCAAGGAATTGTATCAATCAAAATGTCAGCGTTGTCACCTTATTGACAAGAAAATGACCGGACCTGCCCTGCAAGGGGTTAGGGGTCGTTGGGCCGACAGTACAGCCTTGTACGCGTGGATTAAGAACTCCCAGGCTTTCCTGGCAACCGGCGATAAGTATGCCAATGACCTGTACAAGGAATACGGCAGCATCATGCCCGCCTTCCCTGAACTGACCGATGCCAATATCTCTGACATCCTTGTTTACATAGATGCCCAGTCTCAGCGTTTGGCCGATCAGGCTGCTCAGGCAGCTGCCGGTGGCGGTGGAACCGTTGCTGCAGCTAAAAAGGACAATACTACCCTGTATTGGATCCTCATCATTGCCCTGGTAATGATCGCCATCATCCTGGCTCGCGCCGTGCGCTACCTGGATGGTCTGGTTCGCCAGAAGTACGAAGAGCCGGCCGCTGATACCACCCCGTGGTACCGTCAGCGTCGCTTCCGTCCGCTGGTAGGTGTGATCGCCCTCGTGCTGCTCGGTTTCCTGAGCGTTTCCATGTGGGACAGCGCCACCGCCCTCGGTCGCCAGCAGGGATATGCGCCTGAACAGCCTATCCTGTTCTCGCACAAGGTGCATGCCGGTATCAACAAGATCGACTGTAAATACTGCCACGTAGGCGCAGAACGCGGTAAAGCTGCCGTGATCCCGTCGCTCAGCGTGTGTATGAACTGCCACTATAACATTCAGGGTGTGACCGGTACCGACCCGAACTACCCGAAAGCCGTATATGACAAGGAGATCGCCAAGATCTACAGCTATATCGGTTTCAACCCTGAGTCACTGAAATACGAAAGTGCACCCAAGCCGATCGAGTGGACCAAGATCCACAACCTGCCTGACCACGTGTATTTCAACCACGCGCAGCACGTGACCGTTGCCGGCATCGAATGTCAGACCTGTCACGGCCAGATCCAGGAAATGGATGTGGTGCAGCAGCAGGAGAACCTCTCGATGGGCTGGTGCGTGAACTGTCATCGCAATTCCAACGTGAACTTCACGACCAACGAGTTCTATAAACCATATGAAGTACTGCATGAGAAGTTGAAGAACGGCGAAATGCAGAATGTGAAAGCAGAGGACATCGGTGCTACCGAATGTCAGAAGTGTCACTATTGATCCATACACATTTATCAAAATCTAACCATAACCAGATGGCAGAAAAGAAATACTGGAAAGGCCTTGAAGAGTTAAAGCAGGAGCCGGAATTCATCCAACTCGCACAACAGGAGTTTCATCAGGAGATCCCGGCCGAATTCTTTGACGAGAGCAATGACCAATTGCAGTCATCCCGCCGCGACTTCCTGAAAGTGATGGGCTTCAGCCTTACCGCTGCAACCATCGCCGCAGGATGCGAGATCCCGGTGAAAAAGGTTGCTCCCTACGTGTTCAAGCCGGAAGATGTGATCCCCGGCATTGCAACCTGGTATGCCTCCACCTTCTATACCGGCGGCGACTATTGCAGCATCCTCGTAAAGACCCGTGAAGGTCGTCCTATCAAGATCGAGGGTAACCGTGATTCCCGTATCACCAAAGGCGGTACCTCTGCACGCGTGCAGGCTGCCGTACTAAGCCTGTATGATACTGCCCGCTACCGCAATCCTATGGTAAAAGGCGATCGCGGTCTTAAGAACGCTACCTGGGAAGAAGTGGATACAGCCATCAACGGCAAACTGGCAGCTAATCCGAATGCCAATATTCGCATCGTTACCTCTACGGTGATCAGCCCCTCTACCAAGGCGGTGTTCGCGAAATTCACCGAGAAATACCCCAATACCAAAGTGATGGCTTACGATGCCATCTCTTATGATGGTATGCTGATGGCTAACCTCGCCACTAAAGGTGTTGCAGCCATCCCTGATTATAACTTCGCCCGCGCTAAAGCCATCGTATCCATCGATGCCGATTTCCTTGGCACCTGGATCTCACCGGTGGAATATACCAAAGGCTATATCGCTAACCGTAAGGTGTCTAAGGAAAAGGCGGAAATGAGCCGCCACTATCACTTCGAAAGCAGACTGTCACTCACCGGCTCCAACGCCGACTACCGTGTGGCCGTATTGCCTTCAGAGTTGGGTATCGTTGCGGTGAACCTGTATGATGCCATCACCGGTGCAAACGCTTCCGGCGGTGCTAAACTGAAAGATGCCGAAAAACAAAAGCGCATCACCGAAGCCGCCGAATGGCTCAAGAAGAACGCCGGCAATTCACTGGTGGTGAGCGGATGTAATGATAAGAACGTTCAGGTGATCGTGAATGCCATCAACGAAGCACTCGGAAACTATGGCAACACGATCAGCTTCGACACCGCTTCCAACCTGCGTCAGGGCACAGATGCCACGATCAAAACGCTGATCAGCGAATTGAATGCAGGCCAGGTGGGCGCCGTGATGTTCTACGATTGTAACCCGGTGTATGACCACGCCATGGGCGCAGAACTGGCAGGTGCAGTTTCCAAAGCCGGTCTGTCCATCTCCTTTGCCAACAGCATCAACGAAACAGCTGAAGCCTGTTCGTTCGTATGTCCCGATAGCCACTTCCTCGAATCATGGAATGATTTTGAACCGAAGAAAGGCTTCTATTCACTGAGTCAGCCTACCATCAGCAGGCTGTTCGATACCCGTCAGATGCAGGA